>JBBQEJ010000156.1:0-11879 GCA_038320555.1 Vicinamibacterales bacterium | reverse complement strand
CGCTGGACCTTCCTGGTACCCCTCGGGTACCTGAATGCGCCGGGGGGAACGGGCAAGAGCCTCATCTCAGACCCCGAACGCGCACGAATGATGCTTCGCCTGGAACACGCGCTTCACGGGCTCTCGGCCTTTGTGGTGATGCCGCTCTTTGCATTCTCAACGCGGGCGTCGGTCTGAGCGGATCGGGCGGTGGCAACGTGGCCCTTGCCGTGATTCTGGGATTGACCATCGGGAAACCACTCGGGATTACCGTCGCCGCCCTGGCCGCGGTTCGGTTGCGACTGGCGTCGCTTCCAGACGGCGTCAATTGGACGGCGTTGCACGGATGCGCCTGGCTGGGTGGCATTGGATTCACGATGTCACTGTTTATCGCGACGCTCGCCTTCGACGGTACGAACTTGCTCGCTCTGCCAAGTCGGAATTCTGGGCGGCTCGATCTTGTCGGGCGTGGTCGGAGCTATGGTCGTGCGCCGTGGCACTCGTTCTGCGTGACAAGAACCCAGAGCCTCGGAGCAATAGCCTTCGAACGGCAACGTAACGGAACGGTCGGCACTCCTCACCGTCGGCCAGACAACGGAGCCGTCACGGGGTCCGCACCTCTGCGGAGGCAGCGGTTCAGGAAACCGCTGCACAATGAGATCTCCAACAACCAGCGGTTCGATCAATGAAGTGGCTTGACGATCTCAGTGGTTTAAAATCAACGACTTGTAGATGGTGGACCTGACCGGGATCGAACCGGTGACCTCCTGAATGCCATTCAGGCGCGCTCCCAACTGCGCTACAGGCCCGTTCGGGTGAGAGACGAACCCTCATTGTAACGAAGAACTGCCTCACCGGCCAAACTTGCGTGCCAAACAGTGGTGCTGTCGAACTACTGGCTTCCGCCGCGTATATCAGGTGTGGCGCGTGAGGTTCCCGAGCACGTGCGATGACGACCGATGGGACAACAGAAGATCCGTCTGCCGTCCGGGGGTATGATCGGCGTTCGCGTGGTAGATAAGCAGGCTCACAACCCGTCCCGGGGTGGCTTCCGCGCACTCTACGAGTGGCTGACGGGCGCGGCATCCCCGGATCCGGCTTCGGACGCCCCGAGCGCTCCCACTGGAGAGCTCCTGCCGGCTCGGATTGGCCGCTATGCGATCGAACGCAAGCTCGGAGAAGGCGGCATGGGCGTCGTCTACGCCGCGCGCGACGATCGGCTCGAGCGCACGATCGCCGTGAAGACGCTGTCGGCGCCTGACAGCGACGAGACGGCGCGGCAGCGCCTGTGGCGCGAGGCCAGGGCCGCGGCGAGCGTCAACCATCCGAACATCTGCCAGATCTATGAAGTCGGCGAGGACGGGGGCCGGCTGTTCATCGCGATGGAGCTTCTGGAAGGCGAAGCGCTGGCCGAGCGGCTGCGACGAGGACCGTTGAGCCCCTCGGACGCGCTGCCGATCGGTCTGGGGATCCTCGCCGCGCTCTCCGCGTTGCACGCTCGAGGGATCGTCCACCGCGACCTGAAGCCGTCCAACGTATTCCTGACCGTCCACGGCGTGAAGCTGCTCGACTTCGGCCTTGCGCGGCCGGAAGTGAACGGAGCGCTCAGCCCGGCTGCGGGGCTGACGCGCACCGGGATCGTCATGGGCACGCCGCGGTACATGGCGCCGGAGCAGGTGACCGGCGAGTCGGTCCACACGCGCAGCGACCTCTTCGCCGCGGGCGCCATCCTCTTCGAGATGCTTGCCGGACGCCCCGCCTTCGGCGGTCGTACCATCGTCGAAGTCCTGCACGCGACGCGGTACGAGCAGCCGCCGGCGCTCACCGGATCTCCGGCGGTGGCTGCCGTGGACCGCGTGATTCGCCGGGCCATGGCCAAGAGGCCCGCGGAACGGCCCGCCTCGGCGGAGGCGATGGCCCAGGAGCTTCGAGCGATACGCGCTGTGGACGGCGGCGCCACATCAAACCTGGCGCGTCCGCTCACCCGCCTGGTCGTGCTGCCGTTCCGGGTGCTGCGATCCGATCCAGAGACGGACTTTCTCGCCTTCAGCCTGCCCGACGCGATCGCGACGTCGTTGTCGGGAAACGCATCCCTGATCGTGCGTTCCAGCGTCGTCGCCGCGCGCTTCGGCGGGGAGACCCCGGAGCTCAAGGCCTTGGCGGCGGAAGCCGATGTCGACCGCGTGGTCATGGGAACGCTTCTGCGCTCCGGCGATCAGCTGCGGGCCACGACGCAGCTCATCGAGGCGCCAGCAGGCACGCTGCTGACATCGCACACCGTCCAGTCGTCGATGGGTGATCTGTTCCGTCTTCAGGACGACATCGCCCGGCGCGTCTCGGACGCGCTTGCCGTTCCGCTGTCGGGCGGCACAGCCTCGCCGACGCCCGACAGCCCGCACGACGCGCGCGCCTATGAGCTCTACCTCCGCGCGAACGAGCTCGCTCGCACCTACGAGGGGCTTCCGGGCGCGCGCGACTTGTATCAGCGCTGCCTCGAGTTGGACCCACGGTTCGCTCCCGCCTGGGCTCACCTCGGCCGCTGCCATCGCGTGATCGGGAAGTACATCGAGGCCGCGCCCGACAGCGAGATCCGCGCCGAGGACGCGTTCCGTCGCGCCCTCGCCTTGAGCCCCCAGCTGTCGATCGCCCACAAGTTCTACGCGAACCTGGAGGCCGACATGGGTCAGGCGCATGGAGCACTCGTGCGCCTGCTCGGCGAGGCCAACCGTCACGGCAACGATCCGGAGCTGTTCGCGGGGCTCGTCCACGCGTGCCGCTATTGTGGACTGTACGAACAATCCATCGCCGCGCACGCCGAGGCCCGCCGGCTCGATCCCAACGTCCCCACGAGCTTCGACCAGACGCTGCTCATGGCGGGCGAAATCGAGCGGCTCCGCCCTCGAATCTCCGCGCGTGGTCGCCGGTGCCGACGATGGCATTCGGGTCATTGGACTGGGACTGGCCGGCCGCCGCGACGAAGCGCGCCAGAAGCTGCTCGCGATGCGGGGGTCACCCCGCATTCCGACTTTTCAATCGTGGATCGACTATCTGATGACGTGGCTGGATCGCCGTACCGCGGACATGGCCGTCCGCATGTCTACGTTCACGTCGTTAAAAATCCAGGACGATCCGGAGGCGATTTTCCAGGAGGGATGGATGCTCTGCGACGTCGGCGAGCATCAGCGCGGGCTCGGCTACTTGCAGCGTGCGGTTGCCAAGGGCTACTTCGCTGTCCCGACACTCTCGGACCGCCGGCAGTTCGACGCGTTGCGCGGCGATGCCACGTTCCTCGGGCTTCTGGAGAAGGCGGAGGCGGGCCGCCAGCGAGCGCTCGACGCATTCCGCAAGGCTGGTGGGGAGCGGCTGATCGGCTCGTAAATTCCGCGTCCATCGATCGAGGGTGGCGGCCATCCGGTCGGACGTGTCCGAATCATGAAGACGCTCGCACGACAGCGCTGTAAGACGGAGGTCGTTCGCAGGCTGCGATCGGTGCGTCCGGACAGCGTCAGGCGCTGGGGACGGATGTCGGCGCACCAGATGATCTGCCATCTCTCCGATTCCTTCCGGATCGCAACCGGTGAGAAGCTCGCCAGCGACGCCAGTGGCCGCCTGCAACGAACGTTGGTGAAATGGATCGCACTGTACGCGCCCCTGCGGTGGCCGCCTGGAATTCAGACACGCCCCGAGGTCGATCAGCAGTCTGGTGGAACCAGGCCGGTCGACTTTGCCGCGGACGTCGCCGAGTTCGAGGCGCTCCTCGAACTCGTCGCAACGCGAGAGAAAGGACTCGACTGGCCGGTGCATCCAATTTTTGGCAGGATGTCGCAGGCCGCCTGGCTCCGCTGGGCGTACCTGCACATGGACCATCACCTTCGTCAGTTCGGCGTCTGACACCCTCGATCGGGAGGAACCATCGCATGAGTAACCGTACCACTGACACAGAGATCGGCCGAAGGGACTTCGCCCGCATGGCGATCGGCACGCTGGGAGCCGCCGCGCTCCCCGGTCACTCGGCGGAGGCGGAGCCGAGGGGGCCGTCGGGCGTCAAGCTGTGTGTGCAGTCCACAGCGAATCCAACCGACGAACAGCTTCTGTTCCTCAAACAGCTCGACGCTCAGTATGTGAGCGTCGGCGCGCCGCCGGAGCTCCGCACCGCCGAGGGCTTCATGCAGATCAAGAAGCGCTACGCGGACGCCGGGATCACCGTGTGGAACATCGGCAACACGAGCGTCCACAACATCCCCGAGGTCACCCTCAACCTCCCCGGCCGGGACGAGAAGATCGAGGCGTACAAACAATACCTGCGCAATCTCGGAAAGGCCGGCATCGGCTACACCACTTATGCGCACATGGGCAACGGCATCTGGACGAGCGGCCGGGCGATGGTCCGGGGCGCGTCGGCTCGCGAGTTCGATCAGAACAGCCCGGAGGCGCGCGGGAATTGGGACGGCAAGGTCTTTACCGGGCCGCTCTCGCACGGACGCGAGTTCACCAGGGACGAGATCTGGGAAAATTACACGTACTTCATCAAACAGGTGGCTCCGGTGGCGGAAGAGGCGAGAGTCAGGATCGGCATTCACCCCGACGATCCGCCGGTACCGGTGCTGGCCGGCGTGCCGCGCTGCATCTTTGGCAACTTCGAAGGCTACAAGCGTGCAATGGCGATCGCGAACAGTCCGAACGTCGGTATCTGCCTGTGCTGCGGGACGTGGCTCGAAGGAGGAAAAAAGCTCACCGGCAAGGATCCGGAGGAGATGATCCGGTCTTTTGGCGCCGGCAAGATCTGGAAGATCCATTTCCGCAACGTCAACGCGCCGTTGCCGCATTTCGTCGAGACCTTCATGGACAACGGCTACTACGACATGTGGAAGATCATGAAGGCGCTGCGCGACGTCAACTTCGACGGCATCGTGATCCTGGACCACAGCCCGACGATGGTTGGCGGCAACTACACACAGACCGCGCTTGGTTTTGCGTACATGAAGGCGCTGCTCAACCGAGCGAACGCCGAAGCGTGACCATGGGGAACGCGCGCGGCGTTACTTCACCTTTTCGTACTCAGCTTTTGTTTGCGTGAGGACGGCGGTGTCGGCAAGTCTAGTCCTCCATGATGGTGTCAGCACAGGTACGTTCAAGGCTGACGCTGTTGGTCGAGCGCGCCCGCCCTCCGCGGTCCGCGTGCCCCGTGGCAGCTGGTACACACGCACCGTGAAGTGACTGTCGCCGATCATGATTGCGCAGAGACGGTTGCTTGCGATGGACAGCACGCTGACCGCGCCGGCACGTCGCGGGAGGTAAAGCACCTCGCCCGTCGATAGACGGATTGCGACAGGTCATCGAGGCGGCCCAGCCGGTCAGCCATCCACGAACCACGTTCCGATCGCTCACGAAATGGCCATCGAGGAAACCGATTCCTTCGACGTTTCCGGTGCCGACGTCGATCTTCAGGAGACGGATGCGAGCGCCGTCGAAGACCGAACAGACCAGGCCCGCATCGAGGAAGCTGTCGAGCACGTCGGTCATGCAATCGCCGCCAAGCCTGACTCGCCGAAGGCCCGGCTACCGTGATCGCTGAGCGACGCGTAACGCGAAACCTGGTTGTAGGGCTGCAGCAAGAGACGCGCCCACGGCCATCGCCACGGAATCACGGCGCCTGTGGCTCTCCGTATGTCGCGGATACGTCGCGCAAGACTCGGGTGGCTTGCGGACCGTTCGGTTTGCTGCTCGATGCGGCGCGGTATGCACCGGAAACCGTTCCCGGCAGCAACGCGATCAGAGCGAGCAGGACGTAGGAGTTCCACAGGCTTGTGAACATGAATGCAGGCAGACGAGTATGCAGCAATCCGCCAGCCAGGTAACCGCGCTTCAGCTGTGGCGCAGCCATCAATTCGTCACACTACAGGCGTGAAGCTTGCACCGGGCGACGCGTCGTCCTTCATTCGAAGGCGATTCGTACTCGGTAGAGCACAGTGACGTGTGCCGGTTGACCACTATCAGATTCACCACTCTCGAAGGAATGGACGATGAGCAATAGAAAAGTTGGACGGCGTGAAGCGCTTGGCGTAATGGGGGCGGCCGGCGCGGCGCTGGCCTTTCGATGCGGTGGTTCCCCGACGAGTCCCGACACTTCCACGTCGACGTCGACCACGACGACCGGATCGACGAATACCGCGTGTGCCGTGACGCCAACTGAAACAGCCGGCCCGTACCCCTCGTTGACGGACATCATTCGGAGCGATATCCGCGACGGGAAGACGGGCACGCTGTTGACGCTGACGGTCAAGGTCGTGAACGTGACGGCCGCCTGCGCGGCCGTGGCCAATGCGAACGTCGAAGTCTGGCACTGCGATTCCACCGGCAACTACTCGGAGTACGGGACCGAGACCGCCCGCCGTTGAGGAGAATGCATCTCCCATGGTGATACAGGTCCGGGTGCTGTTTCACCGACCATGCCGGTCACCGACGCGGCGGATCTCGGATCACAACATCAGTCTTCTCAGCGGGTTGCCGTGAGGGAACGCCTGGACGGACGCCGCGGGCTCTTGCGGTTGAAGGACAGATCTGTGATAACTCGCTTCCTGAGCACTTTTTGTGATCGTCTTTGTCGCGTCTACACTAGTGGCCTTCGGGAGGCTTCGTGATTCACGTTCAGGACCTGGTGAAGACTTTCGGTGAGATCAAAGCCGTCGATCACGTGTCCTTCGACGTCGCCGAGGGGGAGATCTTCGCGTTTCTGGGACCGAATGGCGCCGGAAAGACTACCACGATCCAGATGCTCACGACGCTGCTCGCGCCCACGAGCGGCACGATTGCAATCGACGGAATCGATCCGCGAAGCCGTCCGTACGACGTTCGCCGGCGTTTCGGAATCGTGTTCCAGGATCCCAGCCTTGACTCCAAGCTGACCGCCTACGAAAACATGGAGCTTCACGGCGTGCTCTATCACGTGCCGCGCCGGACGCGCATCGAGCGCATCGAGAGGCTTCTCACGCTGTTCGAGCTGTGGGATCGCCGTCAGGGATTCGTGAAGACGTTCTCCGGCGGGATGAAGCGGCGGCTGGAGATCGCGCGCGGGCTCCTTCACACACCGAAGATCCTGTTTCTCGATGAACCCACGCTCGGCCTTGATCCGCAGAGCCGCAACCAGCTGTGGACCCACGTCAAACATCTGAACGACACCGAGCGCGTGACGGTCTTCCTCACGACGCACTACATGGACGAAGCGGACCGGGTGGCACACCGGATTGCCATCATCGATCACGGGCGCATCGTCGCTCAGGGGTCCTCGCAGGAGCTGAAGGCGCAGACGAAGACCGATTCGCTCGAGCATGCGTTCCTCGCCTTGACAGGTTCGACCATTCGCGACGAGGTCGTCGGGGCCGCGGATCAGATGCGGCAGGTCGCGAAAATGTGGAGGCGATAAGGTGAGCGCGATCTATATCCTGTGGCTGCGTGAGCTCAAGCGTTACTCGCGTTCGCGCGCGCAGATCATCGCATCGCTCGGGCAGCCGCTGCTCTATCTGCTGGCGCTCGGCTTCGGCCTGGGGCCTGTCTTCGAAAAGGCCGGACAAGGCAGCTATCTGCAGTTCGTGGCGCCGGGCGTCATAGGATGTCGGTGTTGTTCTCCTCGATCTTTTCCGGCATCGGTCTGCTCTGGGACCGGCAGTTCGGCTTTCTCAAGGAAACGCTGGTCGCGCCGGTGCCGCGTCTGCACATCATGATCGGGCGCACGCTCGGCGGGGCCACGGTGTCGATGATTCAGGGACTGCTGGTGATCGGGATCTGTATCCTGACCGGTTTCCGCCCGCTTTACCTCTCGTCGCTGCCGCTCGCGGTCATGTTCATGGCGCTCATCAGCATCGTGTTCGCCGCGCTTGGCACGACAATCGGATCCCGGCTGCAGAACATGCAGGGCTTTCAACTGATCATGAATTTCCTGGTGATGCCGATCTACTTTCTTTCCGGCGCCCTCTACCCGCTCAACAACCTGCCGGCCGGGCTCGTCGTGGCGACGCGCATCGATCCATTGACGTACGGGATCGACGGCCTGCGCGGGGCCTTCATCGGCGGGTCGCATTTCGGCGCCCGCACCGACGCGGCTGTACTCTCTGCGGTCGCTGCGGTCTTTCTGGCGCTAGGCGCCTACTCGTTCTCGAAGATCCAGATCTGAGTTCCGCATGGAGAACTGTGAAGATCAAACAGGAGGAACGGGAGAATCATTTCTTTTTTGTGTCACGCAGCGAGACATCAAAAACAAAGATCCTCACTTTCTCCTGTCCTGTTTGATCTTGGTTGCGTCAGTTGCTTACTGTGGCTGTCGTTGAATCGATGCGCAGTCGCATCCGTCCCTCACGAGCCGAACAGCCTACGGTAGTCCTCCGGAGTATCGACGTCTCCGACGACCCCTGGGTCATCCACATCGACGTTGATGAGCGCCCTCTGGTATGCGCGAACCACAGCCCTCGCGCCGGCCTCGGGATCCGCGCGGCGGAGCTCGTCGAACATCGCGCGCGAAAAGATGACCGGGTGTCCGTTCCATCCCCGATGACGCGCACGCACGATCGGTGCGCCGGTGGCGCTGAACGTGGCAATCAGTGCTGCGACGGTGTCTGGCGTCACCATTGGGGCATCAACGGGGACCACCATGAGCGCCCGAACACCGGGACGGTCCACCTCGCGCAGTCCTGCGAGGAGCGACGACAGCTGTCCCCCCTCATCCGCGTCAGCGTTCGCCACAAAGCCCACGCCACAGCCGATCGTCTCGACCTCAGCGCGAAGCAGATCGTCGTCTTCGCGGCCGACGACCACCGGAGCATCCACTCCTCCCTCGCAGAGCGTCTCGGCCAGACGCGCGACAAAGGTGCGGCCGTCAGGGGCGATCAGCAACGCCTTGGACGTTCCCATGCGTGTCGACCGGCCCGCGGCGAGGATGATGCCCGTCACCATTCCGCGGATTGTAATGCGGAGTTATCCGGCGAGTGAGTCGTGGCGTACTTGCGCGCTCTCGCAATGGCCCCTGGCCGTCAGCGATGTCGTGTCCTGAACTCTGTAACTGTTGTACCCTGAGCCTTGAGCCCTGTAGTCCCGAGACCTACAAAAAATGTTCACGCTTCGGTGCCAACGTTGCGGGACCGATATGGAGATGCGCGATCCCGTCCCTGACGGGCCGTGGAAGGCGGACCAGTTCTGGGTGTGTCCTCGATGTGGCCGTCATTTCTGGACGACTTACACCGTTCCGCCTGCCAGCCCAGCTGTCCATAAGGCGCCGGAACCGGCCGGAAAAGGAGGATTCGGGGGTAAACCCTAACCCTTGCCGCTTTCTTGACTTCCCCCTCGGAACTCCCTACACTGACCCCGCTTTCAAGCTCAGCGTGCGGTGGCCGATCGGGCCGGCGCCGCGAGCGCGGGGTCTTTGGCAGGTCGTCGGCGCTTCCCGGCAGTTTCGCGGGCCGCCTCCTCCGGCCCTTATCCCGCGGCACAGCTTGAGCGAAGCCCCCGGGATGATCTCGGGGCCGTTCATCGGAGGACACGGGTATGCCGACCGGGACGATCGCTCGCCTTTTGATCGACAAGGGCTTCGGATTTATCCGCGACGAGGCGGGAATCGAGCACTTCTTCCACCGCAGCTCGGTGCGCGGCGCGGTCTTCGAGCTGCTGCGTGAGGGCCAGCGGGTCGAATTCACGCAGGAATAGTCCGGCAAGGGTCCGCGCGCCGGCGAAGTCCGGCTGATCGAAAGCTGACGCCCACACCTCGCACACCCGGCCGGCGGAGCGCGGTGCTCCGCCAGACCGGATTCGACCTTCACAATTCAATGTTCAGGCGGGATTGGTTTACCAGCCGTAACCCACCTTCGCAGAGCGCTACCGGGCGGGGCGAAGGCTGGCGGAAGCGCCTGGGAGTCGAACCCAGCCCGCCCACGAAACGTGGGCAGCGACCGGTTTTGAAGACCGGGAGGGCCACCGGGCCCCGTTCACTTCCGTTCAGTCGTCATTGTACTAGCGAGGCTCCGCCTCAGACCATGGAGGCTCCGCCTCGCGAGGCCCCATTGTTGGTCACGCCCTGACGCGGGGGCGGTCTTGACCGAAAAACCTGATCCTATGGCGCAAATTTTGGGGTCAAGACGTCTCGCCGAGCAGATTCAAAAACTCGCTCGTCCTGCTCAAATCCTGAAACACAATCTCCGCCCCGCTCTCGCGCAGCTGCTCCACAGTGAATCCACCGGTGGCAACGGCCACGGGCGTGGCCCCGACGGCCCGCGCGCATGCGACATCGTGCGGCGTGTCGC
Source organism: Vicinamibacterales bacterium (assembly GCA_038320555.1). Classification (GTDB taxonomy): domain Bacteria; phylum Acidobacteriota; class Vicinamibacteria; order Vicinamibacterales; family 2-12-FULL-66-21; genus JALZOC01. Next base: position 1,614 of record JBBQEJ010000156.1, on the reverse strand, counting down.
CGACGACGAGGATATGGTGCGGGGAGATGTCGGGCAACCCGCACCGCCGCGCGCGCTCGAGCGCGAACGGCACGAGCTCGTTTCGATCGGCCGCATCGTCTCCGTAGGCGCCGCAGCGAAAGTAGCGCCATAAGTCGAAGTGCTCGAGCTTGATGCGGGCGCCGGCCTCGAAGTTCCCCGTCAAGAGTCCGAGGAAGATGTCTTCGCGCCGCTCGAGCACGTCGAGCAGTTCGCGAATCCCCGGCATGACCGCTTTCACGCCGCCGCGTGGGCCGAGCGATTCGAACGACTGCGTGCGGCCTGGTCGCTCGATCTCTTCGCGCAGGTTGGAGATATACCCCTCGCGGAGCCGCTCGAGCAGCCCGTCGTCCAACGCGTGGCCCGCGCGCGCCACCACATCCGTGAGGATGATGCGATCGGTCCTGCCGGCAACCGGAATGCCGTCGAGCGCAAGCGGATGGCCGACGAGCTCCTCGCAGGCGCGATTCATCGCGCGGATTCCCGCGCCGCCCGTCAGGACGAGGGTGCCGTCGATATCGAAGAGAACGAGTTTCTGCATCGTGTTCATAGAGGCATCGATCTACAATCTCGGTTCAGGAGGATCGTTGAACATGAAGCTCTGGAATCTTTCGATCGCCGTCATGGTGGTGGCAGCCACCTCGTGCGGAGTCGCGCTCGCCCAGACGCCGGCCGCGCCGGCCGGTGGCGCGGCGCCCAAGGCGGCCGCAGCCGCCCCCGCGCATGCGCACGCCGTCATCAAGGGCGACGGTATCTCGGGCACCGCCGATTTCGTCGAGCGCACGATTGGCACCGGGAAGATCGTCGACATCACTATCGCTGTCACGGGCCTGAAGCCTGGCATGCACGGCGTGCATCTGCACGCGGTGGGGAAATGCGAACCGGACTTTGCGGCCGCGGGGGGACACTTCGATCCCGGTCCAGCGGGGAATATGGATCCGGACGCGAATCACCCATTCCACATGGGTGACGTGCCGCAACTGATTGTGACTGCCAACGGCCGGGGTACGATGAAAGTCTCGACCACCCGCGTGACGTTGTCGGACGGTCCCTTGTCGCTTTTCGACGCGGACGCCAGCGCTATCATCATTCATGCGAATCCTGATCAAGGGATCACCGGCGAGCCAAAGTCGGGCGTCAGCGGCGGCCCCAGGATCGCGTGCGGGGTTATTAATAAGCAATAACGTTCTAACGTTCTAACGTTCTAGAGTTCCAACCTGCTAGAGCTCCAGTTTTAGAACCGGTTGGAACCTTAGAACGGTTGGAACTTTAGAACGTTAGAACGTTAGAACTTTACCGCCCCCACCAGCCGCGCCGGGCGGCCACAAGCTGCCCGGTGGCCGGCTGCAGCGTCAGCGTCCTCTGCGCGGCGGTGGCGGCAAAGACCGTATCCAGCGTAATCGCCAGCGCCGTCAGCGCGCGCGCCTGGCAGACGCGCGCGACGAGCGCTCCAACTGCGGCGCGTGCTCCTTCGTCAAGCGCGGCGGTTGGATGCTCCATCAGCAGCACCTGCGGATCGAGCGCGATGGCGCGCGCAAAATGTATGCGCGCCCTCACCTCCGCGGGGACCTCGCCCGCGCGTTGCTCGATCCACTG
>JBBQEJ010000155.1:0-11903 GCA_038320555.1 Vicinamibacterales bacterium | reverse complement strand
TGGAGCAGGATGTCTCCGCTTTTGCTCCTCGATCATCCAAGGAGGTCTCCGGGGAGAGCGCGGCGAATCGATCTGTGTTCGACGAGGTGGCGGACGGTCTCGGGGCGCTCGGTGAGATCGTGGCGGCGTATCATCATGCCGCCGTGGACGTGGCGGATCGCGGCGATCCGGACATGCTTCTACGGCTTGGCGAGCTGCAACATCAGCTCGAAGAGCGCGACGGCTGGCGGCTCGAGCAGAAAGTGGAACTGGTGGTCTCGCGTCTGTTCCTTCCGGCCGACCGGCTGATGGGTGAATTGTCCGGCGGCTGGCGGCGCCGCACACTGCTTGGGAAAGCGCTCGTGTCGGAGCCAGACCTGCTGCTGCTCGACGAGCCCACCAACCATCTCGACATCGACGCGATCCGCTGGCTCGAAGATCATCTTCGTGGCTTCGCCGGCGCCATCCTGTTCGTGACGCACGACCGGGCATTTCTGTCCGCGCTCGCAACGCGAATCGTGGAGCTCGATCGCGGCCGGCTGACCTCGTGGCCCGGCAGCTATGCCTTGTACCTTCAGAAGAAGGCGGACGCCCTCAATGCGGAAGCGCTGGAGCTCGGACGCCTGGATAAGAAGCTCGAAAAGGAAGAAGCGTGGCTGCGTCAAGGCGTGAAGGCACGGCGAACACGGAACGAGGGGCGCGTGCGCGATCTCCTGAAGTTGCGGGAGCAGCGCGCGGCGTATCGTGCCGAAACGGGTCCGGTGCGGATGTCGGTGGACATCGGCGATGCAACAGGACGCCTGGTGTTCGAGGCGAAGCACGTCAGCAAAGCGTTCGGCGGCGTGCCGGTCATTCGTGATTACTCCCAGCGGATCCTGCGCGGGGATCGCGTCGGGCTCGTGGGCCCCAATGGCTCCGGCAAGACGACGCTGCTCCGCATGCTCGTGGGAGAGCTCGAGCCCGATGCCGGAGTGGTTCGGCGAGGCACCCGGCTGCAGATCGCGTACTTCGATCAGCAGCGGGAACAACTCGATCCCGATCGATCCGTCGCCGACACGGTCAACGACGGCAACGACACCGTCGTGATCAACGGCGAGCCGCGCCACGTGATCGGCTATCTCGCGGATTTCCTGTTTCCTCGGGAGCGCGCCGTGTCTCCCGTGAAGTTGCTGTCCGGTGGTGAGCGCAACCGGCTGATGCTCGCCCGGCTGTTTGCGCGCCCCGCGAACGTGCTGGTCATGGACGAGCCGACCAACGATCTCGACATCGAGACGCTGGAACTGCTCGAGGAATTGATTGACGACTTCGACGGCACCATCCTGCTGGTCAGCCACGACCGCGTGTTTCTCGACCACATCGTGACGAGCACGCTCGCGTTCGAGGGGGACAGCCGTGTGACCGAGTACGTGGGAGGGTATGAAGACTACGTGAGGCAGTCCAAGGGCGGGAGGGGGGAGCCGGGAGCCGGGATCCGGAATCCGGGATCCGCGACGACGCGCGCCGGATCTGGAACGGCTCCATCTCGCTCTGCACTTGAGGAGAGATCCCTCGAATCCCGGGTCCCCGATCCCGGATCCCGGCTCCGTAAAAAGCTCACGTTCAAAGAGGCCCGCGAGCTCGAGTCCCTCCCCGCCGCCATCGAGGCGCTGGAAGCGGAGCAGGCGCGACTCCAGGCGGAAGCGGCGTCCCCGGACTTCTACAAGGAGTCCGCCGATCACATTCGCAGGGTTCTCGCGCGCGCCGAGGCCATCGGTCCCGAGCTGGACATTGTCGTGGCTCGGTGGGTCGAGCTCGACGAGCGTCTGTAGCTCCGCCATCAGGTTCGGCGCCTCTTAACTTGCACTCGATATACCCACAGAGGTATATCTTCGCCGTCTGGATCGTTGATGAGTCGGGTCCGCTCGGCTCCGAATCATCTTTTTTGATAAAGGAGATGGGCGATGCGATGGCAGCTTGCGGTCGCGTGGGTGGTTTGCACTGTAATACCGGTCGTCGCGCAGGAGACGAAGACGGTGAAGGCGGGGCAAGAATACGCCGCGTCCGCAACTCTGAGGCGATGGTTTGGAGAGGGCTACCGCGACGTGTGGACGACGCCGGTCGAGGTGCCGGTACTGGATCTCTCGAAAGACGCCGGAGGCCTCGAGCCGGTCAGGCAAGTGGGCGGACTGCAGACGGCGGGTCTCGCGCTGCGCGGGGCGGACGGGAAATCATATACGTTCCGGTCCCTGCACAAGGAACCCGAGCGTCTGCTCCCGCCTGAATGGCGTAACAGCTGGCCGGCCAAGATGCTTCGCGACGCCACGTCGGCAACGCATCCCGGCGCGGGGATCATGCTGCCAGTCCTCGCTCGAGCGGCGGGTATTCCGTGGACGCAACCCCGGCTCGTGGTAATGCCGGACGATCCGCGACTGGGCCAGTTCCAGAGCGCGTTCGCCAACCAGATCGGTACATTCGAAGAGTACCCGATGGCCGCCGCTGCGGATCGGTCCGGCTTTGAGGGAGCCACCGCGATCATTCCGACCAGTGAGCTCTGGTCGCAGTGGCTGCAGGGGCCGGACAATCGCATCGACAGCCGGGCGTTCCTTCGCGCGCGAATCCTCGATTTATTCGTCGAAAACTACGATCGCCGCCGTAGCCAGTGGCGATGGATGCGGATCCCCGGGCGTCCGCTCTGGGAGCCCCTGCCGGAGGATCCGGACATGGCGTTCGTGCGCCATAACGGTGTCATCGTGGCCTCCATGCGCGCGCGACAGCCGCGTCTCCTCGAATTCTCTGACGCGTTTCCTTCGAACCTGGAAGGTCCCGCCAGCAATGCCGCGGAAGTGGATCGCTGGTTGTTGACGGATCTCGAAGCACCGGTCTTCGAACAGACCGCGCGCGAGTTGCAGGCCGCATGGACAGACGATGTAATCGACCGGGCGGTTGCCCAGCTGCCGAAAGAGTGGCGGGCGCTCGACAAGGGCCGTCTGGGCCGCGCGCTGCGCGCCCGGCGCAGCGCGCTCGTGCCCTACGTGCAACGTTATTACCGCTATATTGCTCACCGAGTCGATATCCAGCTGACGAATCTCGACGAGCGCGTCTCCATCGCCACGGCGCCGGATCATTCGACGACGGTATCGGTGAGCGCCCCAGGGAGCAACGCGCCGTATTACACGCGGCGATTTGTTCCGGATGAAACCGCCGAAGTACGTGTGTACGTGCGCGGAGGGAACGACCGTATCGAGCGGACCGGCAAAGGCGGTCCGATCCACGTGAGAGTCATCGCAAACGACGGCGAAAAAACCGTGGAGTCCCGCGACGCCCGTGTTGAAGCCTGGGCGGACTCAGGCACCTTCGCCGGAAGCCAGATCAATCATGCCGGGCGGCACTGGAAGAATCCCGAGCCTGTCGCCGATGCTCCGTGGCTCGAGCCTCGCAACTACGGGAAGTGGACGCTCTGGCAGCCGACCGCCTGGTACTCCAACGATCTTGGCGCGGTCATCGGTGCGAACCTCACGCACACGACGTACGGATTCAGGGCTGTGCCCGCCGCGAAAGAGCAGACCCTCCGTGGTGGTTGGTCGTTCGGCCAGTCGAGCGGAAAACTGGAGTACGACGGTACCTTCAGACGCTCCGCCTCGGCGCTGGGTTTTGATCTCCGTGCGGCGATCTCCGGGATCGGGCAGGTCAACTTCTTTGGCTTCGGCGACGATACCGCGAAGCAGCCCCGATCGCGATATCACATTCAGCAGACGCTCGTGACGCTTGCCCCTGTCGCGCGTTTCGGGAAGTCGGAGCGCGCGTCGCTGACCATCGGTCCGGAGTTCCGCTTATCGGATACGGGCAAGCGTACGGGAACGATCCTGTCGGAGCAGGCGCCGTATGGCGTCGGTCGATTCCAAGTCGCGGACGTCCGTGTCACGCTGGAAGCCGGGACGCGGGTCGCGCGGGTGCCCGGCGTGATGGCTGTGGCATTAGGCCAGGCAACCGGCGAAACTCCGGACCTGCCCCCCGGACGCGGGATACGCATGATGGCATCCGGGTTCGTGGCGCCCGCGGTACTCGACGTCCGGAAGACGTATGAAGGATTCGATGGTTCCGTCACCGGTCATGTCGGCAACACGCACGTCCAGCTCGCGACGCGGGTGGGTGGGCAGCGTATGTTCGGCACGTATCCGTGGTTCGATGCCGCCGTCATCGGCGGCGCTAACGATCGCGGCTTTCACAGCCATCGGTTTGCGGGCGACGCGTCGCTTTACGGCAACGCGGAGCTGAGAACGTATCTCGGTCCGCCGGTGTTCACATCGGTGTTTCCCGTCCGTCTGGGACTCGTGGCCTTCGTCGACACCGGCCGCGTGTGGCTGCGGACCGAACACACGAACACCTGGCATCCTTCGGAGGGGGGAGGCGTCCTGGCGAAGCTGGTCGGCACGAGCATCGTGCTGCGCGCCGTCGCGGCGCGAGGATCTGAAGGCACTCTGGTGTACGCCGGATCCGGCTTTCGTTTTTGAAACTGCGACGCCGCGTTCGGGCGGGGGCGGGTTCGCGAGCCGCCCCTACTCGAACGATCGCGTGAACAGGTCCTCAATCGCGCGCTTGCCGTTGTCGTGTACCTGACGAGTACCGGTGCCCGTGAAATGCGGATGCGTGATGGCGGGCGCGTCCATGCCGATCGACTTCCAGTCGCGGCCTGTCCATTCGAACCAGCCGTCTTTGTCCTGGTCGAACACGAACAACGGCTTGTTGCACAGTTTGGCAAACTCGGCCCCCCAGCCCGTGCCGCCTCGGACGGTCTTGTCTTCGAGGATCGTGCCAATCACGTAAATCTCCTGGCCGTGATTCACCTGATACCACAGGGTCTGCAGGATCTTGCGGATGGTCGGGCTGTCGGTGTATCGCCGGTTCATCAGCTTCGAGACGTACTCGAGGCTCACGTCCCCGGCCTGCAGCTCTTCATGATTGAGCACGCGGATTCCGCGGCGGCGCGCCTCCGTGTGGCCATCGAACGTGAAGTTCACTTCTTCGATGCCGTGCCGTTCGGCCGATGCGCCGAATTCCGCTTCCGCACCGGGGGCGGCGCCGCTGAAAAGAATGAAGTCGGTCTTCTTCATGATAGTTGTCAGAATACAGGAGTCAGGAGTCCGGAGACAGGGTTAGGAACGCCGCTTCGCGGCGGTCTTTCTTCGTGGCGTCGCAGGTTTCTTTCGAGACTCTGTGGCTCTCTTCGGGGCGCCTTTTCCCTTTTGCCTTGTCCCTTTTGCCTTGTCGGAAGCGGGCGCTGGCGCCTCGCCCGCTTTGAGCCGTGCGGCGCGCTCGATGATCGTCGCAAGCATGGCCCCCGCTTCGCCGCCCTTCGCCGGACGATTCGATTGCCACACGTCGGGCCTGTCGGCGGCCAGGATGTCCTCGAAGTCTCCGTCGCTCTTCACGCTCCGCGGCGCGAACTCCGTGATGTCGACCTCGCCGGCCCACTCGTCGCGGTGCTTGATCAGGAGCCAGCTGCGTCCATCGCCGCCCGACTGCGAACCCCACCGGCCCGACGTGCGCACGAGCACCCACGACCCTTTCAGCTTGTAGCCGTCGAGCGTGAACTTGAGGTCCCCTTTCCTGAGCGCGCCATCGACGTCCTCGACTTCGGGCGTCCACGTGCCCTGGTCCCACAACATCACGATGCCCGCGCCATACCCCTCGGGGATCACGCCTTCGAAGGTGCCGTACTCTATCGGATGATCCTCGACGTGCATGGCGAGCCGCTTCGTCTTCGGATCGAGCGACGCCCCTTTCGGGACGGCCCACGACAGCAGCACGCCTCTCCACTCGAGGCGGAAGTCGTAGTGGAGATGGCTGGCGAGGTGCTTCTGCACGCAGAAGAAAAGCCCCTTCTCGGGCTTCGCCTTCTTGGCGCGCTCCGCCGCGACGCGGGGATCGCCAGAGGGCTCCGGCGTCGAGCTGAAGTTGCGCTTCTGTTTGTATTTCTCCAGCACCATAGCAGTTACTCGGCATCTCCGGTCATCCTGGTCACCGGGCGCGCGAGCGGCAGCAGCAGCAGTCCGGCGCCGATGCCCATCGCGGCGATGATGGTGAACAGTCTCGGCAACGGCATCGATTCATAGAAGCCGGCCAGACGTCCGGCAATGAAGTTTCCGACCGACGAGGCGAGGAACCAGACGCCCATCATCAGGCCCCCGATTCTCGCAGGCGCCAGCTTCGTCATTGCGCTCAGTCCAACGGGGCTGACCAGCAACTCACCGAACGTGTGGAGCAGGTACACGACGGTCAACCACAGCGGGCTGACCTGGACTCCATTCTGCGCGAGACGGGCGGCCACCACCAGCACCGCGAAGCCCGCGCCCACCATGATTTCGCCGAGCGCAAACTTCGTGGTCGTCGACGGTTGGCGGCGTCCCATCCGCAGCCACAGCCATGCGAATACCGGCGCGAATACCCAGATGAACAGCGAATTCATCGACTGGAACCAGCTGCTCGGATAGTGCCACCCGAGAATGGTCGTGGCAGTATCGCGGTCCGCGAAGAGATTCAGGGTGGAGCCGGCCTGCTCGAACAGCGACCAGAACAGCGAGGCAGCGAGGAAGAACACGCCGATGACATAGAGCCGTTTGCGCTCCTCTGACGTCCAGTCGCCCGTGAAGAACAGCCAGCCGAAAAATCCAACGCAGACAACGAGCAGCAGGTAGCCGGCGCCGTCGGAAATCTGATTGGCCGTCACGGGCAGCAGGCCCGTGAAGGCGCTGACGCCGAATGCCATCAGCGCCGCCGCTGCCAGGCCGCCCCAGAGCGCGGTGTTCCGCCTGAGCCTATCTCCCTCCGCCTGCGTCCTCGGTCGCTCGGGATCCAGGCCGGCCGTTCCGAGATATTTGGCGCCGAGCACGTACTGAATCAGTCCGATGACCATTCCGACGCCCGCTGATGCGAAGCCGACGTGCCAGTTGATCCTCTGACCCAGGTAGCCGCACACGAGCGGCGAGAGGAATGCGCCGAGATTGATTCCCATGTAGAAGAGCGAGAATCCCGAGTCGCGGCGGATATCGCCCGGCTGATACAGACGCCCGACGATGACGCTGACGTTCCCTTTCAGCAGCCCGGTGCCGATGACGATGAGGAACAGGCCCAGATAGAAGGTCGCGAGCGACGGAAAGGCCATGCTGAAATGGCCGCACGCGATCAGGATACCGCCGTAGAGGACCGCGCGGCGCTGGCCTATCACGCGATCGGCGATCCACCCCCCCGGCAGCGTCGTCATGTAGACCATCGAGGTGTAGAGACCGTAGATCGCTCCGGCGACAGCGGTGCCCATGCCGAGCCCGCCCTCGGCGATTGGCGCCGTCATGAAGAGGATCAACAGGGCGCGCATGCCGTAATAGCTGAAGCGCTCCCACATTTCCGTGAAGAACAACGTCGAAAGTCCGCGAGGATGCCCGAAGAAGCCTGTGTCGTGCGCGGAGATGCCGCGTCTCGCCTGGCTCTGGGGATCTGCAGAGGATGTGGGAGCGGCCGGATCAGCCATGCCGGTCCAGCATAGCGTAGTCTCCGGTCGTTAGCAGCCGTTAGCCGCCTGCCGGTAGTCGCGTGATCTTCCGCCTAAAGGCGGAAGCCACAAGGACAGAGAGTGACGAATCACCAGTCGCAGCCACGAGTCGCCAGCCGCCAGCCGCTTATCCGTTCAGGCCTCAGGACGTACAATGACTCGTGCGGGTTTTGCTCATCTCGACGTACGACATGGGACGCCAGCCCTTCGGCCTTGCGTCCCCGGCCGCGTGGCTGATCGAGGCCGGCGTGGAGGTCACGTGCGTGGACCTTGCCAAGCAGAGGCTCGTGGACGACGTGGTTCGAGATGCCGAGGTCGTAGGGTTTTTTCTGCCGATGCACATGGCCACACGGCTGGCGCTCCCTGTGATCGATCGCGTTCGCGTCATTCAACCATCCGCGCGTGTGGTTGCCTATGGTCTCTACGCGCCGCTGAACGAGGCGCTTCTTCGCGAGCACGGCGTGACTCACGTTCTTGGCGGGGAATTTGAACAGGATCTCGTCGACGCAGCCCTGAAGGGCCGGGCTACCAGAGAAGAAGCCACCGCGACGCCGCCTGTTCATGACCTCGTATGCCCGCTGCCTGGCCGAGACGTCGCACAGCCAATCGCCATACAGAGTGTCGGGCCGCCCTTCAGGGCTGCCTTGCCGCTTCCTCGCCTTGAATTTCGTGTCCCCGCGCGCGACGGGCTGCTCCCTCTCACGCGGTACGCCACGCTGCAGGTTCTCGACGAGCGGCGCACTGCCGGATACACCGAGGCGAGCCGTGGATGCAAGCATCGCTGCCGGCACTGCCCGATCGTTCCCGTGTACGACGGCCGCTTCCGCGTGGTACCGGCCGATGTCGTGCTGGCCGACGTGCGAGGCCAGGTCGTCGCCGGCGCGCGCCACATTACGCTCGGCGATCCGGATTTCTTCAACGGCATCCGCCACGCCGATCTCGTCGTGCGGAGATTCGCGCGCGAGTTTCCGGGCGTGACCTACGACGTCACGATCAAGGTCGAGCACCTGCTTCGTCACGCCGCGATGCTGCCGGTGTTGCGCGAGACGGGTTGCGCGTTTGTGACGACGGCCGTCGAGTCGGTGGACGATCATGTGCTCGCCAGGCTCGAAAAAGGCCACACGCGGGCCGACTTCGAGCGTATTGTGGGGCTCTGTCGAGACGCGCGGCTTCCGCTCGCGCCGACGTTCATGCCGTTTACGCCCTGGACGACGCTCCAGGGCTACCTTGATCTGCTTTACGCCATCGAAGGCCTCGATCTCGTCGAGCACGTCTCGCCGATTCAGCTTGCTATCCGGCTGCTCATTCCCCAGGGATCGCGGATGCTGGAGCTCGAGGACGTCCGTCGCGTGACGGCCGCCTTCGACGCGCGATCGCTGACGTACCCCTGGACGCACAGCGATCCTGCCGTCGACGCGTTGCAAACGGAGCTTACCCATCTGGTCGGCGTGAAGCTGTCCTCGTCACGCCGCGACGTGTTCGCCAGAGTCTGGGACCTGGCGCATGATCGCGCCGGCACGCGCGCGATGCGCCGTGAGGCGCCGCTCGTCTCGCGTGCCGCGATTCCGTACCTCAACGAACCTTGGTACTGTTGAGCGGAGCCAACCGCAGAGCAGTTGGCTCTGTTATAGCGGTTCGCGGCTCGCGGTTCGCGATTTCGCGGTTCGCGATTCGGGATCCGATTAGGGAGGAGCGATTAGTGATCAGGGATGAGGATTAGGGATGAGGAATTAGGGATTGATCGTGCGCGTTCTGATCCTTTCGACCACGACCGGCTATCAGGTCCGCTCGTTCGGCGAGGCAGCCTCGCGGGCCGGGATCGAGCTGATGTTCGCAACGGATCGCTGTCATCGTCTCGATGACCCCTGGCGCGACGCGGCGGTGGCGGTCCGCTTCCATGAAGAAGATGCGTCGCTTCAGGCCATTCTGGACGCGGCCCGCACAAGGCCCATCGATGGCATGATTGCGGTGGGCGACCGGCCTGTTGCGCTCGCGGCGCGCGCCGCGCGGGCGCTCGGGATCCGCGGGAACCCTCCGGATGCTGCAGCCGCGAGCATCAACAAGCAGCTCGCCCGCGTCTCGTTCGCCGCCGCCGGGCTCCCCGTGCCGTGGTTTTTCGAGGCGGACGTGACGAGCCGGATTGCCGATGATCCGCGCGTCCGGTATCCGTGTGTCGTGAAGCCGCTCGGCCTGTCAGGCAGCCGCGGGGTGATTCGTGCGAATACACCGGCGGAACTCGACCTGGCCATCGCGCGCCTTCGCGCCCTGCTGTCCCGCAAGGACGTACGCGCCATCCGTACCGGCCTGGAAGGTGCCATCCTGGTGGAAGGGTTCATCGAGGGACGTGAATTCGCGATCGAGGGCGTGATGACCGAAGGCGTATTCCGTGCCTTTGCCATCTTCGACAAGCCCGATCCGCTCGACGGTCCGTTTTTCGAAGAGACGATCTACGTGACGCCCTCCGACTTGCCGCCCACCGGGCAGCAGTCGATCATCGATCAGGTCGGCCGCGCCGCACGGTCCCTTGGCCTTGCGCACGGCCCCGTTCACGCCGAATGCCGAGTCAGTGCGCTCGGCCTATTCATGCTCGAAGTGGCCGCGCGGCCGATCGGCGGACTCTGCTCGAAAGCGCTGCGATTCAGTGCGCACGGAGAATCCGGTGAGGCGAGCCTCGAAGACGTCCTCCTGCGGCATGCGCTCGGCGAAGACGTCTCGCGGTACGCACGCGAACCCCGCGCCTCGGGCGTGATGATGATTCCAATCCCCACACGCGGCATGCTGAAACGCGTGCATGGGATCGACGCAGCCGCCGCCGTACCTGGCATCGAGGAGGTGCGGACGACCGCAAAGCCCCACCAGTTGCTGGAGCCGCTTCCGGAAGGCGCAAGCTATCTGGGATTCATCTTCGCGCGAGGGCCGGACTCGCCAATGGTCGTCGGCGCATTGAAGGAGGCACATGCGCGGCTGCGTTTCGAGATCACCGCGCCAATCGTGATGGCGGGTTGACGCTTACTTGGCTTGCTGAGGCACGTACCCCGGCGGGAGCGCTGCCCCTTCGCCGAAGAAAAAATCTTCCATGTGCTTCTGCACGAGATCCTGCGCTTCCTTCTGCCAGGGCATCAGGCGGTACTCGTTCAGGATCATCTTCATCCGCTCTTCCCAGAGCTTCCAGGCCTCGGCGGAGATGTTCTCGTAAATCCGCTGACCGAGCTCTCCGGGCCACGGCGGGGAATCGAGACCGGGCATTTCCTTCTGGAACTTGTTGCAGAACACCGTCCGGCCGCTGGCGTTGCTGGCGGGAGAGGGAGGCTGAGGGGGGCTGCAGGGGCTCATACTGCTGATTCTATCAGGCGCCGATAATCTGATGGAGACCATTAAGGTGGGTACTTACTGCCTCATGTGTAGTGTATCCGTGTAGGGATTTACTTCATGCACCCTGCAACACGTGACGCTCGTCATCTTATCTCCGCAAATTTCAGTGGTTTAGCGGCAAACAGGAGGTACCGTTTGCTCATTCCCGTGGCACAGCCTTTGATAGACAGCCCGGCGGTGGAGTACTGCGGGGAGTGAACACGACCATGCACGACGATGAGCAGCCTTGTCCGTCGGAAACGCCCGACAAAGCGCCCGACACTCCCGCAGATGAACCCAAACCCTCGCCCGTCCAGGATCCGCCTGCGGAACCGGATCGAGCTCCTTACGTTGTGCGGAGTTTCGAGCCAGGACGGCCACACTCCAGGACGGCCACACTGAGGTTGAACCATGAATGATGCTCCAATCGCTCGAATGTCAGGGGAACGGAAAGAACGCCGCGGATTCGCGTCGATGACGCCCGAGAAGCAGCGGGAAATCGCGAGCAAGGGTGGCCGGGCGGCTCACCAGAAGGGCACCGCCCACGAGTGGACGTCGGAAGAGGCGCGATCGGCCGGCCGCAAAGGCGGACAGATCAGCCGCGGCGGTCGTGGCCGCCTCGCCGACGAACCGTCGTCGGAGACGACGGAACAGAGCGTCGAAACCCCGGCCATGGCCGGCGGATTCGACGGCAGCGGTACGTTCTAGGAGGCGTGTGCGTATGTTGAAACGCGTAGCGGTGATGGTGGTCGTAGCGCTCACGGGCGCGGCGGCGGCTTCCGCTCAGTCTTCCGCAACCGGAAGCGGGCAGCCGTCCACCCAACAGTCCGGCTCGACCCCATCGTCCACAACTCCGCAGTCGACGCCGGTACAGCAGTCAACGACCCCGCCCCCGACGTCGGGCGAGGTCGTGACGCGCCCGGCGACGACGACGATCAATGGAGACACCGGGCTGTGGTTCGTGCCGACAGGCGAGGTGTTGCCGGCGAAGAAGTGGTCGCTGAGCGCGTATCGCGTGAACTTCGATCGCGACCAGGGGTTCACGGAC
>JBBQEJ010000154.1:0-11962 GCA_038320555.1 Vicinamibacterales bacterium | reverse complement strand
CATCACGATCGCGATGACGTTTGTCACCGTCAGCTGGCTCGTGATGACGCTCGTCATGCTCGTGATGCTGTTCATGCTCGGTCCGCGCCACCCACGCGTGATCTACGAGCACGAACCGGTCGGCTTGGCGCGGAACCTGATCGCCGTCTTCGCGCTGATCATGTTCATCCTCTGCTTCACGCCGGTTCCCATTCAGTTTCAGGATTTAGTCGGCGGGCGATAAACGAATCACTCATCACTAGAGATTGTGGCATTGCTCCGCAGTGCGCGGAGAAGACCATCTCACGCGGCGGAAGCAGCGACGCAGAGAACGCCGAGAAGGCTGCCGAGAACCGGCCCTCCTGCTCGCGCGACGCGCGAGTCGCCGGAACGGAATCAGCAGCCGCTTCCTAACCTGTCTTCTCCGCGCGCTCTGCGAACTCTGCGCGAGATCCTTCGTGACAGTCAACGGCCCCCCCATCACAACACGCTCATGGGATCCACATCTACGATCGTCCTCCGGCGAATCTCCGGCCGCGACGACAGCACTTGCTGAAGCGCCTGCCTCATCGCGGGCCGGTTCGTGCCTTTGATGAAGAATTGCGCGCGGTATTCCCCCTTCAAGCGACTCAGCGGGGCGGGCGCTGGACCGAGGACGCGGTACGTCTCTCCACCGGTCCGCAGCGCGCCCACGAGCTCCCCTGCATCGGCCATTGCCCCATCGCGTGTGCGCGCCTTCACCACGCCGTTGACGAGCGCGACAACCGGCGGATACTTCATTCCCCGGCGGAACGTGATCTCGTCGTGGTAGAACGCGTTGTAATCCTGCCGGCACGCGTGCCTGATGCTGTAGTGCTTCGGATAGAGCGTCTGGACGATCGCCTCGCCTTGAATCTCCCCCCGCCCGGCGCGGCCAGCGACCTGCGTCAGCAGCTGAAAGGTGCGTTCCGCGGCCCGGAAATCGGCGAGCCCAAGGCCGACGTCCGCGGAGATGACGCCGACCAGCGTGACCCGCGGGAAGTCGTGCCCCTTCGCGATCATCTGCGTGCCGACAAGGACGTCGAGCTCTCCGGCGGCAAACCGCGAAAGCAGTGCCGCAATCGCACCGCGCTTGCGGATCGTGTCGCGGTCCACACGTGCAACGCGGACGCCGGGATACTTCTCGAGGATCTCGGCCTCGACGCGTTCCGTGCCGAATCCTAACTGTTCGAGGTACGGTCCCGCGCAGTTTGAACACTCCTTGGGAAGCCCCGTCGAATAGTTGCAATAGTGGCATCGCGCGCGCCTGGCCGCCTTGTGAACAGTCAGCGAGACACTGCAATTCGGGCACTCCAAGGTTGACGCGCATTCCCGGCAGAACACGGATGTGGCAAAGCCACGGCGATTGAGCAGCACGATCGACTGCTCGCGGCGCGCCAGCCGGTCCGTCAGGGCGTCGCACAGGGCGCCGCTGAGGATCACGTCGGGGCCCGACGCCGCATATTCCTCGCGCATGTCGACGATGCGGACCGAAGCCATCGGCCGATCGAGCACGCGGCGCTCGAGCGTGAGGAGCTCGTACCGGGCGTTCTGCGCGTTATGAAAGCTCTCCATCGACGGGGTTGCGGACCCCAGCACGACGAGGGCGCCGGCCTGTCGTCCACGAACGACGGCGACGTCCCGTCCGTGGTAGCGCGGGCTTTCCTCCTGCTTGTACGATCCATCGTGCTCCTCGTCCACGATAATCAATCCAATCGAACGCACCGGCGAAAACACCGCGGAGCGCGTGCCGACGACGACGTCCACGTCGCCGCGGCGGATACGCTGCCACTGATCGTGACGCTCTCCGTCAGACAGGCCGCTGTGCTGAATCGCGACGCGGTCGCCGAACGTCAATCGGAAGATCGCCGCGACGGCCGGTGTCAGCGCAATCTCCGGCACGAGCATCAGCACGCCGCGTCCGCTCTTGCGCACGCCGTCCGCGAGACGGAGATACAGTTCGGTCTTGCCGCTGCCCGTCACACCGTGCAGCAGGGCGGTCTGGAACGACTGTCGAGCGGCCAGCGCAGACAATCGCTCGAACGCTGTCGTCTGCTCGACGGTGAGCACCAGCGCCTCTCGAGTCTCGATCGCCGTGGTCGCCCCTTGTTCGAAAGGATCGCGATCGACCCGGCGCCGCGTGATCGACACGAGGCCGAGATCAGAAAGGCGCTTGAGCGTGCTGGCGTTGATCCCTCGACCGGCGAGGCCCGCCGTGTCGATGCCGTCAGGGGCCCCCCTTAACAAGTCGAGCGCCTCCTGCTGCCGGGTACCGAGCTTCAGGGGTTGAGGTGAGCAGCCCTCACATGCCTCCGCTGATGCTATGGCGGTCCGCCGAAGCCTTGGCAAAGGCGCAAGGGCTGCACTACATGAATCCGACTCTGTCGCCGCGCCGTCGTCCTGTTGACTCCCGGTGTCTGGTGTAGCGCAGGCCTTTAGGCCTGCCACCCACGACGCGACGTCGTGACCCTGCGCGGTGAGCGTCGCGACGCGGACCGTGCGATACGCGGAGGCGGCGCCTTTCAACGGACGGGTAATCTCGACGAGGCCGTCGCGTTCGAGTCCGAGAAGCGTCGCATGTCCGCCGGCCTTGCCAACGATCGATTCCACCCGAACGGGCTTGGCCGCGTCGAGCGCCTCGAGCATCTGCCGGCGCGCGCCGCGTTCGGTCAGCAGCCGCGCGTGCCCCGTATCCGTGATCCGCGCGTGCCGCTCACTCTCGATCCACGCGCGCGGCGGCATCGCAGCCGCCATCGCCTCCCCCGCTCCACATGCGTAGTAGTCAGACACCCACCCAATCAGGCTGACGACGTCGGGCGGCAGGAACGCGGAATCGTCGAGGATGTCGATGATTTCCTTGATCGAGTCGCGGTTCGGGGTTCTCGATTCGCGGGCCGCGGTTCGCGGTTCGTCTGTCTCGGCCTTGAGGTCAGTGACCTCCGGTTGCGGTTTATGGTCCTGGAACTCCTCGAATCGCGAGTCGCGAGTCGCCAGCCGCTCTTCCAGCCGCGAGTCGCTAGTCGCCAGCCGCTGTTGTGATCCAGCCACTACGATGCCCGTCAGCGTCCGCTTTCCGAGCGGCACGAGCACGCGCGCGCCGGGGACGGGATCGGGGAATTCGGCAGGGACCGCGTACGTGAGCGCGTCGAGCTGCGGAACCGGAACGGCGACCTGGATGAGGCGCATCGGCGCCTATTCGGATGCAGGGGACGGCGCGGCGCCCGGGAGCTCGCGGCCGAGGATGGCCAATGCCTTCTTCAGATCCTCCCAGGCCTCGCGCTTGTAGCCAGGGCTGCGCAGCAGAAACGACGGATGGAACGTGGGAATCAGCTTCGCGCCTCGATACTCGAAGACCCGGCCCCGAAGCCGCGAGATCGGATCGTCGGTCTTGAGCAGCGTCCGAGCCGCGAAGGCGCCGAGCGCGATGACGACCTTTGGCTCGACCGAGGCAAGCTGGCGAAAAAGAAACGGTTCGCAGGTTGCGATTTCATCCGGTTCAGGATTACGGTTGCCCGGTGGGCGGCACTTCAGGACATTTGCGATGTACACCTCGTCGCGCGAGAAGCCCATCGCCTCGATCATCTTCGTGAGCAACTGACCCGCGCGGCCGACGAAAGGAACCCCCTGCGCGTCTTCATCCGCCCCTGGCGCCTCGCCGACAAACATTAGATCCGCGGTGGGATTGCCAACCCCGAATACGATCTGCTTGCGACCCTGCGTGTGCAGCTTGCAGCGGGTGCAGTCACCCAGATCCTCTCGAATCGCTGCGAGAGCCTCCAGGGTCGTGCGCGCGATGGTTACCGGAACCGCCTCGACCTCCGGAACTGCATCCGCGAGGTGTCTCGTCCCATCCTCGCGGCGACGCCATTTTGCGTCCCGGTTGATGCCCGTCACGCCCAGTTCCTGGTAGAAGCGAAGATGTTCGGCGAGTTGATTCACGCCTTGAGCCCTGAGCCCTGAGACTTGAGCCTGACTTCCGCCCGGTCGAGAATTCGCGCGGCAATCTCCGTCTTCGGCGCAAGCTCTACCGCCTCCTCGCCGTCCTTACTGATAATCGTGACGGCGTTGGTGTCAGCCTCGAATCCGGCATCGTCGCGCGAGATGTCGTTGGCGACGATGAAATCGGCCTGCTTGCGGAGCAACTTGTCGCGGCCGCGCGGCACGGGATCACCGCTCTCCGCTGCGAAGCCGACGAGCACGGGCTTCCCGGCCCTGCCGCGCGATCGTCCGAGCTCGGCGAGAATATCGGGCGTTCGCACGAGCCGCAGCTCCAGTGGCGCGTCCGTTTTTTCGATCTTGCCTGCGGCAGGGCCGCGGTCCGGCGTGTAATCCGCTACGGCCGCGGCCATGACAACGATGTCGCTGTCGGCTGCATATCGCTGTACCGCAGTCTGCATTTCCCGAGCGCTTCGGACCGGCACGACCTCGACGCCCGGCGGCGGAGCAAGATGCGACGGTCCGGAGACGAGGACGACCCGGGCGCCCCGTCGCGCAGCCTCTGCCGCCACGGCGTATCCCATCTTGCCGCTCGACCGGTTGCCGACATAACGCACGGCGTCGATGTCCTCGTAGGTCGGCCCCGCCGTCACGATAACCAGCCGGCCAAGCAGCGAGCCGCGCGGCTGCAGCACGAAGCCCGCAGCCTCGATAATTTCCTCCGGCTCGGCGAGACGTCCTTTTCCAATCCAGCCGCACGCCAGATATCCCTGGCCGGGATCGACGAAGCGGACGCCACGCGCCGACAGCGTGGCTACATTGCGGCGCACGGCGTCGTGCTCGAGCATGTTGGTGTTCATAGCGGGCGCCATGAGGACGGGCGCCCGGGTCGCCAGATAGAGGGATGTCAGAAAATCGTCGGCGATGCCGTTGGCGAACTTTCCGATGATGTTCGCCGTCGCCGGGGCCACGAGCAGGAGCGCAATGTCGGTTGCAAGCGCGATGTGCTCGATGTCCGCGTTCATCGCGCGGGCAAACTGATCCGTAATCACCGGCCGCCGCGTGATCGCTTCGAACGTGACCTCGCCGACAAACCTCCGCGCCGATGGTGTCATCACGGCGACGACGTCGTGCCCGCGCTTCTGAAGCCCGCGGGCGACCTCGACTGCCTTATACGCGCCGATCCCGCCGGTAACGCCGAGGGCAATAAGTGCCATGGGTAATCCTAATCGCCAGCCGACGGCCGCCAGCCGCCAGCCGCCAGTCGCCAGTCGCCAGCGGTTAGTCAGCAACGCGGATCTTCGCGACCTTCCCTTCGCGCACTTCCTTTTGCGCGAGCCTGATGGGCTTGTTGCTGCCTGTCGTTTTCGGCGTGGACCCTTCCAGCAGCTGACGCGCGCGCGCGCCGGCCACAATGACGAATTCGAACTTGTTCGGCGCTTCTGTTCTATCGGCCATGACGATCAGTCCTTTCGAGCATGCTAGTGGCTAGACGACTTTGTCAAATCAGGCCATTTGCTCGGTCGACGGCCCGCGACTTGTTACGACGAGGTTCGCGCAGAGAGCGCCAAGCGCGCGGAGAAGACAAGTAAAGAAGCGGCTGCTGACACCGTGCCGGCGCCGCCGGAACGGTTCTCGGCAGCCTTCTCGGCGTTCTCTGCGTCTTTGCCTCCTCCGCGTGGCATCGTCTTCTCCACGCACGGTCAAACACCGGTAACGCGAGCGATACCACGCAAATAGTACGACGACCTCAGAGATGATCACTCTCGAATTCCACGAAAATTCGTCAATCTACCAAAGTAGTACTAGGCTAGTGGCCCGTCGTAAATGTCCTGACGATGTCTTCCGCCATGTCGCGCGCCGAGCGAAGGCGGGTGCGTTCGGCAAGGACGATGGCGCGCACACGATCCACGCAGGCGTCGAGCTCGTCGTTCACGACGACGTAGTCGTATTCGGAGAAGGCGACCACTTCGTCTCGCGCCGTCTGCAGCCGCCGCTGCATCGCTTCCTCGCTGTCGGCGCTGCGGCCTCGGAGCCGCCGTTCGAGCACGTCAAACGACGGCGGCAACACGAACACGCCGACCGTGCCGGGGCGCCGGGCGCGCACCTGCCGCGCGCCTTGAACGTCGATGACGAGCACCAGGTCCTGACCCGCCGCCAGATGCGCCTCCGCATCCGCCGCGCTCGTGCCGTACAAATTGCCGAAAACGTCCGCCCACTCGAGAAAGGCGCCGCCGGCAATCATCTCTTCGAAGACTGCGCGTGTGATGAAATTATAGTCGATGCCGTCGGCTTCTCCCGGCCGGGCAGCGCGAGACGTGTAAGACCGTGAAAGCGAGAGGTCCGGCACAACCTGTACCAGGCGTTCCGCAACGGTAGTCTTGCCGGTTCCTGACGGCGCCGAGACGACAAACAGGAGTCCCCGCCGCGAGCCTGACCCCCCCGGGTCCGGATCGCGGCTACCGGCTCCCGGATCCCGCCCTTCGACGTGCTCATGGCGTCCCGAGCCTGTCGAGGGACGCGCCCTGGATCCCGGCACATCTTCAGCGTCACTCGACATTCTGCACCTGCTCGCGCATCTTCTCGAGCTCGGCCTTGAGCGAGACGACGACCTCGGAGACTCCCGGCCCCTCGGCCTTCGACCCGACGGTGTTCACCTCGCGGTTCATTTCCTGGAGCAGGAAGTCCAGCTTGCGGCCGCATGGCTCCGGTGCGTCGGACAACGCGCGCCAGTGTTCAAGATGACCCCGGAAGCGCACGACCTCTTCGGTGATGTCGGACCGCCCGACGAATTTCGCGATCTCCTGGGCGATGGTCGTCTCATCGGCAAGCGCGTCGGCGCGCAGTTCCCGCACACGCTCGTGAAGCCGCACCTGCAGACCGGCCATGCCCTGCTCCGCCGCCACAGCGGCCCGATCGAACAGATCGCCGAGCGTCGCGCGCCGCGCGTCGAGATCGGTCCGCAGGTAGCCGCCTTCACGCGCGCGCATCGTGTCGAGCTCGTCGAGCGCGGCGGCCGCAGCGTCCTCCACGCGCGATGCGATTTCATCGCCCTCTCCGAGCGTATCGTCCGGACGCTCTCGTATCGACAGCGCCTGGGGGAATCGCAGAAGGTCGCCAGGCGTCATGGGACCGGCGACGTAGCCGCGATCGCGCGCGCGATCCAGCGCGCCGCCGAGCGCCTCCAGAAACGCCTCGTTCAAATCCACCTGGAGCGTCGGTGTCCGGCGCTGCTGCACGTTAACCGTCACCTCAACGCGCCCCCGGCTCACGTGCTTCTGGACCAGCGCGCGCAGCCGCACTTCAATGGAGGCCAGCGCGGGTGGTACGCGCAGCTGCAGATCCAGGAACTTGTGGTTGACCGCTCGGATCGTGACGGCGATTGTCGCTACATCGTCGTCCCTCGTCAGCGACGCGAAGCCTGTCATGCTTTTGATCATGAGACTGACGGAACGCGCCCCGCGGTCGACGCGTGCTGGGCGAGTCGCGCTTCGAAGATCTGCAGAGAATAGAGCTTCGCGTACACGCCGCTGGGGCGCGCAAGCAGCTCGTCGTGGCGGCCGATTTCCGCGACGCGGCCGCGCTCGAGCACGATGATCGCATCCGCCCGGCGCACGGTCGACAGCCGATGCGCGATGACGAACGACGTACGGTTTCGCATCAGCGTCTGCAGGGCGTCCTGCACGAGCAGCTCCGACTCTGCGTCGAGTGACGACGTGGCCTCGTCAAGGATCAGAATCGGCGAATTCCGGAGCAACGCCCGCGCAATCGCCACGCGCTGACGCTGGCCGCCCGACAGTTTCTGTCCCCGTTCCCCAATCCGGGTCTCGTACTGATCGGGGAGCGTGATGATGAACTCGTGCGCGTGCGCCGCCCGCGCCGCGGCCTCGACCTCTTCGCGCGACGCGCCTGGAGTGCCATACGTGATGTTGCTCGCGATGGTCTCGTCGAAGAGGACCGTATCCTGCGTGACGATGCCGATCTGCGATCGCAGCGACGCCAGGGTGGCGTTGCGGACGTCGACGCCGTCGATCAGGATATTCCCGGCGCTGACGTCGTAGAACCGCGGCACGAGGTTCGCGAGCGTGGTCTTGCCCGCGCCGCTCAAGCCGACGATCGCCACCGCCTGCCCGGCCCGCACGCTGAACGAGACGTCCCGCAGGATCGTCTTGCTGACGCCGTCGTACGAGAAACTGACGTTGCGGAACTCGATCGCCTGGCGGAGCCGCGGGAGCGGCTGCGCATCGGGACGCTCCGGGACTTCCGAGTGCGTGTCGAGGATCTCGAAGATGCGCTCCGAGGCGGCCATCGCCTGCTGCAGCGTCGCGTTCACGCGGCTCAATTTCTTGATCGGCGCATACATCATGAATGCCGCGGCGACAAACGCGGCAAAGTCTCCCGGCGACACCGTCTTCTCCGCAATCTGGTGGCTGCCGTACCAGATCAGGCCGACCACTGCCAGGCCGCCGAGCAGCTCCATGAGGGGCGGGAGAATCGCCAGCGCGCTCGTGACCTTGAGGTTCGTGCGATAGAGCCGCTGCGAGGCGCGCCGGAACCGCTGCTCTTCGTGCCCTTCCGCGCCGAACGCCTTCACGATGCGATGGCCCGTGAACGCTTCAGCCGTCACGTGCGACAGCTGCTCGAGCTGTTCCTGGCTCCTGCGGGTCGTGCTGCGGATGCGCTTGCCGAACCGTACGAGCGGATACACCACCAGCGGCGCGCCCGTGACAGCAACGAGCGCGAGCCGGGCGTCTTTGTAAAAGAGAAACAGGGCCAGGCCGACGACGGAGAGTCCCTCGCGCATCAGGTCGCCGACGGTTTCCGAGACCGCCTGCTGCACCTGGTTCACGTCGTTCGTAATGCGCGACATCAGCTGGCCGCTGGTGTGGCGGCTGAAGAACGTCGCGGATTGATCCAGGATGTGGCGGAACAGCTGATCGCGCAGATCGCGAACCACTCGCTGGCCAATGTCCGTCATCACGAACGCCGACGCGTAGGCGCCCAAGCCCTTGACGAGATACACCAGCAGAAGAGCCACGCACCATTGCAGAAGGCCCGTGCCGTACGGCAGCACCTGGTCGATGACGGGTCGGATCAGGTACGCCACTCCGGCTGTCGCCGTCGCATACACCACCATGGCCGCGATCGCCACGGCAAATCGCCCGCGATAAGGCCGGGCGTACCCGAACAGGCGGTGAAGCGGATTCACTCGGTGAACCGATACTTCAACAGCACCCACAACGCGACGAAGCCGTCGCGCCAGGTGATTTTCTTCCCCTCATCGTAGTTCCGGCCATCGTAGGTAATCGGCACTTCGTACACGCGATAGTGCCGCTTGAAAATCTTCGCCGTCAGCTCCGGCTCGATCCCGAAGCCGTCCGACTCGAGCGTCATGGATCGCAGCACTTCGGTGCGCATGACCTTGTAGCAGGTCTCCATGTCCGTCAACATCGTGTTGTACAGCACGTTGGTCACGAGCGTCAGCAGCCGGTTGCCGGCGTAATGGGTGAACAGAAACACCCGGTGCCGCCCGAGGAACCGCGACCCGTAGACGACGTCGGCCCGTCCCTCGCAGATCAACGAGATCAGTTCCGGGAATTCTTCCGGCGAGTACTCGAGGTCCGCATCCTGAATCACGACAAGGTCGCCGGTCACCTCTTGAAAGCCCCGGCGCAACGCCGATCCCTTTCCCGCGTTGGCCGGTTGCAGCACGAGCTTGAACGACAGCTCCGCCGCCAGCCGCGACAGGATATCCCGCGTACCGTCCGTCGACCCGTCGTCTACCACGATGAGCTCGGTACGGATCGCGACGGCCAGGACCCGCCTGATCATTTCTTCAATCGTCGTCCGCTCGTTGTACACGGGCATCACGACCGACAGAAGCGGATCCGCGAGTTGTCCTTTCAGCCGGGACATTTAGGCGGTCGCCTTCCTGTACCCTGACGGGTGCGCCTCGCGCCATCGCCAGGCGGTGTCGACGATCACGTCGATGTCCTCGAACCGGGGGGACCATCCCAGCTCGCTCCGGATCCGCGCGCTCGAGGCGAAAAGCACGCCGGGGTCCCCCGGCCGGCGAGGGCCCACGGTGAAGGGCACCTTTCGGCCGACGACCCGTTCCACCGAATCAACGACGTCTTTCACCGACGTGGGACGGCCGTTGCCCAGATTGTATTTCGTGGAAGCCGCGCCACTCCGAAGCGCCTCGAGCGCAAGCAGATGTGCCGAGGCGAGGTCGTTCACGTGAACAAAGTCGCGAAGACACGTCCCATCCGGTGTGTCGTAATCGTCGCCGAACACCTGAAACGTGTCACGGCCAAGCGCCGCATCGATGGCCCGAGGAATCAGGTGGATTTCCGGTGCGTGGTCTTCCCCCAGTTCACCGTCCGGGTCCGCCCCTGCGGCATTGAAATAGCGCAGCGCAATCGACCGGAGCCCGTATGCCGTTTCGTAATGAGGCAGCGCATGCTCGATGGCCAGTTTCGTCTGGCCGTAGGCGTTGATGGGGCGGCGGGGATGCGACTCAGGAATCGGAGTCTCCACCGGGTTACCGAACACGGCGGCCGTCGACGAGAAGACGAGATATTTCACATGCTCGGCCACCATCGCCTCGAGCACCGATAGCGTGCCGCCGACGTTGTTCCGGTAGTAGCCCACAGGATCACGCACCGAGTCCCCCACGGACAACCACGCCGCAAAGTGCAGGACAGCCTCGATCTGATGCTCGCGGATCACAGCACGAAGGCGTGCCGAATCGTGAATGTCCCCGGCCACCAGCGCGGAAGCATGGCCGGTGGCCTCGCGGTGGCCCGCCGAGAGGTCGTCGTAGACGACTACCTTGGCTCCCTGCGCGTCGAGCGCCTTCACGGCATGACTGCCGATGTAGCCGGCTCCGCCGGTCACAAGCACCCGTGCCGTGCTCATGGGCGCCCGATCGAGACGTAGGTGAAGCCGTGTGCCCGAATCTGCTCGGGGTTGTAGAGATTCCGGCCGTCGAAAATGATCGGATTGCGGAGCACCTTCCGCATGCGCGCGAAGTCCGGCTCCCGGAACTCGTTCCACTCAGTGACGATGACGAGGGCATCGGCGCCGGTGAGCGCCGCATAGCTGTTTTCCGCGTACGTAATCTTCGATCCGAAAATGCTCCGCGCCACCTTCATGGCTTCGGGATCGTACACCTGAACCGACGCGCCGGCCGCCAGCAGACCCTGGATGAGCGGCACAGAAGGCGCTTCGCGCATGTCGTCGGTGCGCGGCTTGAATGCCAGCCCCCAGAGCGCGATCTGCTTGCCCTTGAGCGATCCGAACTGCGATTGCACCTTCGTCAACAATCGGAGTTTCTGCCTTTCGTTCACCGCCTCGACCGCATCGAGAATCGCGAATTTGTAGTTCTTTTCCGCCGCGAACCGCAGCATCGCTTTCACGTCCTTGGGAAAACAGCTGCCTCCGTAGCCAATACCGGGAAACAGAAATGACGGACCGATGCGCCTGTCGGCGGCAACGGCGCGCCGTACCTGGTCGACGTCGGCCCCCACCGACTCGCAGACATTCGCCACTTCATTCATGAAGGAGATACGGGTCGCCAGCATGGCATTTGCCGCGTACTTGCAGAGCTCGGCGCTCGCGCAGTCCATCAACATGATCGGTGCGCCGGTCCGCGTAAACGGGGCGTACAGTTCCTTCATCAACTCGGCGCCGCGCGGATCTTCCGCGCCGATGACGACGCGGTCTGGTTTCATGAAATCCTCGATCGCCGCCCCCTGCTTCAGAAATTCGGGGTTGCTGACCACGCTGAACGGGTGCGTCGTCTCGCGGCGAATCACTTCGCGAACCTGGGCGGTGGTACCCCCCGGCACGGTGCTCTTGTTGACGTTGACCTTGTCGCGGTTCTTCGCGCGCGCCGTGTCGCGCGCGACCGCCAGGACGTGCTGGAGGTCGGCCGAGCCGTCCTCCCCCGTCGGCGTGCCGACGGCGATGAAGATGATCTGGGCGTTCCGGACACCGCGCTCGAGCGCGGTGGTGAAAGTCAGCC
>JBBQEJ010000153.1:0-12295 GCA_038320555.1 Vicinamibacterales bacterium | reverse complement strand
TGGCTCCTCAGGTAGGATTCGAACCTACAACCCTCCGGTTAACAGCCGGATGCTCTGCCATTGAGCTACTGAGGAACAGTGACCGCGGACGTGCTCGGGAAGACGCTCAGTGTAACGGATCGGCAGCGTCAGGCGCAAGATTCCGCGCCGTAAGCGTCCGCCGACCAGCTCCCACCCTGATCAGGAGCTGGAAGCTCTATTTCACATCCGCTTCCACGTCGATTTGCATCGTGCCGCGCAGCGCATTCGAGATGGGACACTTCCCTTCCGCCTCTCGCGCGATCTCGGCGAACTGGGTCTTGTCCACGCCCTGGAGTCCCTCAGCCGTCGCCTTCAGCTTCGACGACACCAGCTTGATCCCGGTTTCCGACTTGTCGGCCGTGACCGTCGCGGTGACAAGCGTGCGGGCCGCACTGCCCCCCTTGCGTCCGAGCGTCGCATTCAACGCCATGGCGTAGCACGCGGCGTGCGACGCGGCCATCAACTCCTCGGGACTCGTGTGGCCCGCCGGCTCGCCAATGCGTGCCGGAAACGTCACCGGCAGCGTGAACGCGCCGGTTCCCGCCTTCACCGACCCCTTGCCTTCCATGATCGAGCCCGACCAATCAACTGTCACCGTCCGTGAAAATGTCGCCATCCGTTATCTCCGTCTCCGTTGTCTCTGTCTTGACTGTACCCTGAGTCCTGTACCCAGAGCCCTGAGCCCCTGAGCCTACCTCTTTTTGCCATTAGACTTCGTTCTCAGCTGAACGGCGAGTCCGATGAGTCCCAGCACGACAAAGGCGACGAGATCCCACCTCGTCGCGGGCAGCGGATCGAGCGGGTACACGCGGAAGACGCTGCGCGCGGCCGGATCGACACTTCCGTTTCCCAGCAGCGCCGCCCCGCCGACTATCGCCGTCTGCGCACCGCCAAAGGCGGTTGCGACGATGATCACGTGCCGTTGCAGCGCGAGCGCGCCGATCGCTCCCAGAATCGCGAGGATGATGACCGGGATGATGCCGGGCTCGCGGCCGATCGCCGCCCACACCACCATCGCAAGGCCGGCGCCGAATCCGGCGCCGATCAACGCCACGCCGACGAAGTAGGCCGCAAAAAGGAGCAGCGCCCCGATCAGCCCTCCCGCCAGCGCCGCCGCGATCGTCCACATCGTCTGATCGCTGCCCATCGCGGAGCTCGCGAACAGCACGCCGAACACAAAACCAAAAAACGCGAGGACGATGCGGAAGACTCGGTAGCCGGCAAAGCACGACACCAGTCCGCCGACGAGGAGGATGATGGCAGCCGGTGTCTGGAAAGAAGCCGGGAGCATGGCCCGCACGATTATATGATGGCGGCGTGTCCGACACTCGACCGAAGCGTCAGATCACGGCCGCAGGCCTGCTGACCGCAGCCGCCGGGACGGCGCTGTTCGTGTGGCTCGTTCGGACCGTGGGCCCCGGCGAAATCTGGGCCGGTTTTCAGAAAATCGGATGGGGTCTTGCGTGGATTTTCGTTCTGGCCGGACTCCGGTTTGCTGTACGGGCTGCCGCATGGGCGCTCTGCATCGAGCCACCGCACCAACTACGCTTCCTCACGGCGTTCAACGCCGTCGTCTGCGGCGACGCGCTGGGAAACGTCACACCGCTCGGGCCGCTCGTCAGTGAGCCCGCGAAGATCGCGTGCGTGCGCGGGCACGTGGCGATCGCGCCGGCCCTCACCGCGCTCGCCATCGAGAACGTGATCTACACGCTGTCGGTCGCCGCGATGATTGCGGCCGGGGCGATCGCGCTGCTGTTCAGCGTCGAACTGCCACTGCGGCTGCAGGAGTTCAGCGAGATCGCGATCGGGTGCATCGCCGTGCTGTTCGTCGTCGCCGCGTGGGTGCTGTGGCGGCGGCCCGCACTCGTGAGCACGTGGCTGACGGAGGGCCGGCTGACCGCGTCGAGGATCGGCAAGCTGCGCGCGGTCGAGGAAGAGGTCCTGACGTTTGCGTCGCGACGCCGGGGCGCGATGTTGCCGCTCGGTTTGCTCGAACTGTCGTTTCACGCGCTTGGCGTGATCGAGAAACATCTGACACTGTGGCTGATCCTGGGCGCAGCGCCACCTGTCTTGACCTCGTTTATCGTCGAGACGGCGGATCGTTTGATTACCGTGGCCTTCAAATTTGTACCTTTTCAGGTCGGCGTTGGCGAAGCCGGTACGGGCCTTATTACCCAACTGCTCGGCCTTGGCGCCGCCCCGGGCGTCACGGTGTCGATCGTCCGCAAGGCGCGCATGGGAATCTGGTCGCTCGTGGGGACCGCCCTGCTCGTGCGCCGCGGATTGACCCCGCATGCGGATTGACCCGCATCAAGTGCTTGCGGATCAGTCATTAGCGCCCGAGGCACCCCGCCCGGATCGCTGAAGTTCCCCATTCACGTACCACCATAAGTACCCGTCACAGCGTTTGCATACACGGTGCGTGAGCACGAACGGTCAAAAACGCCTTTTGAAACGACCGTTCGTGTTCATACGTCTCCAGTCAAATGTGTGGCGTGCTGTTTTCCGCAACCACTCAGGAGATTCGGGCGTCAAACGGGAAGTCGGGCAATGGTTGGCCGGAAAGAAAACGCATTGTGATCGGGGGCGAGGCACGCTCCCGCAGTCCGAGTGCGACTCGAGGTAGTTGTGACTTCAGCTTCGTGTGTCCCGGTGCGGGACGCCGTCGTCCTCGCGGCCGGTAATGGGGACAGATTCAAGAACGGCGCGCGACAATCCAAACTGTTGGAACCAGTACTCGGCCGTCCCCTCATTCTACGAACGTTGGCGACGGAGGCCCAGGCCGGCATTTCTTCCTTCCACATCGTCGTCGGGTACCAGGCGGACAGACTGCGCGCGGTCATCGAGCGCGACGCGCCGCGCGGCACGGCGTTGCACTTCACCTACAACGCGGACTGGACCGCGAGGCGTCACGCCCCTCCGGCGCCGCCTCGGACGCTGCTGTATTTCCCGCACGATGCCGCCGTTTCCGTTCCTCCCTCGGCACGGCTGGCGGGGTTGCCGCTCGCCGAGCGCGTCCTGCGCCCGGCGCGCCGCGCTGGCTACTCTCGCATTGTCGTCTGGCTGCCGGACGGCGTCTGCGACTCCGCGCCCAGCGCGCGGCTCCGCCGTCTCGCTCGCACGATCGGCCGCGCAATCACGATCACGAAAAACGAGAAGGAATGGCGCGACGCGCTGGCGAAGCTCGCACCCACCGATGCCGTCACGGCAATCGGCGCCGGCACCGTCGTGTCGACCGCGCTTCTGGAAGGCGCGCGGGATCTGCCGGTCACGGCCGACGGCGTACGGGACGTGCCCGCGGGGCCTGACTTCCGCGTGAGTGGCGTGTTGCGCCTAAGCGCCGCCGGGGCGACGTCCCCCACGGCGGTCCTCACTCAGCTGGCGGAATGCCGGGACCGCGTGGAGCGCTTACCGTCAGGCGTCGACGTCTCGAACGGCGTCGCACGGCTGGCGCTCCGTGTCGCGACGCCCGCGGATCTGCCGGTCGCCGAACAGATCATCCGGCGATCGAGCTACAAGAACACCGACGCGAAGATCGCGCGCTTCAACAGGCGCATGTCGTTGCCCGTCAGCGTCGCGTTGATGCCCACGCCGCTGACACCCAACCAGTTGTCGGTGATGCTCGTCGTCCTCGGCTTCTATTCCGCGTGGCTCTTCAGCACCGGACACTACGCCGCCGGCGTCGTCGGCGCGTTCTTCTCACTCGCCGCAAGCGTCCTCGACGGCTGCGACGGTGAGATTGCGCGGCTGCGGTACCAGGAGTCGGCGCTCGGATGCTGGATCGAGACCTTCGGCGACTACTCGTACTACATCGCGATTTTCGTCGGGCTCACGATTGGCGGGGTACGGCAGACGGGATGGGACGGCTTTTACTGGGTGGGCGCCGTCGCACTCACGGGCACGTTGCTGTCGTTCGCGCTCTTGATCTACCTGCGCACGCGCATCACCGCGGGCCAGCCCGAAAGGCTCCACGCGATCGCGAAGGAAAGGTTCAAGAAGGCAGGAGCGTCGTTCTGGTCGAGACTCGTCTGGCGTCTCTCGTTCGTTGCCACTCGCGCGGCGATGCCCTACGGCATCCTGGCGTTCGCGATCCTCGGAGCGCTGCCGGGAATCGTGATCCTCGCGGCGCTGGGGGCCAACATCTACTGGATCAGCATCGCGATCAAGCTGAGGCACCTGCTGGGCACCGAACAGCCCGTCACGGCGTAGCAGTTTCCGGTTTCCAGTTTCCAGTCAAGACAAGAGCCGGAGGCCTCAATCGCCAATAGTCAATCGCACTACAATCAGCAATCAGCAATCAGCAATCTACAATTCCCTGCGTCCTTCCATCGCCCGTTGCATCGTGACCTCGTCGGTGTATTCGAGATCGCTCCCGACGGGCACACCCATCGCGATCCGCGTCACGCGCACGCCCAGCGGCTTGAGCAGCTTCGCCAGGTAAATCGCGGTGGCCTCCCCTTCGACGTTCGGATTTGTCGCGAGGATCACTTCCTCGACGCCGCCGTTCCCGACTCGCGCGAGGAGCCCCTTGATCCGGAGGTCGTCGGGGCCGACGCCGTGCAGCGGCGACAGCGCTCCCATCAGGACGTGGTAGAGCCCCTTGAAATCGCGCGTCTTCTCCACGGCCGATACGTTCTCGGGCTCTTCGACGACGCAGATGATGCGATGGTCGCGAGTCGAGTCGGTACAGTAGTAGCAGGGGTCGACGTCGGTGATGTTGCTGCACGTCGTGCAGTACGTGACGCGGTCCTTGACGTCTCGCATCGCCTCGGCAAGCCGTTCGACTTCTTCGCGCGGTGTCTTCAGCACGTGGAACGCGAGACGTTGGGCACTCTTGGCGCCGATACCCGGGAGACGCTGAAGCTGCTCGATGAGCTTCGCGAGCGGTTCGGTCCGTGCCATCAGAACATGCCGGGGATCTTCAGGCCGCCCATCATCCCCCCCATCTGCTTCTGCATCTCCTCGTCCGCCTTGCGGTGAGCGTCGTTGATCGCCGCCAGGATCAAATCCTGCAGCATCTCGACGTCGTCCTTCGAGACCGCCTCCGGATCGATCTTCAGCGACAGAATCTGCTTCGCGCCGTTGATGACGACGGTCACCATCCCGCCACCGGCCGTCGCCTCGATGCGCAATTCGGCCATCTGCTTCTGCAGCTTGTCCTGCATCTGCTGGGCCTGCTTCATCATCTGTTGGATATTCATGCACTCCTCTCGTTTTTAGGTTTGAGGTTTGGTAAAAACGTAAAACCTGAAACCCAAACCCAACTATGTCTCCTCGATATCCTTTATTTCCGCCGCAAACACTTCGAGCATCGCCTGCACGCCGGAATCGGCCAGCGCCTGCTGGCGAAGATCAGACTGACGATCCTTTTCGGGAGTCGCTGAGGCGGGCGCCGGCGCGCCGGGCCGGGACGGTGGGGCGCCCCCTTCGGCCGACGCGACGGTCATCTTCCGACCCGAGAGCTGCGAGGCGAGCGGGTCGAGCCATGTTCGCGATTGATCGAGCTGCACGCGCAGCGCGCGATGCTGCGGCGCGAAGGTGAACACCACGCGATCGCTCTCGATGTCGATGCGCTGCGCCTGGGCCACCACCGTCCCGTAGAAAAACTTCCTCGACTTGCGCAGTTCGCTCAGGAATGCGTCCTTCAA
Source organism: Vicinamibacterales bacterium (assembly GCA_038320555.1). Lineage (GTDB taxonomy): Bacteria > Acidobacteriota > Vicinamibacteria > Vicinamibacterales > 2-12-FULL-66-21 > JALZOC01. The sequence goes on along the minus strand of JBBQEJ010000153.1, from coordinate 6,626 downwards.
GTCGGCGGCGCCGACCGGGGGGACATTCGGCATCGCGTCGCCATTGGACGGCGCGCCGGCGGTTCTCGCTTCAGTTCGCGCCTCGACGGCCTTGACCGTCGCGGCCGCGGCCGAAGGGGGACGAGGCGGCGGTACCGTGCGTGGACGCGTGGCGCCGGCCGGCGCGGCGGGAGTTGCGGGGGCATCGGCCCGCGTCTGCGACGCCGTGCTGACACGCGGCACAGGAACAGCGCCCCCCTTGTCCGCACTTTGTATCAGATCGCTGATCGGCACGAGCCTGCGCAGGTGAATCCAGCGCAGAAGGGCCATCTCGAGGTGATAGCGCGGATACGCGGAACCGCGAATCTCGTATTCCGCCTTGGTCAGCACGTCGAACGCGCGCATGAGATCTTCGGCGGAGAACTTGCCCGCAAGCGCCTTCAGGCGATCGCGTTCAGCCTCGGCGGCCAGTTCGGGATCCGTCACCCGCGACGGGTCGACATTGACGACGAGGATATCGCGCGTAAGACGCGCGAGCTCACGCACCACGAGCCGGAGATCGTAGCCGGACTCGACCGCCTGTCCCGCAAGCTCGAACGCGGCGGCGCCGTCTTCACGAGCGACCGCGTCGGCCAGATCGAAGAGCACGTCGCGGCGCACGAGTCCCAGCACCGTCGACACGTCGTCGGAGGCAATAGTCTCTCCGGCAAAGGCGATCACCTGGTCGAATGCGCTCTGCGCGTCGCGCATGCTGCCGTCGCCCGCGCGCGCGATCAGCATCAGCGCCGCATCGTCTATCTGGATCTGTTCCGCGCTTGCGATCCGCCGAAGCTGATCGGCAATCTGCCTGACGCCGATGGTCTTCAGCTCGAAGACCTGCGAGCGCGACTGAATCGTCGCCGGCACTTTGTCGATTTCCGTGGTCGCCATCATGAAGACGACGTGGGGCGGAGGCTCTTCGATCGATTTCAGCAGCGCGTCGAACGCCTGGTTCGACAGGCGATGGACTTCATCGATGATGAAAATCTTGTAGCGATCGCGAACAGGCGCCATGCCAAGTCCGGCGATGATGATCTCGCGGACCTTGTCGACCTGCGTGTTGGTGGCGGCGTCGATTTCCATCACGTCGATGTCGCGTCCCTGGGCGATCTCGACGCACGCGTCGCAGGTGCCGCAGGGATTCGCCGTGGGCCCCTGCTCGCAGTTCAGGCCGCGCGCGAGAATGCGGGCTGTCGTGGTCTTGCCGACGCCGCGCGGGCCGGAGAAGACGAACGACTGCGCGATGCGCCGGGCGGCAATCGCGTTCTGCAGCGTCTGCGTGACGCCGCGCTGCCCGATCACGTCCTCGAAGCGCTGCGGGCGCCATTTGCGCGCCAGAACCTGGTAGTTGGACACGGAAGAATTGCTGATTGTCGATTGCTGATTGTTGATTGAATTGGTGATGTCTGATTGCTGATTGTCGATGGTACTGAGGCGGTTCCTCGCCGGACTTGCAATCGAAAATCAGCAATCAACAATCATCAATTCAGATGACTCCACGAGTCCCACCGCGACCCGGGGAACCTGCGGCACATGTCAGGATCTGCTTAGCGCTGCTGCCTTCCGGCCCTGACGCGGTTCGCAGGCTGAGATTGCACAGGGACCGGGCCGCGGTGCGACTCGCGGCCTCCGAGCATCCTCAAGTGTACTCGCGGGCCTCGTCACCGGCAAGCGCAACGGATTATGTTGCTCGACCGCGGCAGGTGACGTATTACTTTCGCTAACCAGGAAGGAGCTCATACATGAATCGACGGAATTTTCTCGCGGCCGCGGGTGCTGCTTTCGCAACGGCCGCTGTCCCGGCCGGGGCAGCTCCTCGGCAGGCGCAGGCTGCGCCTCAGAAGGCCCGCTTCCGAACCGGCCTCGTGGCGTATTCGTACCGGCTGGCTCTGCAGGCCAAGACCATGACTTGCGAAGACCTGGTCCGGATCGCTGTGGAGACAGGCACAGACGGGATCGACATGACGGTGTACTGGCTACCGTCCACGAGCGACGACTATCTGCTGCCGCTGAGGCGCCTCGCATACAGGAGTCGTGTGGAGATCTACAGCATCGGCACGCGCGTCCGTCTCGCGCAACCGAGCGCGGAGCTGCGCGAAAAGGAACTGCTGGAGCTGCGGAAATGGGTGGATGTCGCGCAGAAGCTCGGGGCCACGCACGTCCGCGTCTTCGGCGGCCAGAAGCCGGAGGGCGTCACGCTCGATCAGGCAATCGGACTTGCGGCCGAAACGCTGAAGCTCGGCGCCGAGTACGCGGGGGCGCGAGGGATCATCCTTGGCGTCGAAGACGACGGCGGCATCACCGACTTCGCGAAAGAGACGATCGAGATCGTCACGCGCGCGGACTCTCCGTGGGCCGGGATGAATCTCGACATCGGAAACTTCCGGCCGCCGAAGGTCTACGACCAGGTTGAGATGTCGATTCCGTACGCCGTCAGCACGCACGTCAAGGTCGACATGGCGCTCGACGACGGGGTGGGGCGCGGCCCGTTCGACTGGGATCGTATCTTCACCATGTTCAGCCGGCACGGCTTCCGAGGCTATATGGGCCTGGAATACGAGGCCGCGGACGATCCAGCGACCGCGGTGCCGCGCTACCTGAACAAGTTGAAAGAGCTCGCGGTCAAGTACTCAGCATGACCGCGATGAGTTAGGTGAGAACGTGGAGTGAACGAAGTAGTTTAAACCACAGAGTTAACGGAGTGAACAGAGCCAAACCATTTGGGCTCTGCTCACTCCGCTGACTCTGTGGTGAAAAACTCTGTGCGCTCGATTGCCTCTGCTAACTCCAGTCCGATCACACGGGGTGCGGGATCCCGAGCACGCGATCGCCTTCGGCCGTCAGAAAGTTGATGATCGCCTGCCGGTGACGCGTCTCCGCGCGCCGCAGAATGCCCGTGAACTCGGGTGTCCCACGGAGCGAATCCAGCCACGGATCCCGTGTGAAGGCGGGCAGGCAGAAGAACCCGTCCTCGACGACGTTCTTGAGGATGGCGAGCGCCTCCTCACCCTCGCCAATATGGGCAAGATGGCGCGCCACGTAGAAGCGTCCTTCCGGATCGTGAATGTGTCTCAGTTTCCGGATGTTGTCCGCGCTGTCGGCCAGCTCATTGCGGAGCAGTTGATGAAGCCCTTTCACGTAGATCGCCAGGAGATGCGGGAGCGACGTGTCGGCGACGTCGAGCGACCTCAGCGCCTCTTCCTGACGTCCAAGCATCAGCAACGCGAGATTTCGCATGAAGTGGTCTCCCGGCTCGGACTCGATGACGCCCTCGTAGTCGCCGAGCATGAAGCAGGTGTGCCCGGCGGTGGTACGGATCCTCGGGTCGAGCCGGCGGGCCTGCACCGCGGCAGCGAGCGAAGCCTGCAGGAGTCCGCAGTAGCGAAGCGAATGCGAGAGGCCGGCGAATAGCTCCGGGTCTGCGGCCCGCTCGCGCGCGCGCCGCAGGAGCCGGACCATCGATTCCTCAGCCCGCCCCAGATCCACTTCGAGTTGCGCGTACAGGTGCTCGGCGGCGGACAAATCCGGGTTGAGCTCGAGGGCGCGCTTGAGCGCGGCCTCCGCCTTGGCAAAACGCTCGACGGTGTCGACGGCGACGTACTTCCCAATCATCCGGTGCATCCGGCCGATGCCCGCCCACGCGGGCGCGTAATGCGGATCCTCCTTCACACATTGTTCGTACAGATCGAGCGCGGCCTGCCAGTGCTTCGCGTCGCGGCTCATCTCGTTCGCACGCAAATACAGCTCGTAGCCCCGCGGCGACGCGGGTACATCCTGTTTCAGCATCCTCCGCTCGCGGCTCGTCAGCGGCAGCGACAGCGATTCCACGATCTTGCCGGTGAGCTCGTCCTGAAGGCGGAAGAGATCGCCCACAGGGACCTGCGCGGTGTGGGACCATAGCACGGTCGCAGCGGCCGCCTCGACGAGCTGCGACGACACGCGGAGCTGATCGCCCGCCCGCAGCAGGGTGCCGACAAACACCGCGTCGACGGCCGCCTCGCTGGCGATCGCCTTCAGATCGGGCGCGTCGGATGCGAAACGAGACGCGGCGAGGCTGGAGCGCACGACGAGCGACTGCAGTCCTGAGAGACCGCTCGTGACCGCGTCGGCGAGGCTGAATGCCAGGAAATCCGTTTCCGCGTCCGGGCGGAGGACCCGGAATGGCAACACGATGAGCCGCGTGACGGCGTGTGCCGGCGCGGCACTGCCGGAACCGCTGCCGGACACGCTGCTGGAATCGCTCAGCACGAGCGCGGAGCGGAGATCCTGCGTCATCGCCTCGGCGGTCTGATAGCGTTCCGCGGGGCGCTTCGCGAGCGCGCGGCTGGCGACGCGGTCGAGCGCGGCGACGGCAGGACCGCCGGTCAGGACCGGTGGTTGCTCGAACGTGATCGCGTGGAATACTTCGACGGCTGACTTGCCGGAGAACGGCGGCTTCCCCGCCAGCATCTCGTACAACACGACGCCAGCGGCGAAGACGTCGGTGCGCGCATCGACTGCGTCCCCGCGCAGCTGTTCGGGCGCCGCGTACTGCGGCGTGCCCACCACGGTCCCGGGGACAGTGAGCCGGACGAACGTGTCGTCGCCAACCGATTGCGTCGAGCACGTCAGCCCGAAGTCGAGCAGCTTGACGCCGTGGGGCGTCAGAAAAATGTTTGACGGCTTCAGATCGCGGTGGATCAAGCCCTGCTTGTGGAGCGCGTCGATGCCCGAAAGCATCCCGATGGCCGTGGACACGATTTCGGCAACGGCGATCGGGCCGCGCGCGATTCGAGTCGCCAGCGACTCTCCCTGCAGGAGCTCCATCGCGATGAACAGCTCGCCGTCCTCCTCGCCAATCTCGTACAACTGACAGATAGCGGGGTGATTGACGCTCGCCGCCGATCGCGCCTCGCGCCGCAGCCGATCCCGCGCGGCCGGCTCCGCCACGGCGGCCTTGATCATCTTGATGGCCACGGACCGGCCGAGACGATCGTCGTACGCGGCATACACGACTCCCATGCCGCCCTCGCCGAGCGTACCGGTTACCGCGTAGCGTCCGATCGAAGTGCGCGTGGACATGGGTAAGTGGCGGAGCTCTTCCGAAGCTCGTTGGGCGAAGTCGAGGCCGAGGCCGGTCAAGCGTGCCCTCTCCAGTCTATCGCGGCCGTTCGCGTTGCGGCAACGCGAGCGCCTGACGTTTTCTCCGATGTCCTTGCGTCGCTCATCGAAGCGAAGTATTGTTGTCAGTTACTGAGGGGAGAGTCGTTGAGCAAACCGACCGACTTGGTGCAAGGCACGCTGGACCTGCTCATCCTGAAAATCGTCGCGCTGCAGCCCACGCACGGATGGGCCATTGCGCTGCGCATTCGCCAGATGTCCGCCGAGGTGCTCCAGGTGGGCCAGAGTGCGCTGTATCCCTCTCTTCACAAGCTCGAACAGAACGGCTGGATCAGCTCGGAATGGGCGACGAGCGAGAACAATCGTCGCGCGAAGTACTACACGCTGACGAAAGCCGGACGGAAGGCGCTCGACCAGGAAGCGGCGCAGTGGGAGCGCCTCGCTGCGGCAATCTCGTCGATCGTCCGGGCCGTCTGACGGGAGGAATCGTCGTGCGCTTCTCCACCATTCTGCGGCTTCGGTTTCGTTCGCTGTTTCGGCCGACGAAGGTCGTGCGCGAACTCGAGGAAGAACTGCGGTATCACCTGGAGCGGCAGATCGAAGAGCATCTCGCCGCCGGCATGCGTCACGAGGACGCGCAGCTGGCCGCGCTCCGGTCCGTCCACGGCTTCGAGCAACGGAAAGAGGAGTGTCGCGACATGCGTGGATTGAACCTGGTCGACAACCTGTTGCAGGATGTCCGATTCGCGATCCGGCAGTTGCGAAAGAGTCCCGCGTTCGCATCGACCGCCATCTGCACGCTGGCGCTTGGCATGTGTGCGAGCGTCGCGATTTTTGCCTTCGTGGATGCCGCGCTTATGAGGCCGTTGCCCTATGCCCATCCCTCACGGCTTGTCGGGGTGTACGAGAGCGTGCCGATGTTCCCGCAGTCCAACCTTTCGTACGCCGACTACATCGACTGGAAGAAACTGAACAACGTCTTCACGTCGCTCGCGGCGTATCAAACCGGCGGCATGACGCTGACCACCTCCGAGTGCGCGCAACGTGCGCGAGGTGTTCGGGTCAGTGACGACTTCTTTCGCACGCTGGGGGTCACGCCGATCCTCGGACGCGATTTTCGCCCCGGTGAGGATTTACCTGCCGCCGCCCGCACCGTCATGCTCAGCCACTCGACGTGGCAGAAGCGATACGGCGGACAGGCCGGCGTCCTTGGGCAATCGGTGACGCTCAACGGCACGCCAAACGTGATTATCGGCGTCCTGCCGCCGGAATTTCATTTCGCTCCGGCTGAACCTGCCGAGTTCTGGACCACGCTCCACGCGACCAATCCGTGCGATCTTCGTCGAGGCTGTCACAACATGTATGGCGTGGGGCGCCTGGCCGACGGCATCTCTATTCAGACTGCCGCGGCCGCCATGACGTCCATCGCGCAGCAGCTGGAAACGCAGTACCCCGATTCCAATCGTGGCCAGGGCGCGGCGGTGCTGAGCTTTACCGAAGTGATCGTC
>JBBQEJ010000152.1:0-12305 GCA_038320555.1 Vicinamibacterales bacterium | reverse complement strand
CTCCTCGCACGACGAGCGTCTTGCCGTTGCCTCGCCGGCGCTGCCTCGGTGTCGCGATCGATCGTCTGCCGGACAGGTACTGCCCCGTGGGTGAGGCCTTGCACTTGAACAGATCGTCGATCGTGCCCTGAACCACGACGGTGCCGCCGTGAATGCCCGGTCCGGGACCCATCTCGACGATGTAGTCGGCGGCACGGATCGTGTCCTCATCGTGCTCGACGACGACGACGGTGTTGCCGATGTCGCGCAGCCGCTCGAGTGTCGCGATCATCTTGACGTTGTCCTTCGGGTGCAGGCCGATGCTCGGCTCGTCGAGCACGTACAGCATTCCCATCAGCCCCGAGCCAATCTGCGTTGACAATCGGATACGCTGCGACTCGCCGCCTGAGAGCGTGCCGGAACGGCGGTTGAAGCTCAGATAGTCCAGTCCAATGCCCAGGAGCAACTCGAGCCTGCCGCGGATTTCTTTCAGGACGTGCCGGCCGGCATCGGCGCCGCGTCCTGTCGGCTTGACCGTTCCCAGGAACGCATGGAGCTCGTCGAAGTGGAACTGCCCGACGTCGTAAAGAGTTTTGTGTTGAATCGTAAACAAGAGCCTCGTCGCGCGCAGACGCGCACCGTTGCAGTCCGGACAGGTGCGCTCGACCATCACCTTGTCGAGCCACGCCTCCATTCTGGAGCTCGCCTCGCCCCGTTGCCGGTACCGGCGGTAGTACCGCTCGATACGCCGCGCGATCCCGCCGAAGCCGATCTCCTTGCCTTCCCAATTGTCGCGCTTGACCTTCGCGTCGGGCGGCCACGTCAACACGATCTTCTTTGGGTCGATGCCGTACAGGATCGCCTGTCGCGCTTTCTCTGGCAGTAGTTTCCACGGAGAGTCGAGCGGAAAGCCAAGGGCCCTGGAGAGGCTGTACATCACCCGCCCGTCCCATGTGTCGGGGTTGTACTTGAACGCTTCGCGGACGAAGCATCCGCCGAGGATGCTCCGTTTTGGATCCGGGACGAGCAGCTCCGGGTGGGTGAGCTTGTCCACGCCAAGGCCGCCGCACGTCCGGCAAGCGCTCTCCGGGTTGTTGAAGACGAAATACTCCGGGGCGATATCCCCGTAGACGAAATGGTGCGTCGCGCTGCAGAGCCCTTCATAGAAGCGCTGCGACTCCGCCTTGCTCGCGCCCTTTACGATGTGGGCCTGCAACAGCCCGTCGCCCACCAGAAGAGTGCTGGCGATCCCCGCCTTGATCGCCTTCTCGTGCTTCCGGCTGACCACCAACCGGTCCACGACGGCGTCGATGTGCCGGGCATCGTCTGATTCCACAAGGGGCTTGTTGCCTCGCTGTGCCATTCGTGCGGTGCCCTCCGCTGCTTCTGGCTCGATCTTGTCGGAAATATCCACCGGCTTGCCGTCGATAATCAGGCGACGGCATCCTTTCTTGCGCACTTCGGTGAAGACGAAGTCCAGATCTTCTCCGTAAACCTTGAACACCGGCGCGCGCAGCTCAATCTCCGTCCCTTCCGGCAGCGAAAGAATCGCTTCCAGGATCTGGCTGGATGACCGGCTGGGCGTCGGCTCGCCGGTGCGGGGACAGTGGGCCTGGCCGATCGTCGCGTAGAGGAGGTTGAGATAGCTGGCGATGTCGGTCATCGTGCCGACGGTCGATCGCGGGTTGTTGGTGAGCGTCTTCTGCTCGATCGAAATCACTGGGGACAGGCCGAACACGAAGTCCACATCCGGCTTCGCCACCTGCGCGACGAACCGCTTGGCGTAGCTGGACAGCGACTCCATGTATCGCCGCTGCCCCTCGGCATAGATCGTGTCGAACGCGAGGCTGGATTTGCCTGAGCCCGACAGGCCGGTGACGACGATGAGGCTGTCGCGCGGGATCTCCAGCGAGATGTTCTTGAGGTTATGGACGCGCGCCCCCTGCACCGCGATCGTGGTGCGCGCATTGACGGGCTTCCTGGCGGTCTTCTTCATCGTGGCCATATCTAGTCATCAGTTCCGAGTTCCCAGCTCCCAGTTACCAGTTGACTGGAAACTGGCCACTGGAAACTGGAAACCACAAGAATCAGAAAGTGAAGAACGCCAGCTCCTGCACCTCGATGTTGCTCCTCTTCGTCAGCCGGACCGGCGTCGAGACCTTGCCGATGAGTCCCTGATCCGCGAGGTACTCGCACGCGGTGGTCACGCCGCTCACGTCGAAGTTCCGTTTGAAGTGGCTCTCGATTTCGGTGCACGATCGCGCTTCGCCGGCGTCACGCAAGTGTTCAATGACCGGCCCGAAGAGCGCCGCCGCGCGCTCGGCGACGTAGCCCTCGACAGCCTCCAGCGCCGCCTGCACGCTTTTCGGCGTCTTCCTGACGTTGAGGAGATCCGTATAGATGATCTTGAAAAATGCCGGGTTCAGCGCGAGAGCCTGCGGGAGCACCTCGCGGTCCGCCAGCAGGCGCCGGCCGATCACCTCGACCCGCGCGAGCGACGTGGCGGCGTAGAGAATCCACAGCGCTGTGTAGTCCAGATCGCCACGCGTGACGAACCATTTACGAGCCTTGTAGATCGACGGAAGAGCGCTCGTGGCGGCGCGCAGAAGCTGGAGCTGCGTGTCGCGGGCGCCGACTCCGGCAAGCGCGGCGCAGAGATCAGCGATCGTCGGATCGTGTGTATAGAGCAGGCGTCCTTTCGTCAGGAACGAATGCATGAACGAGTTGCGCGTGGAGCCTTCGACCGCTTCGCGGAACTGCGCGCGCGGCAAGAGGATCGCGTGAATGTTCACGCCGTCGGCATACAACGACAGGTCGGCGGACTCGATGTTCCTGTCGTCGACCGTGACGAGCACGAGGTCGATGTCGGACTTGGCCCAGACGGTGTCGTGCGACAGGCTGCCGCAAAGGACCGCCGCAAGGATCGCCCGATCTTCTTTCACCCGATGAACGAGTCCGTCAAGGGCCCGGGTGAACTCCTGCTGGATCAATTTGTTGTTCATGGGGCCCGTAAATGACGGTCTTGCGAAGGTCTGCCGAGTGTTTCTCTGTAGCTTAGCTAACCACGGGTTGCGACGGCTCGCGCCTGATCCATTTATATGCGGCGACGGAGTTTCTCCAGAAGTACTTCTCAGCGATCGCCTGGGGTTTGGCTGCAAAATACTCCCGCACCACGCCGACCACCTTGTCGATTGGCGCCACACCGTCACTGTTCGGCCAATCGGTTCCGAACAGTATGCGATCCTCGCCAAAGATACCCGCCAGCTGGTCGAGCCGATCCCGGTACGGCGCCAACTCGGTGGAGACCTGGCCGTTGACTCGATGGATGACGGCTGACAGCTTGACGTAGATCTGCTGACGTTTCTGAAGTTCGCGAAGCGCCACGTCATACGCCTGGCGGTTGTCGGGTATTGGGTCCAGGCTCGGCAGATGATCCAGTACCACGCGCAGGTCCGGTACTTTGTCGGTGATCTTCACGATTGCCTCGAGCAGATCGACACGGGGATTGGCCGTGTCGAGCACCAGATCAGCGCCGGCCAGGAGCTTGAGCCCGTCGATGAATGCCTGGTTGTCCGCCTGCTTCGTGATGTCCCGGCCCCAGAGGTTGCCGTAGCGTATGCCTCGAAAAAGCGGATTCTTATGGTACCGCCCCAGCATCTCGGCGAAGTCCGGCTTGTCCGGCTCGAGGTTGCCCACCACCCCCACCACGATAGTGTCGCGCTCGGCGACCTCGAGGACCCACAGGTTGTCCTCGACCCATGGACTTGCCTCGATCTTCATCGCGCCCACGATGCCGAGCGGTGACGCCAGCCGCCGGTATCGCGGCGGCAAGGCCGGCTGCGGCGGTTGCCCGGGCGGACCCGAGTACGGCGCGCCCTGCGGGCGCGTCGGATCGAAGAGGTGAATGTGGGTATCTATGATCGGGATCGCTCCCCCGGAACGCTGGGATACGAACGTGGTCAGGTCAAGATCTCGCGCTGTTCGATCCGACCCCATAGCGGTGGCGGCCATGCCCGCGATTCCCGTCAAAAATACCCGTCGATGGACGTCGTCCAGATGATCGGCTGCCTTCTGTTTGTGTTTGCTCATGTGCGAGGGCCACCGGATACTCTACCGCCAGAATCGATGACCCATCACAGCGCGACTGCGACTTTGTCAGATCAGCCAATTCGCTCGGGCGACGGTCCGGTGACTTCACGGCGGGTTCACCCAGAGAGCGCCAAGCGCGCGGAGAAGACCAGTAAGGAAGCGGCTGCACATGCCCTTCCGGCCACTCGCGCTTCGCGCGAGCAGGCGGATCACGAGATCCCGGAAGATGTCAGGGTCGACGGGAACCCGTTCGTATCGATCGAAACACATTGTGTACGTACCTCGGCCGAGCGTGCGCGTGCGAACGGTCCGTCGCGTACCCAAACATCTCCGATGCGGCAACGAGCGTGAACGACCCTCGTGTCGCCATGATCCTCGTGCGACTCAATCGGACCACGCCGCCGCGATAAATCTCCCACCACGTCGCCGAGGTACTCGATTGGCACGGTGACAATGACACGCATTCACGGGCTCGAGGAGCACAGGCTTGGCTTTCTTCGCACCATCCTGGAACGCCATTGACGCGGCAATTGTGAAGGCCAGCGCCGACGAGTCGCCGTCATGGTGCGAGCCGTCGTATAGCTCCACCCGCAGGTCGTCGACGGGGTAGCCAGCGACCACGCCGTGACGACGAGCTTCGTCGAGACCTGCTTCGATCGGCTTGATGAATCTGTGGGGAATCCCGTTACCGGTAGTCCGGTTCTCGAAGCTATAGCCCGCGCCTGGAGGAGCCGGGTACAGGTGAACTTTTACGTGACCGTAACGTCCCTGTCCGCCGCTTTGCGTGAAGTACTTCGACTCACCATCGGCAGGCTGGGTCAACGCTTCCTTATAGAGGATCTGCGGACGGCCGACCCCTGGCATTGACCTCGAACTCCCGCGCGAGCCGGTCGACGATGATCTCGAGGTGCAGCTCACCAGTGGCCTCGATGACAACCTCGCCGGTTGAGGCCGGGGTCCTGACACGGAAGGTCGGATCCTCGGCCAGAATTGCTGGAGGCCGCGATTGAGCTTCGCGCGGTCGGCATCGGTCTTCGGGTCGATCGCGAGCGAGATGACGGCCACTTCGGTGCCGCTCATCAGCGCAGCCACCCGTCCAAGTGTGCCGCGACAAACTCGTCATCGCTCATGCCAGGATACGCACGGCAGACGCGGTCGATGGCTTCCGCCTGATGCGGGCTGAGCGTTTCATGCGGATCGAGACAGCGCGCGCTCGTCAGCAGACCCTGACGCCGGAGTACCTCGTTGATCCCGGCGATGCACCCCGCAAACCCGTTCGCCGCGTCGAAGAATGCGGCATTGGCATCGGTCACCTCCGCGGCGGTTCGCAGGAGCGCGACCGGCACGTGTCCGCTTGCAACCGCGCTGTGACAGTCCGCGAGGATCGCGGCCGCGCTGGTGGTCCACACCGCCCAGTGGCCCAGCAACCCGCCCACGATCCGCCGCTCGATCGGCCCGGCGTCGGTCGAAAAGCGGTAGGACGTGATCAGATCGCCGACGATGTTGTCGTCGTTGCCGGTATAGAGCGCAACATCGACACGACCGGAGTCAGCCAGCGCGCGGACAACGTCCAGGGTTTGATATCGGTTGAACGGCGCGATCTTGATCGCCACGACGTTGGGAATCTCGACGAACCGCCGCCAGAATGAGTAGCCGAGCGGCCGCCCGCCGACAAGCGGCTGCAGATAGAAGCCGACGAGCGGCAGCCGCTCCGCCACATGCTCGCAGTGCGCAATCAGCTCACTGTCGGTGGCCTGGCTCAGCGCGGCAAGGCTGAGGAGACCGGCGTGATAGCCGCAGTCCGCCGCAATACCCGCTTCCGCGAGCGCCTGCGTCGTCGGCCCGCAGATCCCTCCGATGCGAACGAGCGGAATGTCCCGGCCTCGATCGGCGCGATCCATTTCCTCGCGCGCCAGAGCGAGCACCGGCTCGAACAGTCCGATGCGCGGGTCGCGGATTGCGAACTGTGTCGTGTGCACACCGACGGCAAGCCCTCCGGCGCCGGCCGCCGCATAGTATCGCGTCAACGCTCGCTGATGCCGCTCGTCGAATCGGCCATTCGAATCGAGCGCCAGCGGATGCGCCGGGATGACGAGACCCCGGGCCAGCTCACTTCGTAGTTGATCAATGGTCATCGCCGTCTCAGCTCGCAGTCATGGCCACAGAGGAACGAATCACTGGATTCACCGACTCATCGATTCAACGATTAGTGATTAGAGGTGGTTTCAAAACCACTTCCGCCTGCCACGACGACCTCGCGCAGAGAACGCCAAGATCGCGGAGAAGACAGGGAAGCAATGCGGCGGGCTACACGGGTCCGGCGTCGCCGGACCCGAGGTCCGCCCATCTGCCTCTGCGGCCTCTGCGCCCTCGGCGCGAGATCGTCTTCTCCGTGAATCTTCATGTACTTCGCCGCGGCGCGAATTGCGTTCGGGAAAGTTTTGAAACCAGTTCTAGTGAGTAGTGATTCAAAAGCGCCCATCACGCGACTCGAAGTGTGTCGGCCTGTCGAGGCTTGCGCCGCCGCGAGCCACCCAGTCAGCAGTCCAGGCGATCAGTTGCGAGGCGCCTACGGACGGAGGCCCGAACAGGGACCATCCGCGTGCGCCGTTGCTGAGGAGGGCATCGCGGGCCTCCTGGCCCGTGAAGGATGCAGTACGTCCGAGCACCCGGGCCAGTTGTTCGCACGTGGCGCGCACGCTGAGCTCTTCCGGACCGGCCAGATTCAGGATGAGGGGCGGGGTGTCGGCGTGGGCGAGCGACGCGAGCGCCATTGCATTCGCATCCGCCTGCCAGATTGCGTTGAAGTAGCCCATCGTGACGTCAATCGTCTCCCCCGCAGCGACGCGCCGCGCAAGATCTGCCAGCACCCCGTATCGCATCTCGACGGCATAATTCAACCTCAGGATTGCCGTTCGCACGCCGTGCGAGGCGCTGAAGTACTCGAACATGCGCTCGCGGCCGAGACAACTCATCGCGTATTCGCCGACTGGACAGGGTGCATCGCCCTCTGTCGAACCATGGCCGCCGGCAGGCGTCAGCCCGTACACGTTGCCCGTCGAAAAGGCAGCGATCCGGCTCCGGGAATAGCGCCGGCACACAAGCGCCGGTAAATGGCAGTTCATGGCCCAAGTGAGCGGCTCGAGTCCGGTCGACCCGAACTTCCGGCCCGCCATGAACACGACATTGGGTGCATCCGGCAGTCGATCGATCGCCCGGTCGTCGAGGAGATCGCAGCGCATGGTCTCGACGCCGTGTGCATGGAGCGCCGCTTCCGCCTCAGGCTGCGAGAAGCGCGCGACGCCGACGATGCGGCGTCGCACGCCCGCGACGTCGGATGCCCGCCTGGCCATCCGCGCGAGCGTCGGGCCCATCTTGCCTGCGACGCCAAGGACGATCAGATCTCCGTCGATCCGACGCATCGCATCGACGACAAACTCCGGAGGATTGCTGAGAAGCGTCTCGAGCTCAGCCACACCAGTGATTGACGCTGGATGCATGGAGGACATCAGGGCAGCATTCCTTCTGCGCGAAATACGTCATGATATTCTCTGCGGCCAAATATTGTGAATACGAGGCGGGTGATCGAATTTCGCGGCATGAGGCACTCCGATATCGACGACGGTCTGCGGCTGTGCAGACTCAGTCGATGGGATCAAGTGGCGCGCGACTGGGAGCGCTTTCTTGCCAACGGTCCTTCTGGCGCAACCGCTGCCGTTCGAGACGGCCGGGTGGTCGGGACCTCGGCGACCATCCGGTTCGGGACGCGCTTCAGCTGGATCGGCATGGTTCTGGTCGACCCGGAAGCGCAAGGGGAGGGGCTTGGCACCTCACTGCTGACACATGCGATCGAATTGCTTCATGACGTGCCCGCTGTCCGGCTGGACGCGACGCCGGCCGGGCATCAGCTGTATCTGAAGCATCACTTCATCGACGAATGCGGATTGCGGCGCATGGAGGCCGCCATCCTAGGCGTCAGCGCCAAGCCGCATCCGGCAATCAGGGCCATGACGCCTGAGGATCTGCCGGAGGTCGCCGCCATGGACCTGGTCGTGTTCGGCGCGCCGCGCGCGGAGTTGCTGGAATGGATGTACGCCGGGGCGCCGGAGTACGCAGTGGTTGCACGGCGCGACGGACGGCTGACCGGGTACGGATTCGGCCGCCACGGATTTGAGTTCGAGCATCTTGGACCGATCGTCGCGATGGATGCCCGTACGGCCGAAGAGATGACCGTCGCCTGCCTGTCGGGACATGCCGGACGCGCGTTCATTATCGACGCGACGTGCCACGCGGGCGAGTGGATGGAGTTTCTCGAGCAGGCCGGCTTTCGTGAGCAGCGTCCCTTCATCCGCATGCACCGAGGCGGCCAGCAGCCCTTCGGCGAGCCGCACTTGCAGTTTGCGGTCCTCGGACCGGAGTTTGGATGAGTAGAGAAACAGCCCTGACTCCTTGACGCGCGGCGACACCCCGCGCTGGGCGAGGGTCCGCTGCGATTAAGATTCCAATGAAGCCATGGCTCTGACATTTGTCACGCTGCTCCTCACTATTCTGTCGCGATCGATTGCCCCGGTCCACGCACAGAGGCAGGTGCCAGCGGCGTCGGCGCAAAGCGCGGAGCCTCGAGCGAAGACCCCGGGGCCGGCTCAGTGGGCCGACTGGGTCGAGCCGGATTTTCCCTTCTTCTCGTCGGTCCTCGACGCGCGTCGCGCCGGGCCAGAGTTCCCCACGAGCAATCTCACGCCGCGCGCGCTGGTGCTGAATCTCGGAGGAGGATGCTGGGCGGGTTTCGACACGGATCTCCTCCGCGTTGCGGCCATGTGGTGCGGGAAGGGTGTGACCCCGAAAGCGCTGGCGCCTGGGTCGTACAAGGAGCCTGACCGCAAGACACCCGGCGGCCAATCTCCGGCGCCGGAGCCCGACGGACAGGTCTGGCTGGCCAATGGCATCTACCCAGGCTGGCAGATCGGCGAACGTCTGTCGCTGAAGGATCCCCGGGAGCCTGCGCCCAGCGTCGAGGAAGTCGGGCGTGGTCCGCTGTCGGAGGAGGCGGGACGGTTCAAGGCCATCAGCCTGGTCCGCGGCGGGGCGGTCCTCGAATACACTGCGGGCGGCGCCGAGGTGCGCGAATGGATCACGCGCGCTGAACACGAGAGTCCCGCGACTCTGGTCCGGCAGTTCCACGTCGGGCCGTCGCGCGAGCTGCTCTGGCTCGTGCTCGGGTTCAACGCGAACGATACGGCAATGACTCTCAGCGGCTGGCCGGACGCACAACTCGTCACTCAACGCCTGTCAGCCATAAGCGCCAGGCCGGCTTCCGGGGCCTCCGATTCGGTATGGGTCGTTCGAGTGCCGGCCCACACAGATCCTGTTGAGTTCTGCGCCGCATTCACAAACGGCGTGCCACAGGTCATCGCCCCGCGCGCAATTCCCAGAGACCCTCCTGCGCGCAGGTGGCCGCAGGAAGTCACCAGTAAGGTCACGCGGTCGACCGCGAAGAGCGCCTATGTCGTGGACGACGTCGCGCTGCCGCTCGACAACCCCTGGCGCCGCGACGTGCGCCTCGGCGACATCCAGTTTCTGAAGGACGGCACCGGCGTCGGCGTCACGCTCGACGGCGACGTCTGGTTCATTCGCGGCCTGAACGATCCCAGCGGAGTCGTACGCTGGCAACGCTTCGCCTCCGGACTGCACGAGCCTCTGACCCTCGCAATTCGCGACGAGCAGGTGTTTGTCTTCGATCGAAACGGCATCTGGCGGTTGCGCGACACGAACGGCGACGGCGAGGCCGACGTCCACGAGCTGTTTTCGAACGCGTTCGCGCAGACGGCCGACATGCGTGAGTTCCCGAGCACGCTGCGGCTTGCGCCCGGTGGTGAGTTCGTCATCGCCAAGGGCGGTCAGGAGGCGACGACCATCGGCAAACACAACGGGAGCGTGCTTCGCATCTCGGCCGACGGCCGGCAAGCGACGGTACTCGGCTACGGGTTCCGGCAGCCGAGCATCGGCGTCAACCTGCGCACGGGGCTCGTCACCGCGAGCGATCAGCAGGGCAACTACATTCCAAGCACGCCGTTGCACATCGTGCGGGACAAACAGTTCTACGGCTTCCTCAGCGATAAGCTCCCGCGCGAAGTGTACCCCGGGCCGATCGCCGAACCGCTCACGTGGATTCCTCACGAGGTGAACGCCTCGGCTCTTTCGCAGCTGTGGCTGTTTGGCGCACGCATGGGGCCGCTCAACGACACGCTCGTCTACATCGGGTTCAACAGGCCCGAGCTCTTTCGCGTGATGCTCAACAACCGGGCCGAGCAGCCGCAGGCCGCGGTCGTGAGTATCACGCGCGCGTTCGAGTTTCCGACATTGAACGGTTCGGTGAATCCCGCCGACGGCCAGCTCTATGTTGCCGGTTTCCAGATCCTTGGCTGGGGAACGACAGCGACCCGGCTCGCCGGACTGGGCCGCGTGCGGTACACGGGGGCGCTCTCCACGCTTCCGCGTGAGGTGGTGCCGATGGACAAAGGCGTGCTCCTGCGGTTCGACGTCGCGCTCGATGCGGCGACGGCGACGGACCCCGACACCTATTCGATCGCCAGCTGGCATTACAAGCGCACCTACCAATACGGCTCGCCGCAGTTCAAAGCCGATGGGACGCGCGGGATCGATCGGTCCACCGCAAGCCGCGCGTATCTCTCGAAGGACGGACAGAGCGTCTTCGTTGGGGTGCCGGAGATGAAGCCGGTA
Organism: Vicinamibacterales bacterium; assembly: GCA_038320555.1. Classification (GTDB taxonomy): domain Bacteria; phylum Acidobacteriota; class Vicinamibacteria; order Vicinamibacterales; family 2-12-FULL-66-21; genus JALZOC01. The sequence goes on along the minus strand of JBBQEJ010000152.1, from coordinate 1,496 downwards.
ATGCAGATGCGCGTCGGCTGGTCGCTCGCGACCGCGGGTGGCGCGAAGTTCACGGAGAGCGCGTCGTTCACGCCTTACGAGCTGCCGCCGTTCGACCCACGGGCGGAAGGCTTTGGCGATGTCACCATCGATCTGACGCCCAGAGCCCCGTCGATGCGGACGTCGGCTCCAGCGAGCCTCGAGGAAGGGCGTCGTCTGTATCAACTCACCGGCTGCAGCGCGTGCCACTCGACCGCCGCGACGGCAATCCCCATGGCAGGTCCGACGTGGAAGGGACTTTACGGCCAGTCACGCAGCTTCGCCAACCGCGCCGCGCCGGTGATCGCGGACGAGGCGTACCTGCGAGAATCCATCCTCGAGCCGGCGGCCAAGATTGTGTCGGGCTATGAGCGCGGTGACGTCAGCATGCCGAGTTACTCGGGCGTCCTGACCGATCAGCAGATCGAGTCGGTCATTTTGTTTATCAAGAGCCTCAAGTAATGACCAGAGCCCTTATCGTCCTCGTCGCGATTCTGGTGAGTGTGAGCCTTCCCGCCGCGAGGACGGCTCGATCTCCGCATGTCGTCGTGATGATTGGCGAAGACGAATACCACACGTGGGAAACACTGCCGGAGTTTGCCGATCGAGACCTCAGACCGCGAGGCTACCGCGTGACAATTGTCAAACAGGACGCCGCGGACAAGAACAATTTTCCGGGCCTCGTGGACGCGCTACGGACGGCCGATCTGCTGGTAGTGAGCGTTCGCCGCCGCACGCCGCCGAGCGAGCAGCTCGATGCCGTGCGTGCGCATCTTGCCGCCGGCAAGCCTCTCGTGGGCATCCGCACCGCGTGCCATGCGTTTGCGTTGCGGCCGGCCGATCCGCCAGCAGGCGCGGCGCATTCAACATGGCAGGACTTTGATCCGCAAGTGCTTGGGGGGCACTACACGAACCATCATGCTGAAGGTCCGCTTACGACTGTGACGGTCGCGCCAGGCGGAGGAACCCATCCAATCCTCAAGGACATTTCAGTGGCCCGACTTGCCGGGGCGGGTTCTCTCTACAAGGTCAGCCCCTTGGAGAAGGGCACCACAGCGTTGCTAATGGGGGCGATACCGGGCCAGCCGGGTGAGCCCATCGCCTGGACGCACGTGTACGGAACGAAGCACGCGCGGGTGTTCTATACGTCGCTCGGACATCCAGACGACTTCAAGAACGCCGAGTTCCGTCGTCTCCTCGGCAACGGCGTGGCCTGGGCGTTGGGAAAATAACCAGGCCGGGTCCACAGACCCGAAGCGACCGCGCTGTATCGGCCTTCGGGTGTAGGCCGGGGTCTTCAGGCCCCCGGCCCAGATGCTGCGACCCATTCGTCAGCCTTGTTGTATTCTCGCGCCTGTGCCACCGAAACCTGCGCACGGCCGATCACCAGCGACCGCGTTGCTCCTCGGGTTGATCATCACGCTGGCAGCCGTCGTCGCATATTCCTGGTACATCACCCGGCAGATTGGCGGGTTGCG
>JBBQEJ010000151.1:0-12686 GCA_038320555.1 Vicinamibacterales bacterium | reverse complement strand
GATCCATAGGTACAGCATGTTGCCTCCCAGGTGAAGCCACCCGGCATGCATGAACATGGAAGTGAAGAGTGTGGGAAAGTCAGCCGCGGGATTGGCCATGAAGCGGCTGGGAATGAAGGCCCACTTCCCAACGAACGCGTCACCCCCACTGAGCTCTACAAAGAAGAACAGGACGTTCAGAGCCACCAGGGCATACGTGACCAGCGGAACAGTTCTGCGAGAGCTATCGTCGTCACCGATTGGGAACATGAATCGTGTCTCCTTCCAATCTCACAGCTACATCTCGACATTCAGGACCGGTCTGATCGGACCCGGTGCAGCATCTCCTTTGTAGAGCACCGTTTCAAGAAACAAACCTGCAGCGGGCGCCGCGAGCGACGCCGGGGTGGCTGTTGCGCCGGGCGGCTCGTTGAGCAAACGCGCAGCGTCGGACGCTTTCAACTCCCCACGGCCGATGGCGGCCAGCACGCCCACCATCCTGCGCACCATTTTCCACAGGAAATGCGAGCCCTGCACCCGGATCAGGATCAACGCGCCGGCCTCCGCGATGTCGATACCGTCTACCAGCACCCGCGTGGATTTTTCGTCCGGGTCATCCGCGGTGAACATATCGAAGTTCTTCATTCCGACGAACGCGGCCGACGCCTCGCGCATGGCCGCGACGTCGAGCGGTTCGCGGATCCACCAGACGAACGGTTTGCCGAGAGCCGTACGGCGCCGTGAAATCTGATACAGATAACAGCGCGCGAGGGCATCGTGACGTGCGTGAAAGCGGTGGGGGGCCTTGTCGATGGCGCGGATGTGAATGTCGAAGGGGAGCTCGTCGTTCAGTTTCCGCCGAAGCAGCTCCGGCGCCAGATCCGTGTACAGCTCGAGGTGCGCGACTTGCGCAAGCGCGTGCACGCCGGCATCCGTCCGTCCTGATCCGTACAGTTCGAACTCGCGGCGCTTCGACACCTGGCGCACCGCACGGTCGATTTCTCCCTGCACCGTGCGCGCGTTTTTTTGAATCTGCCAGCCGCTGTAGCGGGTGCCGGCATATTCGATCAGGAGCTTGAATCGAGGCATTGAGCCGATTCTATCTTTCCACGGTGACGAAGCTCGCAGAACCGCGCAGAACCGCGCAGAACCGCGCAGAACCTCGTAGAACCTCATAGGACCCAGCAGAACCTCGTAGAACCCGATGAGAAAACATCCGCTTCTTCTCGAAATCAGCGCCTGGCCGTGGCTCGAACGGGTCTCGCGCGAGGAGCGGCGCCCCGTCACTCTCGCGACCGTTCCAGGCAACCGATGGGATCGTATTGCGAAGCAGGGGTTCGACGTCCTGTTCCTGATGGGCGTCTGGCGGCGGAGCGCCATCGGGCGTGATATCGCGCGCGTCGATCCCGGGATGGTCTCCGAATACGATCGCATCCTCCGGGGCTGGGCGGAGTCGGATGTGCCCGGATCGCCGTACTCCATCCAGGCCTACGAGCCCGACGATCGGATGGGGGGCTGGCAGGGGCTGGACGCCGCGAGACGCGAGTTGAAGAGCCGCGGCATCTTGCTGATTCTCGATTTCGTGCCGAATCACACCGGATTCGATCACCCATGGATTGCGGCTCATCCGGAACGCTACATTCTCGGCACAGAGGAGGACCAGCGCCTGGCGCCGGCGGCCTTTCGTCCGGTCGAGGTCCGTGGACGCTCGATTCCGATCGCGTGCGGCCGCGATCCGCACTTCGCACCCTGGACGGACGTCGCACAATTGAATTATTTCAATCCGGATACGCGCCTGGCGATGCAGGCTACGCTCCGCGATATCTCCGCACACTGCGACGGTGTCCGCTGCGACATGGCGATGCTCGTGCTGAACGATGTGTTCGACCGCACGTGGCGTCGGTTGCTCCGCGACAAGTGGCCGCGTCCGGCCGCTGAATTCTGGCCAGACACCACACGGATGCTGCCGGAATTCGTCTATCTCGCCGAAGTCTATTGGGGCCTCGAAGGTCGGCTGCTCGATCACGGCTTCACGTTCGCCTACGACAAGCGCCTGCTTGACGGTCTAAACTCGCCCGAGCGCGCGGCACCGACACGTGATCTCCTCTCGGCGGACTTTCCGGATCCAAGCCGTCTCGTGCGGTTTCTCGAAAACCACGACGAACTCAGGAGCGCCGCGACGTTCGGAGGACTTCTCGCTGGAGCGGCGTCCCTGCTTGTATCAGTGCCCGGGATGCGTCTCTTTTTTGACGGGCAACTGGAGGGCAGGCGCATCAAGGTCCCTGTGCAGCTCGGACGATGGCCTGAGGAGCCGCCTGATGAGGCGGTTTGCGCGTTATACAGGCGCGCGCTCGCGTTTGCGCGCGACCCGGTCCTCCACGACGGCGACTGGAGGCTATTGAGAGTCTCGCCCGCCGGAGATCACTCGTTCGCCGAGATCGTCGCCTATCGGTGGCGGTCGGCCGACTCACTTGCCGTGGTCACCGTCAACCTCGGTGCGGCCACCTCACAGGCGTATGTGGAGATCGGCGGCGATCTGTTCCCGGGCGAGGTCTTCGACTTCGAAGATCGACTCACGGACTTGTCGTATCGCTGGACGCGCGATGCTCTGCTCGACCGGGGCCTCTACGTACGGTTGGAAGCGGGTCGCGCCCACCTCTTTACCGTACACTGCTAGGATCGGACTCCATGCAGAGACGAGTAAACGGACTTCATCACATCACGGCTATCGCCGGCCCCGCGCAGGAGAACCTTGACTTCTACGCGGGCGTTCTTGGCATGCGGCTCGTCAAGAGAAGCGTCAACCAGGACGATCCGGGGACCTATCACCTTTTTTATGCGGACGCGGAAGGACGGCCGGGAACCGACCTGACGTTTTTCCCATGGGGGCACCTCGCGCCGCCGCGATTGGGGCACGGCATGGCCGTCGAGGTCGGACTCGAGGTGCCGTTCGGCAGCCTGCCGTACTGGGGCACGCGGCTGCAAAAATATGGCGCGCGAATCGATGCCGAGGAAACCCGTTTCGGTGCGCAGGTGCTGTCGCTCACTGATCCGCACGGCCTCCGTCTGGCGCTGACTGAAGGTCTCGCGAATTCCACGCGACCCTTTACACCGTGGGAGGGAAGCACCGTCCCGGCTGACCATCAGGTGCGGGGTCTGCACAGCGGGCGCTTGTGGGAGCGCGAAGAGGCGGCGACCGTGCATTTCATGACCACCGTGCTGGGCTTCGAGCGCCTCGGCACTGAAAATGGATGGACTCGCTACGGTTTCAAGGACGCCTGGGGCGCCGTGGACGTCCGCGAGGCGCGCGATTTGCCGCGCGGCGCCTGGGGCGTCGGTTCCGTGCACCATCTGGCGTGGCGGGTGGACGACGACGCGCATCAGATCGCCGTGCGGACGCAGATCGAAGCGGCCGGCACCGGCGCAACACCGGTGATCGATCGCTTCTGGTTCAGATCCGTGTACTTCCGAGAACCTGGCGGCGTGCTCTTCGAGATCGCGACGGACGGCCCCGGTTTCGCCACCGACGAAGATCCGTCGCACCTTGGCGAATCGCTGGTCCTGCCGCCCTGGCTCGAGGCAACTCGCGCGCGGATTGAAGGCGTGCTCCCGCCACTGCGAGCGCCCGGAGGGGACGGAGGGAACGGGTTCACAACGAAGAAACGAAGTTAACGAAGACGAACGAAGAATACTCTCTTAGAAAAAGCGTTTCTTCTTCGTTCGTCTCCGTTTTCTCCGTTCCTTCGTTGTGGACCCGTTCCCTTCGTCACCTCCCCGACTCACCTCTCGGGCGGCAACTCGACCTTATATAGTGTCTCCCCGCCGGCGTTGCGCAGCGTCGCTGCCAGCGCGTGCGTCTTTGCATCGACCCGCAGCGTGCCGAAAAACTGCAGGCCGTCGCTCGGTGGACGATTGCCCTTCATCCCGGGCGGGATCCCGATGAACTTCAGTTGTGGCCCGAACGTGCGATCGAGCGGAGACGGCCCGAATGTGCCGGCATGCGCGGGGCCGGCGACGAACTCCCAGAACGGGTGGAACTCCGTGAACGCAGCGTGGGCTGGATCGTAGTAGTGCGCGGCGCAATAGTGCACGTCGCCGGTGACGAACACGACGTTCCGGATCCGCCGATCGCGGATGAATCTGAGCAGGCTCGCGAGCTCCAGCTCTCGGCCGAGAGGCGGACCGTCGTCACCGTTCGCCACGGCTTCGAAGTCGGCACCGTCAGGGACGACGAGACCAAGCGGCATGTCGGCGGCGATGATCTTCCATGTTGAGGAAGATGCGAGGAGCCGCCGCTTCAGCCAGTCGACCTGCGCTGCGCCCAGGATTCCGGACTCCTCAGACAGCGTCGTCTGACGATTCTTTGAGTTGGCGCCGCGATAACTGCGCATATCGAATCCAAAGATCTCGACGAGCGGTCCGAACCGGCACGCGCGATAGATGCGCTCAGGGTCAGAAGGCTCGAAGCGCATTGGCGTGTATTCCTGAAATGCGCGTTTTGCGCGAGCCGCCAGGAGCGCGACGCTGTGCTCCGTGTGCACGGCGTCAGCTCCGAGGATCTCTGTTGGATACCAGTTATTGAGCACCTCGTGATCGTCCCAGATGACGAACTGCGACACCGACGCGTTGAAGCGGCGCACGTGTTCGTCGAGCAGGTTGTAGCGATGGTTGCCGCGGAACTCGTCGAGCGTCTCGGCGACTTTGCTTTTCTCTGGCGTCACCAGATTGCGCCACACGCGGCCGTCGTCCAGGGTCACCTCCGCCTGGAGCGGCGCGTCGGCGTAGATCGTGTCACCTACGTGGATGAAGACGTCTGCGCCCGCTTTTCGCATGGCATCGTAGAGCAGCATCCCGCCCATGTCCGGGTTGATGCCCCATCCCTGGCCAACCGTGTCGGCCGTCCAGGCAACCGTCACATCCCGCGGCGAATTTCGTGACGGCGGCGTCGTGAACGTGCCGGCGATCGGTTCGCTCCAGACGCCGAGGTCCTTCAGGCTCTGAAATCGCGCACGATAAAAGATGCGCTGGCCCTCCCTGAGGCCGGAGAGATCGACGCGGGCCGTGTAGTCGGTGGCCTCGAGCGCCGCGGGACCGACGACGCGGCTCGGATTTGCGAACGACTCGGTGGTTGCGTACTCGACCACCAGACGGGATGGTCGATCGGTACGGCTCCAGATGATCGCGCGAGTACCGTCGACGTCGCCGGCCGTCGCGCCGAAGGCCGCGGACGGCCGTGCCCCTTCGGAGGTCACGATCGCAGGCGCCTGGCTTGCCGCGCCGTAGCCAGAGGCGGGTCCAGCCTCGCCGAAGCCACGAGCAAACGCGCGGCCGATCAGCGGCCGCCCTCCGGCGCTGCATACCGCTGCCGAACCCGCCAGCCGAAGGAACGCCCGCCGATCTGAATTCATAAGCACTCCGTCGAACCCGACAAAACCGAACCGATTAGAACCTAGAGGGAGACCCATTGAAGCGCCGCGTTGGCGATTGCCGTGTCCTGGAAACCGACGCCTGTCAAATCCGCGATCGTAATCTGGCGATCGTTCGTCCGGCCTGGCTTTCGTCCAGCCACAATCGCGCCGAGCTCGCCGTGCACGCCGGCAGCGGTCAAGAGCGCGGCATCGATCGCATGGCGGAGCTCGGCAAATGCGGCGCACTGCGCGAAGCGGTCGACGACTACCAGGTCCGCGCGGCGGAGGCACCCGGCCGCGAGCTCCTGTTTCCCGGGGGAGTCTGATCCGACGGCGTTGATGTGCATCCCTTCATGCAGCCACTCCGCGCGAACCAGCGGATCGCGCGCCGGGGTCGCGGTAATGAGCAGGTCAGCGGCGGCGCACAGTTCTTCGATGTTACTCGCCGCGCGGACATCATAGCCCTCGTCACGCATCTGGCCGCAGTACGCGTCGAGGCCGGCACGCGTGGGACTCCACGCGACGATGCGATGGAAATCGCGGACGATTCTGAGGCACTGCACTTGATGGCGGGCCTGGAGTCCCGAGCCGATTACGCCGACGGTATCGATCCGTGATCGCGCGAGCTCGTCAGCCGCAATCGCTCCCGCAGCGCCGGTCCGGATGTCGGTGAGAAAGCCGTTGTCGAGGAACAGCGCGGCCGGCACGCCGGTTGCCGCATCGAACACCGCCATCAGACCCGAGCCGGTCGGCAGCCCGCGCGCCGGGTTGTCGTAGAACCCTGACGCGATCTTCACCGCGACGTACGGCATGCCCTCGATGTGCGCCGTTTTGATGTGAAACTCGCCGCGCGCGGCGGGAATATCGAGGTTGATGACCGGCGGTACGCGTGTCCGGCCCTCGCCGTCCGCGCGGAAAGCTTCGCGGATTGTCGCGACCGCGCGTTCCGGGGTCACGGACGCGCGGAGTGTCGCTTCATCGACGATCGGAATCATCAGCCGATCGGCTTGCGGCCGTGGGCGATGAAGATCGTGATTGCCGCTTCGGCGCCGCACGTGGACGTCGGCGAGCAGATTTCATGGGTATCACCCACCGTCACGTCCTCCAGTCCAGCCGCCCGGAACCAGCGGCGTATATCGCCGCGATCGAACCCGAGCCAGCGGTCGTGTTGCTCTGAACGCAGCCATTCGTGGGAATGCGTGTCGGCGTCTGTGATGACGAGCCGTCCGCCGGGCTTGAGGATGCGCGCCATCTCGCGAATCGCCGCCGGCGGATCTTCGGCGTGATGGAGGACCATATTCCCCAGCGCGGCGTCCACTTCGCCGCTGTCGAAGGGCAGCGCCGCGGCGTCGCCGCTCCGTGCTTCGAAAGGGCGTCCCGCCAATCGCGCGCGCACTTCGGCAAGCATCGCGTCGGAGATGTCAATCCCCACGACGCGCGCGCCCGTGTCGAGCGCACGCTCGGCGAGAAACCCGGTCCCCGTGCCGATGTCGGCCACGAGCATGCCGGGTCCAATCCGGGCCGCATCAATCGCGGCCCGCCTGACACCCTCGCCGAAAAACTGGCGTTGCATCGCATCCCACTGCGACGCGACCTGATCGAAATACTCGCGCGTGTTGTCCATTGCATAATCAGGTGCCAGCCACCTTCCCTACCGTGCCGCCACGAACTCGCCGGCGAGCATCTGCTCGACTTCGGTCAGCGTCGGCGCCGAACCCATCGCGCCCAGACGCGTGCAGCTGACGGCAGCCGCCGCGTTCGCGAATTTCAGCACATCCAATGTCGCCCACCCGGCCAGCAGGCCATACACGAATCCAGCGCGGAACACGTCGCCGGCGCCTGTCGTGTCGACCGCATGGACGCTGAATGCGGGGACGTGAATTACGCGGTCACCATCGAGCGCCATCGAACCGGCGGTGCCGAGCGTTATGCACAACACACCGCTGTGATTCCTTCGCAGCTTGCGCAACGCGCGTTCGGGGTCGCGTTCGCCGGTCAGTGTCGGCGGCACGTGCTCGGCAAAGATCGGGATCGACACGCTGGCGACGAGTTCGGTCGTCCGCTGAGTGACGCGATCCAGATCGCTCGTGACGAGCATCCCACGGGCGGCCGCAAGGCGGGCTGTCCGTATGGCCGCCTCCTCATCGACATCGTCCACATGCAGGACGCGCGCAGTGAGCACGGCCGGGTCGATTTCCCCCTCCGCGATGTCGAGGCGCGGGTCGCGGTGCCAGAGCACCGTGCGCTCGCCCGTGGATTCGTCCACGAGGATGATCGCGAACCGCGCCGGTGCGTCGCGAACGATGACCGACGACATGTCCACGCCGCGCCGCTCGAGCTCGTTGCGGATCAGCCGGCCGTTCTCATCGCTTCCGAGCGGTCCAAGATACCCCGTCCGCAGCCCGAGGCCGCTGCACGCCGTGAGCATGCTCGCGACCTGGCCGCCCGCCGCGTCGAACGCAGACGAAATACGGAGCTTCGAGGCCGTGCCTCGGGCCAGCGGCGCCGTTGGCAGAAGGTTGACGTGATCGACCGAGCTCTCACCAAGGCCGAGGACGTCCAGAACGCCTGCCACGGCCCTAGCTCCCCTTCTTCGAGGCGCGCTGCAGTTCCTGCTCGCGCTCGAGTACGCTGACGCCGCTCGTGATCCACGGAGGCGCCGGCTCGTTCCTGAGGTAGTGACCGAACCACTGAAGGATGCGGTGCTGGTAGTCGATCTGATTCGCCTTTTTCCGGAGCCCATGATCCTCGCCCGCGTACGCGAGCAGCACGACATCTTTCTTCGCGCGCCGGGCGATATTGTACAGCTCGATCCCCTGGTGCCAGAACACCGTGCCATCGCCGTCGCCGACCTCGATGAGGAGCGGCGTCTTCATATTCTGTACGGTGAAGACCGCGGAATTCCTGATGTACGCGGGCAAGTCTTCGTAGAGCGGCACCTCCATGCGCTGCTGCCCGGTTTCGATGTGGTCCGTCTCGGCGATGCCCGAGCTCCAGTGATGGTTGCCGTAGTTGCTGACGAGATCCGTGATCGGCGCGCCGGCAACCCCGGCCGCGAAAATGTCTGTGTGCGTCGTCAGGTACGCCGTATCGAAACCGCCCCACGAGTGGCCAACGACGCCGACGCGGGCGCCATCGGCCACACCCATCGAGACGATCTTCTTGACTGCCGGCCCGACGCATTCCACAACCGAGACGCCCGGCTCGCGCGGACGGAACACGATGTCGGGCTGCAGCACCACGTAGCCCTGGCTCGTGAACACGCCTGTGTTGTAGTAGTCGCGCTCTGACGGCGCGACGTACCGATGGAGTCCGTCCGAGAGGCGTTCGTAGAGATACACGATCATCGGATACTTCTTGCCCGCCTCGTAGCCGGCGGGGTAATACAGCGCGCCCTGCAAACGCGCACCGCGCTCGCTCTTATACTCGACGAGCTCCGCGCGGCCCCACGCGAACGTCGCCTGGAACGGGTTGGTCGCCGTCACAGCTTTGGCGGAGGGAAGATCAGGACCGCCGACGAAGATGTCGGGGGAATCTTCGAAGGATTGGGCGACGTACGAGTACACGTCCGCGTTCTTCGCCTTTCCCAATCCGGTCACGCTCTTGTCGAGCCACACGCGATGCTCCACGGACTTTGCCGCGGCGTTCAGCCAGCCGTACCCCGATCGCTTGGTCCAGATGCCGAACAGGCTGACGGCGACAGGCTTCTCGACGTCGATCCATTCATCGTCCGGGTTCAGGCGGACATACCGATGACGCACCTGTTGGGCGGCGCCGTCGGTCAGGCGCGTGGCGCGCGAGCCGTCGGAGGCGACCTGCCACATGTCGAACTTGTCGTACAGGATGACCGCTTCGTCGTCTTTCGTCCATCCTGCAACGCCGAACGTCGGCTTCTGCTTGATCGTCGCATCGGATTCGCGATTGACGAACGAGGTCTGGACGGTTTTGGTGATGTTCGTGATGGCGCGGGAGCGAATGTCGATCGTCCAGCAATGATCCGCGTTCAGAAAGAGGAGGTAGCGCCCGCCCGGACTCGCCTGGACGTACCCGTCGTCGATGCGATCGATGAGCTTCGTGCGCGTTCCAGTCGAGAGATCGACCAGCGCCAGGTCGGCGGCCGCGCGACCGATGCTGCGGTCCATCGCGTACGCCGGCCAGCTTGCGACGTCCGCGAGTTTCTGCCGCTTGATCGGCGTGATCTGCTCGAAGAGATCTTTGCCGAGCGGGACGAATGAGCCGGTGCTGACATGCCATGCAGCCAGCATGTTCCTGCGGCGGTCGTTGGCGGCGCTGATCTTCTGGCGGGGGATGACCTCGACGTCGCGCGCGTGCCAGACATCAACCGCCGCCGGCTCTTCCTCGTCGTCGGCAGTTTCGCTCTTATCGTCTTTCCTGGTCTTGTCCTTTGCGGGCTTGTCGTTCCACCGCGCGATGCCGAGGAACACAATGTCGCCTTCCTCTGACCACGACGGCTTTCGGAACGCCACCGTGCGCATGCCGGCGGGGAAGCTGCGATCCGAGGACGGCTCGTAGACATGGCGGGACCGCTCGGCGGCGCTCACTGGTGTCCAGGCGATGACGGCATGCGTCGCGCCCTCATGCCGCTCGTCGGTCGTGGCCCGCAATACGACGAGGTCGTCAGCGTCCTTGCGCCAATTGAGCCCGACGTATCCGGCCGCGGCCGAATCCAGCACACGCAGCGCGGAGGTCGACGGATCGAACAGGTGCACGCCGTTGCCGATCTTCTCGTCGGCGTTGATGGTGAACGCGAGAAGCGGACCTTTGTCCTGCCACGCACACTCGGCGACGTTGCCGAAAGTCGTGTCGCGTCCCGTCGCAAGCTCGCGCACGATGAGGGTCGCCCCCGGCGCCGGCGATCCATCGTCGGCCGCTGGGAGCGTGGGCGCGGGGGGTTCCTTTCTTTCAATCGGATAGCGTCGCAGCGCGAGGTGCGTGCCGGCCGCGTCGAACGCGAACGACTCGACCCCCTCGATTGTAGTGATCCTGTCCGTTGTGACATCGCTCGTCGGGGTCTCGCCGCTTGTCAGCTTCATGATGCCAAGCTTCCGTTGCACCGGCTTTTTCTGCTTGCGCAGTTTTTCCTCCTCCGTTTCGGAGTAGCCGATCGCATACGCAATCCACTTCGAATCAGCCGAGAAAACCGGCTGCGAGCCGAACGGCGCGGTTATCGTGGTGCCGTCGGCAACATTCATGATGCGGAGCTCATTCTCACGGTTGGAGCGGTTGAGCCCGTACACGAGCCAGCGGCCGTCTGGCGACAGACCGCCGCGCGACTGGGCCGCAAGCGTCTCCCACTGGCCGTAATCGGAAGGGGCGGGCGGCTGTTTCGACTGGGCGCCAACCGTTACCGAGAGGGCGGCGGCGAGCAATGTGCGAAACAGAACAGGCGCCATCCGAATGGGTCGCATAGAATTCCCTTCTATACAATTGTCCGAAATCCTGCCCTGAAACAGTCGGCTTGGGCAAGACGAGGAGAATGCACTGGTGTTTTGACAGCCTGGCGACGTATGGTTAGCAATACACGCGGGTCGTTCCAGGCCAGTCGTACCCGCCGGGGCGGGAAACCCCGCCATTCAGAGGAGATCCCATTAGTGCAGGTGCACCTGATAAATCCGAGCCATCTTGCGTTCGGCGTGGGCGTTATCACCCCCCGCTGGCTCTACGTGCTGGCCGCGGCGACGCCGCGGAGCTTCGGCGATCCGGTTATTACTGACGAAACTCTTGAAGTTCTGGACCCTGCCACGATCAACCAGGGCGATATTGTCGGGATAGGAATCCACACGGGCAACGCTCTGCGCGGCTACGAGGTTGGACGGATCGCGCGCGAGCGCGGGGCATGGGTCGTGTTCGGCGGGATCCACGCGACGCTCTATCCGGAGGAACCGCATTCACTCGGCGGGGCGCACGCTGTCGTCAAGGGGGACGGCGACGTGGCCTGGGGGTTGGCGGTCAACGACTGCGCCGCCGGCGCCCCCAAGTTGATCTACGAAGGGGGCAAGGTCGACGCGAGCTCGTTCCTTCCGGCCCGGTGGGACCTCATCCCACCCAACAAATACATGTGGGCGTCGGTGCAGACCGTTCGCGGCTGTCCGAAGCACTGCTCGTTCTGCTCGGTGTGGAGAACGGATGGACAGAAACCACGACAGCGCGGCGCCGATGCGGTCATCGGGGAGATTGTCGAGCTGCGCCGGCGCGGATTCCGCTTCGTCGCGCTCGCCGACGACAATTTCTATACGGTGACGCTCACCGACATCAAGATGGCGGCGCGGCGGGCCGACCAGAGCCAGCGGCAGTACCTCGAGGGTCTCCGTGCGGAGCGCTTCGAGCTGATGGAGAAGCTCGCGAAGCTGCCGAGCGACATGATCTTCTTCACGCAGATCACGATGGAGGCGGCGGAGGATCCGGCGTTTCTGGAAGCGATGCGCAAGGCGCGCATCAAGGGAGCGCTCGTGGGCGTCGAGGCGGTGACCCCCGAGGGGTTGAAGGACGTTTACAAGGACTTCAACTACGCCGGTGAGACGCTGGTCGAGCGGCTGCAGGCGTTCAAGAACGCCGGCGTCCACGTGCTTGGCTCGTTCATCTTCGGCCTGCCCAGCGACCGGCCCCAGACGTTCGAAGCGACGTCGGCCATCGCGACGCGTGCGGGGGTGACGTTTGCGCAATTTGTCATGCTCACGCCGTTTCCAGGCACGGTCGATTTCGCGGCGTGGGAAAAGACCATGGAACAGGACACGACACGCATCGCCGGCGTGCCGATCACGCGCCACTGGTTGATCCCGCAAGAGCTCCGCCCGAAAGTCTACACGCCGCATCCAGTCATGGATGGCGACGAGATCCGCCGCCGGACGCAGGGGGTCTGGGACGACTTCTACAGCCTGCCGAAGGTCTGGGAGCGCTCGAAGTGCGTGAAGTCGCTGAAATCCCGGATCGCGTTCGTGATGATCTCGAAGCTCTACCGCCAGATGTACGCCAACACCGGCATTGCGACCGACAGCGCGCGCGTGAATCGCTCGGCGCGCTGGGCGCGCGTGATTGCCGCTCCATGCCGCCGGCTCTTCTCCGCGGCTCCGATGCCCGATCTTCAAGTACCGGCCTAGGAGTCTTGACTCCTAGGAGTCTAGACTCCTAGAAGTATGAGTGTTTGAGTCAAGTTTTTCAGGCAGCAAGTTTGACCTCCGCTAGGAAATTGGCGAGCGCCGCATCGAGGCGATCAAACGCGCGCCGGGCACCGGTCGAACCCTGCGGCGTCAGCGAGCACGCCGGTCGGAGGGCCCGCGT
>JBBQEJ010000150.1:0-12748 GCA_038320555.1 Vicinamibacterales bacterium | reverse complement strand
GGCTTTTACACGGCGCCAGTCTGGTCGCCGGACTCTCTGAAGATCGCGTATTACGACAATTCGCAAAGCGTTTACTGGGTGGACGTGAAGAGCGGCTCGTCGAAGAAGATCGCATCACAGCCTATCTACGGCCCCGACATCTCGATCAGCTACGTGTGGTCGCCTGATTCGAAGTGGCTCGCGTACGCGATGAACAACGAGGCCAACATCACGACGGTGTACGTCCACTCCGCCGAGCAGGGGAAGTCCTTTCAGGTCAGCGACGGGTTGAGCGACGTCAGCAATCCGGTCTTCGACAAGAGCGGCAAGTACCTCTTTTTCTTCGGATCCACCGACGCAGGTCCAGTCAAGGACTGGTTCGCGCAATCGAACGCGGACATGCATGCCACCTCGGGCATTTATCTCGCGGTACTGCCGAACGATCTGGTCTCTCCGCTCGCGCGGGAAAGCGACGAAGAAAAGCCGGCCGACGAGAAGAAACCCGAAGAGAAGCCAGCCGAGAAGACGACGGAGCAGAAGGCAGCCGGGCCCATTCCCGAAGACAAGACGCCCGCGAAAAAAGATCCGCCCTTCCGGCTCGACCTCGACGGCCTCGAGTACCGCATCCTGGATCTGCCCATCCCGCCTGCCGATCTCTCGAATCTTCAGACCGGCACCGCAGGCCTCATCTATTACTTGAAGACCGTGGACGGAAAGACGTCGCTCAATCGCTACGACCTGAACACGCGCAAGGCCGACACGGTCGTCCCCGAAGCGAGCGACTACGTCGTGTCGGCCGATGGAAAAAAGCTGCTGTACCGCAACGGCGCCGCCTGGTCGATCGTCGCGACCACGAAGAAGGTCGAGCCGTCGGAGGGGCGGATCGATGTCGACACGATAGAAGTACGGGTAGATCCGCGCGCCGAATGGAAGCAGATTTTCGACGAAGCGTGGCGCATCAACCGCGACTACTTCTACGCACCCAACATGCACGGCGTGGACTGGAAGAAGGAACACGACAAGTATGCCGCCTTCCTGCCGCACGTGGCGACGCGGACCGATCTCAACCGCGTGCTGCAGTGGATGTCGAGCGAGCTGTCGGTCGGACATCACAATGTCGGCGGCGGCGACAGCCTCACCGAGCCGAAGACAGTGCCTGGCGGTCTGCTCGGCGCCGATTTCGAAATCGCCAGCAGCCGGTACCGATTGAAGAAGGTGTACGGAGGGCTGAACTGGAATCCGCAGCTCCGCGCGCCGCTGACCGAGCCCGGCGTCAACGGGAAGGCCGGCGAGTACCTGCTCGCCGTCAACGGCCGTGACCTGCGGCCGCCGACCAACGTCTACAGCCTGTTCGAAAACACGTCGGGAAAGATCGTCGAGATCACACTCGGGCCGAATGCGGACGGGTCCGGCTCGCGAACCGTTCAGGTCGTGCCGATCGCGAACGAAGCGGCGCTCCGCAATCGCGACTGGGTCGAAGGAAATCTCAAGAAAGTCGACAAGGCCACAGGCGGGCGCGTGGCGTACGTGTACGTCCCGAACACGGGGAATTCCGGCCACGACTACTTCAAACGTTACTTCTACCCGCAGGTTCAGAAGGACGCCGTCATCGTCGACGAACGGTTCAACGCGGGCGGGAGCGTCGCGGACTACTACATCGACATCCTGCGCCGGCCGTTCATCGCGAACTGGGCGATGCGCTACGGCGCGGACCTCAAGACGCCGTTCGCGTCCGTCCAGGGACCGAAGGCGATGATCATCGACGAGACCGCCGGCTCGGGCGGCGATCTCCTGCCGTGGATGTTCCGCAAGTACAAGATGGGCCCGCTCGTCGGCCAGCGCACGTGGGGCGGCCTCGTCGGCATTCTCGGCTTTCCGGTGTTGATGGACGGCGGCCGCATCACCGCGCCAAACCTCGCGATCTGGACGCCGGAGGATGGCTGGGTCGTGGAGAACGAGGGCGTTCCGCCCGACGTGGACGTGGAGCAGACGCCGGCCGACGTGATCGCCGGGCACGATCCGCAGCTCGAGAAAGCTATCGACCTGGTGATGGCGGAGCTGAAGAAAACCCCGGTGAAAAAAGCTCAGCGTCCCCCGTATCCGTTGCGCGGAAAGCAAGGGGGAAGTTAAGGAATTGCTGATTTCTGATTGCTGATTGCTGATTGTCGACGTCGCTCAGAGTCAGCCAGTGTCGTCGAGGCCCACTCGGCGGACGAGCGGCCAGTACCGCTGATCCGATCGAATCGGATCCAGCCGTGGGTGAACACGCAGCAGGATCAGCCCGGACGCCTGCTCGTGCACCGCAATCTCCAGCCAGCGGTACGCCTCGTCCACATCACCGAGGCTCGCATGCACTACGCCGATCCCCCAGGCCGACACGACACGCGCGCCGCGCGCCGCGGTGAGTTCCGCGAGGATGCGTCGCGCCTCTACTATGTTGCCAGCCGCCGCCTCCAGGTGCGCGAGTCCGAACGAGGGGCCGGCCACGCCACCCGCCAGCGACCGTCCCGTCTCGTACGCGGCGCGCGCCTCGTCGAAGCGGCCGAGCGCTTCGAGCGAGCGGGCAAGGTCCGTGTGAGCGCCGTCGAAACGCGGGTCGAGTTCGATCGACATCCGATACGACAGCACAGCCTTCTCATACTGCCGGGCGAAGTAGTACGCGTCACCAAGTACCGTGTGAATGAGCACCGAGAGCGGATCGAGGCTGACGGACTTCTGCGCGGCGGCGAGCGCCTCGTCGTGTCTCTCGAAGGAGGAGAGCGCCCGCGCGAGCATGTTGTGCGCCATGGCGAGACCGGGATTCAGCTCGATGGCACGCCGCAACGATCGGATGCCCGCCTGCAGCTGCCCCGTATGCATCTGGACGAAGCCGAGGGAGACGTACGCATCGGCGAGGGAGGGATCCAGGTCGAGCGCTCGCTGCGCGGCTGCCGTGGCCTCCGAGGCGGCTTCCGCGGCCGGTGCCATCCCGCGAGCGGCGCGAATGATGTGACAGTCCGCGAGCGCCGACCACGCGGCGGCAAAGTCGGGATCGATCTCGAGCGCGCGCTTCGCGTGCCGAAGCCCGAGGTCGACCCCCTCGCGCGATCCTGTCAGCGACGAATGGCGGCTCTTCAAGTACTCGAGATGCGCCTCCGGATTCACCACATGCCGCCGCGCGAGGTGCGTGGCCTCGCCGGGTGTGAGCTGCACGGCAATCTCCCGTGCCACCTGTCCGGCGAGCTCGCTCTGGAGATCGAGGACGTCCTCGAGCTGGCGATCATAGCGATCCGCCCACATCGTCTCGTCGGTCCGTGCGGCAATGAGCTGCACGTTCAGCCGCATGCGGCCGCCGATGAGGAGCGCCGACCCTTCGAGGACCGCCTCTACGTTCAGCTCCCGCGCGATCTCCGGCAGCGAGAGCGCGGTGCCTTTGTACCGCATCGCCGACGTCCTCGAGATGACGCGCAACGCCTTGATGCGCGCGAGGTCGGAGATCACCGCCTCGGTCATGCCGTCCGCGAAATACTCCTGCGCAGGATCTTGCGCAACGTTGCGAAATGGAAGGACGGCGATGGAGCGAATGGCGTCCCTCGCCGTGGCGGGCGCCGGACCCGTGCTCCGAACCACCGGGAGAGTGCGCAGTGCGTCCGCTACTGCCGCCGCCGAGGGGGGCCGGCGCGCCCGGTCCTTTTCGAGGCACGACGCGATCAGCCGATCGAAGTCTTCGGCCGCTTCCGGCCGGAGTGACCGCACGGACGGCGCCGGCGTGTTGATGATCGCGAACAGCAGCGCCTGCGGTCGCTCCTGCGCAAACGGCCGGTGTCCGGTCGCCAGTTCGAAGAGTGTCACTCCGAGCGCGTAGATATCCGTGCGGGGATCGTCCGGCTCGCCGACGAGCTGTTCAGGCGCCATGTACGCCAGCGAGCCCATCACGGTTCCCGCCTGCGTCAGCCGTCCGGTCATGGCGTCGCCCGACATCAACAGCGCCAGGCCGAAGTCGAGAATCTTCGGCCGACCCTCCATCGTCAGCGCGACATTCCCTGGTTTCAGGTCGCGATGCAGAACGCCCTGCCGATGCGCGTCCTCCAACGCGTCCGCGATCGCCGCCCCGATTGACCGGACTTCGTCGAGCGGCAGCGGACCCTCCCGCAGCCGGGATTCGAGCGTGCCGCCGGGCACGAATTCCATGACGAGGAAGTCGTGATCCCCGGCGGAATCGAAGTCGAAGACGGTCGCGATACCGGAATGCGACAGCCGGGAGAGGGTCAGCGCTTCACGGCGGAACCGCTCGAGACTGGTCTCGTCGCCGATCGCGCCGCGCAGGAGCATTTTGACGGCGACGGTTCGATCGAGCCTCCCGTCGTGCGCCTTCCACACTTCCCCCATCCCGCCTGCGCCGATCCGCTCGACCAGGCGATAGCGGCCGAGCGTGCCCTCGTTCATTGGTTATTTGATCGCGACAATCACGAACTCCACCGGATAAATCAATAACTGATGGCTGATAGCCACGCGCGAAACGCGAACGCGCGCGCGCCGAATCTCAGCCCACCCGACGTAACGGCCGTGCGGATGAATTGGGCCGACCCGTCCCTACGCCAACGACGGCACGTCCAGAGGAAACCCTGGAAACACCTGGCCGAGTTCCGGGCTCGAGTCGACGAACGATAAGCTCTGCCGGTACATGAGCTCGCGCGACGGCGGCGGGTAGATTGCGTCCACGTCATCGGCCGGCATCGCGTGCGAGGCGACGCGCGTCCGAGGGTTGTAGTTGGCGCTTTCTGCGCTCGGCACCGACTCCACGGCCTGCATCATGCCGTGATCCTCGTGCATGAGGATGTGACAGTGGTTGACCCACATCCCGACGTAATCGGCGAACCGCGACCGGAAGATCACCCGGCCGCCGCGCGGGATCGAGACCGTGTCCATCCACTGCGGCGCGTCGAGGATGTTGTGCAGGCGGCCCTGTTCATCCGGCACGTCGATGCGCGTCACCCAGCAGGGATTGACGTGAATGTGGAAGGGATGGTCCGCCCCCTTCGTCGTGATCTGAAACTCGGGATCGCGCGCGAATCGCGCCTGACCCTCCGCGCGGCTGACGGGATACGCCTGGTAGTGCAGCGCGTATTGCCCCGGCTGCTTGAACTTGTCCTTGTTCGTGTGGCTCCACAGCGACATCGAGCAGTTGTACAGCACCCACTCCTCGGCGGTGTCGACGAGCGCCCGAGGGTGATGCGGATCGTGATGCCCGAACTTCTCCGGCGCCGGCGGATTCGGGACGGTCGCGAGGTCGAACTTGCCGTTGACGGCCATCGTCCGCGAGAACGGCGGGAGCAGCACACGCGCGCCGTCGATCTCGTCCCACAGGCGGCCCTTCAGCTCCGGATGCTGGCGCGTGAACGCTTCGGGCACCTCAATCAGTGGAAAGTCGGTCGGTCCGTAGCCCGAGTAACTCACGACGCGCGTCCGGAAGCTGCCGGCCGGGATGCCGCGTCGAGCCGCCTCGGCCGCCGGCACGTGCAACTCGTCGTTCTGCACGGGCTGCAAAAACGGCGGCACGGGCGGAAGCGCGTCGCGCAGGCTCATGACGTCGAAGTTGCCGCCAGGCACGCCGTCCCCCGCGACCTTGATCCAGCCGACGACGACGTCGACGGGTGCGGGATTCGCGGAACCGAATCCGGTCCGGCCGCTGGCGATGCCGACCTGGAGGCGTTGCTGGAAATTGTCGGTCGGGAGCGGGAACTCCTGCGCGAAAACGGTGTAGACCTTGCCCGCCGCGTCAACGGGGGCCTTGAAAAAGACGTCCGCGCGGTTTGCGTTCGTCAGGAAGATCTCGTTCGGCCGATTGAACAGATTGCGCAGGCTGTCGCCATCGCGATAACAGTCCTCGACGTTCTTGAGCATCGCGCGCGTCGGATCCTCTCCGGCCGCCGGTTGGCGGTCGAGCGGATTGCGCGTGCCGGCGTTCTGCCGGGACAAGTCGCGGATCGTGTGCCGCGCGCGCCCGTTCTCGACGTCGACGAGCGTGATGCCGTCGCATGACAGCTGGAACAGCTGCCGCGTCGCGTCGGCGACGTCCTGCCGTGTCGCCGCCTGGAAGCGACGCGGCTCGCCGTCCTTCTCGCCGGGCAGCACGCGCCACAATTGCCGGTCCGCGAACACGAAGTGCCCTTCGAGCACCATGAACTTCTTGAACCCGCGCCCGTCCACGCTCGCGTTGAGCACGCGCCAGCGCTCGACGGCGCCGGGCCGCATGAACATCACCGTCGGCGAGAACGAGCCGTTGATCGCGGTTGGCGGCGCGATGCGCGCCTGGCCCCGCCTGGGACCGGCATCGGCATCGACGGAGAAGACCTCGACGCGCTGGATCATCATGAGACGCTCGCGATAGTCGTACGGGCCCGTCTTGACGCACGGATCCGGCCGCTCGCTCCCCGTCATCGCGCGATTGATCGCGTCGTCGACATCGCCTTCGATGATGAGGAAGCCCGCCAGGCCGCTCGCGACCTGATCCTGCGTGGATCCGTGCGCGTGCGGGTGGTACCAGTGCGTGCCCGGCGCGTGCGGCTGCGCCGGCGCGCCCGGCCGGCGGCGAGACCTCTGCACGTTACCGAGCTGATGCTCGTACTCCGCTGCGCCGATGCGCTCGTGCGGCCCCAGTGTCCGGCACGAGGGATCCGATGAGGTCTTGCGCAATTGCCCGTCGGCACGCGGCAGGATACACAGAAAGGTGTTGTCGCCGACCGTGCCATTCGGATTCATGCCGGGTTCGACATGCAGCCCGTGCGTGTGCAGGTTCGTCGAGTGTGATCCGTGCGGGACGTTCACGTGGCCGGAGAGACAGCGCGTGTCGACCAGCTCGACCGGACTGCCCTCGAAGAACTCGTGGAAGTGCCCGAAGACGGTTCTCGCATTCGGCGGGGCGGCACACGATTCCCCCGCATCCTTCTGCATCCGGCAGAACGTGGCGTCGAGCACGTCCGGACGCACCTCGAACGGGTCGGGCGCGGGCCCCTTTGGCACGCGGCTCAAGTTCGGTCCGAGGTGATTCCTGAGCGTGACGAGAAGACGCTCGTCGCCGCGCATGCGAATGGTGGGTCCGGGACTCGAACCGTTGAAGCTGTAAAGCGGCGTGAACCGGTTGCCGGGTGAGATCGCACGCGGGGGATGCGCGTTGCCGACGATGTTCAGCGCGAGGGGCTGATCGGGCCACTCGGAGGGACGCCAGATCCAGGGCTCCGTCCAGTCCTCGACGGCCATCGCCGCCGGACTCGCGACTTCTTCAGGCGCCGGAGGC
Source organism: Vicinamibacterales bacterium (assembly GCA_038320555.1). Lineage (GTDB taxonomy): Bacteria > Acidobacteriota > Vicinamibacteria > Vicinamibacterales > 2-12-FULL-66-21 > JALZOC01. The sequence goes on along the minus strand of JBBQEJ010000150.1, from coordinate 5,493 downwards.
TTGGGCGGTCTTTGCCCCTGGCCCGAACCCGGCGTCTGGAAAGCGCGCGCGGCGAGCGGCAGGCTGCCGCTGCCCAAAGCAGCGACGCCAGCCGCGCCCAATTGGAGCAGCTCTCGTCTCTTCATCGCGGATCTCAGGTTTTGCGGGTAACGGCTACACTCTAGCAGAAAACCGACAGCCGCAAGCACTATCCTAGGCGCGCATGCCGCCGCTTCTGGCGCTCGTCGCCGTGCTGTCGCTCGTGCTGCCAGGCACCGCAACGCCTGTTGACGGGCGAGTACTCGACGCGCGGACCGGCGCGCCGATCGTCGGCGCCGAGATCGCGATCGTCGGGCAGCACGGGTCCGTACGATCGGGCGAGGCGGGCCGATTCCGGTGGCCGGTCGCTCCCCAGATGCCCGTCGACGTGATCGTGGTGCTGCCCGACGGCCGCGTCGCCCGGCCGATTCGACTGACGGCGCTCGACACCACGAAACAGCTCACCCTCATCGTCGACGCCGTCGTCACGGAACTAATCGCGGTGACCGGAGCCGCGCCGACCATCGACGCCGCGCCAGGCGCCGCCACGACGCTCATCACCGGCGCGGAACTGCAGCTGCGGCATCCGCCCACGCTCAGCCAGGCGCTCGACACTGTACCGGGCGTGAGCTCTATCGCCGAGGGTCAGGCGGCCGTGCCGGCCATTCGAGGTCTGGCGCGGGGCCGGACGTTGATCCTGGTCGACGAAAGCCGCGCATCGACGGAGCGGCGCGCCGGCGCGAACGCGTCATTTCTCGATCCCGGCGCCATCCGCACGATCGAAATCGCGCGAGGTCCAGGCTCGGTCGCCTACGGATCGGATGCGTTCGGCGGCGTCATCGCCGCCCGCACGCGCGGACCGGACTACTCTGCCGGGATGCACGCGCGGTTCACCGGGACGGCTGGCGCCGGCGCTCCTGAACAGAGCGGCGATCTCGAGGTCTCCGCCGGCTACGGGTCGGGCGGCGTGCTCGTGGCGTTCCGCGCGCGCGATTTCGACGACTACCACGCCCCGTCCGGGGTCGTGCCGAACTCGGGCTGGCGCGATCGCGGCGCGCGCGCGCGCTGGGAGCATCTGAACGCGGCCGGACGATGGTCGGTTGGCTGGCAGAGCGATTTGGGCCGGGCGCTGGGGCGGCCGCGCAGCGACGGCGACATCATTCGCGCGACGAGCCCGTTCGACGATTCGCATCGACTGACCGGTTCGTATGAGCGCGCCGCGCTCTTCGGGTTTCGCAATCTTCGGTTCGATGCCCTCGCCGGCTCATGGCGCCAGCGCACCGATCAGGATCGGCTGGCCACGTCCACGCGGCCGCGAAACATCGAACGCGCGGACCTGTCATCCAGCGAGATGCAGCTGCGGCTCACCGGCGAGCGCGCCATCGGCCGTGCGCGGCTGCACGTTGGCGCGGACGTCCAGGGGCGCTACGGTTTGGAGGCGCTCGACACGACGGTCTCCTACAACCTGGCAGCGGCCGTGACGTCCACGACGACGACGGTCTCGATCGAAGAGGCCCGCCGGACGGCGGTGGGCTTCTTTGCCGAAAGCGACGCCCAGGTCGCGCGTCGGGTGCGGATGTCCGGCGGCTTGCGCGTGGACGCTGTGCGCAACACGAATGCCGGCGGGTTCTTCGGCGATCGATCCGTATCGAACGCGGCGCTGGCGGGACTCTTTGCGGTGACGATCGCGCCGGCGGAGCGACTCGCCTTGACCGGGCAGGTCGCCCGCGGCTTCCGTGACCCGATCCTGTCGGATCGGTTCTATCGCGGCCCGGTCGGCCGCGGCTTCATCGAAGGCAATCCGGACTTGAGGCCGGAGACCAGCCTGCAGTTCGACCTCTCCGCGCGGTACCGCGCCGGACCGATTCGCCTCTCGGCAGCCGGCTACCACTATCGCATCACGGACCTCATCGAGCGCTACGCCGTCGCTGGGCCGGCGACGCTGTTCTTCTTTCGAAATCGCGGGCGGGCGGAACTGCGCGGGGTGGAAGTCGACGCGCAGGCGACGCTGCCACGCGGGTTCGCCATGGAGGCGACGGCGGAAGCCTCACGTGGCCGCGACGCCGTCGATGGCACGCCGCTCGACGACGTCGCGCCAGGCGCGGCGTCCGTCACGCTGCGGCACGCCGCCGCAGCGAGGGTGGCGTCGTACGTCAGGATCAAAGCGGTTGGCTCGCACAGCGCGGCGGGACCGAGCGAGGTACCGACGCGGAGCCATACCATCGCCGACGCCGGTGTCGGCTGGAACGTCGCGCGACACCTGGCGCTCCGTGGTGTCATGCGCAACTTTCTGAACCGGCCCTATGAATCGAGCGCGGGCCCACGCTGGGTCTGGGCTCCGGGACGGCAGGGGTCGGTAACAATCGTAGTTACGTACTAGATCTGGCTTCAAACCAGGAGACCAAAAGATCAGGAGACCCGATGTCTTCAAAAGAGCGTGTTCTGATCTTCTGGCCTTCTGTAAAGAGCTAGCGACTAGAGTGACTGCCCGCCGTCAGCTGTTCCCCAACGTCATCCGCGCCCGCTCGGTCTGCAGCTCGTGCAGCAGCCGCATGATGTTGTAGGCCGTCAGCTCGACGAGCACGGTCGTGACCTTCGAGTGCAGTTCGTCGTTCAGCTCCGATTCCACTTTCTTCATGGCCGAAACGAGACGCTGTTCCTGGCCGGTGAGCTCCTGTCCTGAAACAACACCGTCGGCCAGCGCGCTGGTGAACGAATCCAGCTTGCTGACGCGTTCCTGAATGGCCTGGTGTTCCGCTTTATCGTCGAACCAGCTCGTTCTTGCCACGTTGGCCTCCTAGAGTTCCTTCACCAATTGTTTGATCGCCGTGAGCCTCGCCTGCAGCGCCGCGCGGCCCCCTGGAACGTCCGTCTTCTGAAGGATGGCGGACGGCAGGAACTGCCGGTCAGTGCACTCGAGAATCGCAGCGGTTTCCTGCAGTTCGCGCTCCAGACCCTGTGTCGACGGCATGAACCCCGCGACGACGCCAGCGAGCGCTTCGCGGGTCACGTGATCGGCGCCGGCGAGGATCGATGACCGCCAGGCGCGCCCCACCATGCCTTCGATGTCGGCGCCCGAGAGCTGGCCCAGCTGCGGAATCGGCGGCACGTCTTCGATCGCCACGCGCGATCCGAGCTTCTTCGCCAGGATGACGAACATCTGGCGGATCTCGGCTTCGTCGGTCGGATAAAAAAGCGGGATGTGGACTTCGGCGCGACCCTGCCGCTTGAGATCGATTGGCAGCAGATCGGGCCGCGCAGTCAGCAGCATCCAGATAATGCGGCCGCGGTACTGCGTGTCGCCCATCTGCGCGGCTATCATGGCGAAAACGCGGCTCGATGTCCCGGAATCTCCTTCGGACTCACGGCTGCCCAACGCCGCGTCGGCTTCATCGACGACAACCACGGCCGGCCCCATTGCGCGCAGCACGGAGAGCACGCGCTCGAGGTTGCCTTCGGTCTCTCCGACGTACTTCGAGCGGAAGTTCTTGAGAATCACGCACGGAACGCCGATCTCGCCGCTCACGCACTGCGCGAGAAACGATTTGCCCGTTCCTACCGGACCGCAGAGCAGGTAACCCATCGGCAGGCTGTCGAGCGCGCCGCGCTTCAGCAGTGCGGCGTCCTCCCGCAACCGCGCCTTCGCGGCATCGTGTCCGACAACCGTGTCGAGTGTCCATTTGGGCTCGATGAACTCGAGAAGCCCGTGGCACTGCCGCTCGAGCAGACGCTTCTTCAGCAAGCGGAACGCGTTCGCGTCGAGGCGCTTGCCGCTCTCGCGGGCCGACTGGATCAGCACGTTCAAATCAGTCAGCGAAATGCCGGCGGTCAGCTTCGCCAGTTCCGTGGCGTCGAAGTCGGAGAAGTCCTGGATCGGACTGTCCGCCGTCGTGGCCTTGATGAACGCTTCGCGGACCGGTTGGTCCGGAAGCGGCACCTCGATCGTCGCGACGTGTGGATTCCCCGTCAGGCGATCGCTCAAGTCTGCCAGTTTCTCGTCGATCATGACAAACGCCATGTTCAGGCGCTTCACGTGCGGGCTCATCGCCCAATTGAGCATGGTCACGAGCTGCGACGACGCCTGCATGTTGAGCCGTCCGGGCTCGCCGGATGGAAACACGTACGAAGCCTGATCCATCATCAACGCCAGGCTCCGTCGGTCCTCCTCGGGCGCCATGATGTTGTTGCGCACGAACCGATCCACGAGGGCAAACGTCGCGGCGGGATCTTTCGGCAGCGCGCTCAGGTCGCCCAGCTTCTTGTTGGCGATTGTGACCATCTCCTTGAGCCGTTGCTCGTCGCGGCCGGCAAATGCCCGCAATCCGCGGCCCAGATCGTAGTGCAGCACGAGCGACCAGCGGCCGAACAGCTGCTCGGCCAGGAACTCCGCCAGCACGCCGTATCGAGAGCCTTCGTCCGCGCCGACCCGGAAGAGATCGTACGTGTTTCCGTAGAGCACAAAGGCGGCGGTCGTTCCGGAGAAATAGAGGTCGGCCAGCTGTGACGCCCAGGCAGGAAACCAGGCCGGCAGATCCACGGGACGACGGTGCGCCAGATCAGGCGTCATTGCGCAGCACCTCGCGCAGATCAGTTTCCAGAATCGCGGGTGGATCTTCGAGCTGATCGCCCAGGCCGGTGAGGTGCTGCAGTTCGCTCACCGCCTTCTCAGTCTGCCGCATGCTTTCCGCTGCGGAATCGACCTGGCTGCTGAGGAAGTCGGGATCCTGACGATTCACGGCCATCTCGGCGAGCGCCTGGATCTTTTCCTCGATGCGATCCAGCTCGACGCTGACGAACTCGGCGTTCTTCTTCGCACGTCCGAAGTTGTCGAGACGAAGCTCCCCCATCGCGATGCTGTCCTGAAGCGAGCGGACCACGCGTTCGTCGGCGGCCGTCTGCGCCGCGGCGAGATTCTTTCGGAGCTCCTCGAGGCGCGTCGAGATCTCCTGACCGTTCATCGTCTTCAGAAAGCGATCGAGCGCCGCCTTCGACAAAAGCAGGCGGAGAAAGAGCCAGAGCAGGCGATCGAGGCCGGGCGTGCGAATCTCCTCCGCGGCACCGGTCTGGTTGCCGGCCGTTCCCCGGACGCCGGCCGCGATGCCGCGCATCTCGACGCAGCGGGCGTGCAGCCGCTCGAAGCGCGTGCGCGCGTCGGACGGCAGACCGCTCAGCATCGTGACGAGCGACACGGGCGGCGACGACGGCGCGCCGCCCGGATCAGCGTGACGGGCCGCATGAACCTTGGCATCGATCGCGGCGCGGTACCTCGGTATCGAAATCAAGCCCGTGAGGTACATCAACTCTGTCGCGCCGACGAGTGGCAGCAGCACCGGGGCGAGTGGCGTGAGGGCCGCCGCGGCCAAACCGCCGCCGAAGAACAGGAGGTTCCATCGGAAGAGAAACGCTTCCTTGAGGTAGTCCGGCATTCCGGCGCCTTGCGGGGCCGACGGCACGGGCTCGCTGGGAGGGGCTTTA
>JBBQEJ010000149.1:0-12790 GCA_038320555.1 Vicinamibacterales bacterium | reverse complement strand
CGGGCCTTTCGCATGGGCTGGCGATCGGACCCGGCGCAGGCGGACCGGCCGGAATAGTCGTGCCTTATGGCTGGTATCGCCCATGGGGGTTCGGCCTGTTCGGTCCGTTCATGCTCGTCGTGTTCTGGTTTCTGCTGTTCCGGTTTTTTTTCTGGGGCGGCTTTCATCGGCGCCGGTGTCTTTATCCGGGCGTGTACGACGGTCCGCGCGCACGAGCGGATGAGTGGCGCTGCGGCACACGCCGGCGGGAGGCGTCGTGTCCATCACCGCCCAGGCGACGAATGGGCGAATTGTCGTGACAGTGGCAGACACGGGCGCCGGTATCGCCCCGGAAGATCTACCAAAGATCTTCGACCGGTTTTACAAGGGGACGACGTCGCGTGGTTCAGGGCTCGGCCTGACGATTGCCCGCAATCTGGTTGTTGCGCACGGCGGAGAGATCGCCGCCAGCAGCAGGAAAGGGGAGGGGACGATCATCACATTGACGTTGCCGGGAACGTGAGGCGCCCGGCAGCAATGTGTCTGCCGGGGAACGCGTTATTCACTCTGTGACGGCAAGCGGTCGACCGGTGCACAATGGGCGTCGCAACCTGATGCCCTCCGATGCCCGGTCAGTCCGCCCGCTGGTACGCGTCACGATGCTGGCCATTGGGTGCGCGGCGCTCGGCTGGGCGCTATGGCTGATCGCGTTCGGCGGGTTCGACCACTCGGTCCTGGGCATCCGGATCCGATCGAACAACCCCTCGCGTGCCGTTCTCACTGCCGTCCTGGCGATGACGGGATTCCTCCTGACGGGCGGTGCGACATCGCTGATCCCGATCCTCGACCGTGTTCGCACCTGGCCAGCCGCACTGGCGCGACGTCCCGGCAGGATCGCGGTCGGCATCGCCGTCCTGTCGGTAATCGTCGCGGCTGCAGGCAGCACGAGGATAGCCGGTTCGTCCGACGCGTACGGGTACGTCAGCCAGGCCGATTTATGGCTGAACGGGAATTTGATTGTGCCGCAGCCCTGGGTTGCGAAAGTCCCATGGCCGAACCGCGAATGGACCTTCACGCCGCTTGGCTACCGGCCGGCTGCACGCGGGGACGAGCCGGCGATTGTGCCAACGTATGCGCCGGGCTTGCCCATGCTGATGGCCGCAGCGAAGGGGATCGGCGGACAATGTGCGCTGTTTGCGGTGGTGCCGCTCTTGCTCGGTTTGGCGGTTCTCGCGACGCACGGCCTGGGTTGCCGGCTCGGGTCACCATCAGCCGGCGTTATCGGCGCCTGGTTTCTGGCAACGAGTCCGGTCGTGCTCGATTCGATGGAGCCGCTGACCGATGTGCCGGTGATGGCCGCATGGACGCTCGCCTTTTACTTTCTGCTCGGCAGAAGCGTCCGGTCGGCACTGGCGGCCGGCGTGCTCGCCGCGCTCGCGATTCTGATACGTCCCAACCTGGTCCTGCTCGCGGCGCCCATGACGGCATGGTTCTTCATCCGCCGCGCGCCCGAACAGACTGCGTTCCGGGCGAGAGTCACGCCCGCCGCGATGTTCGGCTTCGCCGCGCTGCTGGGCGTCGCAGGCGTGGCGTTCATCAATCAACATCTTTATGGCTCGCCGAGCACCTCAGGATACGGTCGATTCAGCGATCAATTTGCGCAGTCGCGCTTCCTGCCCAACCTCGGGCGATATCTCTTGTGGTTTGTCGAGACGCAGACGCCGATCGCGCTCCTCGGGATCGCCGCGGTGATCTTGCCGGCACGGCGCCTCTGGCCGGGTGTCACTGATCGACGCGTCTTCGTCGTGATTGGTCTGTTCGACGCGGTGCTCTGGGGCGAGTATTGTGCGTATCTCGAATTCGATTCGTGGGGATACCTGCGGTTTCTCCTGCCAAGCTGGCCGTTCATCATGCTCGGGCTCGCGTCAACGATGGTCGCCGCGGCCCGGTTGAATGGGCGCACCATTCGTTGGATGGCTGGAGCCGCCATCGTCACGCTCGGCGTCTGGAACATCCACGCCGCAGAGCAACGCGGAGCGTTCGACCAGCGACAGGCGGCGCGCCACGAAGCGCCGATTGGCCGGCTGGTTCGAGCGCACACTGACAGGAACAGCGTCGTGCTGGCATTCGAGCGATCCGGCAGTCTGCGGTACTACGCAGGCCGCATGACGCTCCGATATGACGTTCTGGAGCCCGACTGGCTCGACCGCGCGGTCACCTGGTTGACCGAGCACGGCGTCCATGTGTATGCGGTGCTCGACCAGAGACAAGCCGCAGAGTGTAAGCGCCGGTTTGCGGGTCAACAGACCACGGCCGCGTTCGATCATCCGGTGCTAATCTATGAGCCTGTAGGGACCGCGCTATTCGATCTTTCGGCGCCACCCGCGACGCGACCGCCAATCGTCATCACCGAGGCATTGCCAGATCTGCCCGGGTGCGATCCGCCGGTTCGTGTCCCGTTGCTCATGTTGCGCTGACCCGGATAGACGGAGAATTGGGATCGGGCACCGCCACCTCACTATGCTGTGAGGAGTTTGGAGGGTTCGTGGTTGCAGTGGTGTGGCAATTCGATATACGGCCCGAGGCCTCGGACGACTTCGAGCGCCTCTACGGCGCCGACGGCCCATGGACCAAGCTGTCGCGGCGAAGCCGTTCGTATCTCGGGAGCTCGTTCCTGCGGGACATCGGCTCGGAGAATCGCTACCTGCTCGTGGAGTACTGGGGGGAAATGATGGTCTACGAAAAACATCTCGCCGATCTCAGTGAGCAGGTGAAGGCCCTCGAAGAACAACGTGCCCGGCTCGTCGAGCGGATGGAAACCGTGGGCGTCTTCACTGCGCTCGACGTTCCGGATCGGGTGGGACCGACATGGTCTCGACGCTCAGGCAAGTAAGGCGTCACCCGGGACCGAGCGGTAAATAGTTCCGATCCGGCGGTACCGCTCATTCGTGCCTTAGGGCGAAGGAGACGAATCATGCCGCGCTTCCGCCATCTTCCTGTCATGACACTCATCGCCGCATGCATCGGCACGCTGGCCGCGCAACAACTGCCACCGGCGGCGCCTTACGCCCCGAAGCAGAGCAATCGACCCGAAGCCATAGCTGGAGACGAGCCTGGCTTTCAACGGATCTTCGACGGCAAGACGCTCGACCCATGGGAGGGCAATCCGGCCTATTGGCGTGTTGAAAACGGGTCCATCGTCGGTGAGATCACACCGGCTACCGTCATCAAGAGCAACACGTTCGTCGTCTGGCGCGGAGGCAGGCCGAAAGACTTCGAGCTGAAGCTCGATTACCGCATCACGCCGGAAGGAAACAGCGGGGTGAATTACCGCAGCGCGGTCGTGCCCGATCCCGTCACGGCCGACAACAAGTTCGCGATGCGTGGATATCAATGTGACCTCGACGGCCGGAAAGTGTATCCAGGCAACAACTACGAAGAAAAGGGCCGGCTGTTTCTTGCGGTGCGAGGACAGATGACGCACGTCGTCGGGGGTCGTGTCCCGATTCTGCTGTCGACGATCGGCGATACCAATGAGCTGGCCCGGACCATTACAGACGACTGGAACGCCATTCACCTGATTGTCCGAGGCAACATGCTCACGCATATGATCAACGGCCGGTTGATGACCGTGGTCATAGACGACGATGCTCCTAATCGTCCCGCTGACGGGCTCATTGGCATGCAGGTCCACGCGGGACCGCCGATGAAAGTGGAGTATCGGAATATCCGGTTGAAGAACTGGTGAAAAGGAATGACCAGCGCACGGTGACCCTTGGACGCCGTAAGCTGAGCAGTTTGCTGCTGCTTCAGCTTGCCGGAGCAGCCAATTTCCTGACCAGGCGTCCTCACTCCGGCGACGCACGACCTTCAATCCGGACGATCCCGACCGTCCTTCCGTGCGCCCCTATCGTCATAACTCTAAAGGACCCGGCTGGCACTGGCTTGCCTTTGTGAGGGTAACGCTTCGCGAAGACCCGAGGCGCTGAACTCACAACCTGTTCACTCTCAGAAACCTGTCTGGAAGGTGGATTATGCGGCTCAATACAGCCCTCGCGCGTACCTATACAGCTGTGCTTGTGGCACTTCTGCTGGCATCTCCTGTTGCCGCTCGACAGGGTGCGACGAACTCGAATGGCACTGTCGTCCAGACCTCCGGCATCCGTGTCGACAACTTCGGACGCGTCAATCCGAACTATTACCGTGGGGCCCAGCCGAATGGCCGCGACTACGCCGATCTGGCGTCGCTCGGGGTGAAGACCGTGATCGACCTGACCAGTGACGACGCCCAGACCAACGAGAAGAGCCTGACCGAACATGCCGGGATGCGGTACTTCCAGATTCCGATGACGACCCGTCAGGCGCCGACCGCTTCACAGCTCACGGAGTTCCTGAAGATCGTCAACGATCCGGTGAATCAGCCCGTATACGTTCACTGCGTTGGAGGCCGGCATCGTACCGGCGTGATGACGGCGGCGTATCGGATGACGCAGGACGGCTGGGCCGCCGACCAGGCATTCAAGGAGATGAAGCAGTACAAGTTCGGCGCCGACTCCCTGCACCCTGAATTCAAGCAATTCGTCTATGGCTACAGCGCTAATGCGCACGCTGTGGCGGCAGAGGCCGCGGTCGCGACCACGAAAGCGGGCGGTTAGCTCATAGTGGGATATCCTTTTCGGTATTGAAGACCTCGCCTCCCCGGATTGCCGCGCTTGCCCTGACGCTCGCGGCCGGCTCGTGCCGTACTGCTTCGGTACCGGCGTCTGCGCCGATCGTCCAGCCTGGGGCCCCCGGGCAGGCGGCTCGCGTGATCTCTGTCGATAAGGCCGTCGACCTCTCACGTGTGCAATACACGGCGGCGGATGCGCGCTTCATGCAGGGGATGATCGGCCATCACGCGCAGGCACTCGAGATGACGGACCTGCTGGCTTCGCGGACCGCCAGCGACAACATGCGCAAGCTGGCGCTGCGAATCGAGGTCTCGCAGGCAGACGAGATCAAAATGATGCGGGGCTGGCTCGAGGTCCGCGGCCAGGAAGCTCCCAACGAGCACGCCCATCACATGCACGGCGCCACCCTGATGCCCGGCATGCTCACGCCCCAGGAAATGGACCGCCTCTCGGGGGCCAGCGGAGCCGAGTTCGATCGACTCTTCCTCGAGTTCATGATCAAGCACCACGAAGGCGCCCTGATCATGGTCAAAGAATTATTCGCGACGCCGGGCGCTGGCCAGGAGTCCGAGATCTTCGCGTTTGCGTCCGACGTTGACACCGATCAGCGCATGGAAATCGATCGCATGCGCGCCATGCTCAAGGAGCTTCAGAAATGAGATCCGTCGCCATCAGATTTCTCTGCTGTTCGGCCGTTCTGCTGGCCATCGGCATCGAAGGACGCGGGCAGGAGGCTGCGAAGGATCCGCGCGTTGGACTGAAGCCGGGGCTGCGCGACGCCGGGCAAGCCGCGCGCAACATGGAGCTGGTCGCCAGCCTTCCCAAACCGGATGGTTTCTTTGATCCCAAGGCGCCAGCCGGCGAGCCCACCGCGCCGGAACGGGCGGCCGCGACAGCGCCGAACGGCGCAACCACTACGTCATCCGATCAGGCCGCCGGTGCTCCGCCTGCGCCGCAACGATTGGCAAGCGGGCTGAACTTCGCCAACTCCGACCTCGCGTTCAGCGGAAGCCTGGTCTTCATCGGCAATTTCAACGGCTTCAACAGCTACGACATCGAAACCGCGAAGAACCCGCAGCTGTTTGCCTCCGTCGTGTGCCCCGGTGGCCAGGGCGATGTCTCGGTCCATGGAAATCTGCTGTTCATGTCGGTCGAGCAGACCCGAGGCCGGATCGACTGCGGAACGCAAGGCGTACCGGAAACTGTCAGTGCCGAGCGTTTCCGCGGCGTCCGTATCTTCGACATCAGCGATGTGAAGCACCCGAAGCAGCTCGCCGCGGTGCAGACCTGCCGCGGATCCCACACGCACACGCTCGTAATCGACCCGAAAGACGCGGCGAATCTGTATATCTATGGATCCGGAACGGGCACGACCCGCGCTGGGGAAGAGCTGGCAGGATGCTCCGCTGGGGATCCCAAGGACGATCCGAACACCGCGCTCTTCAGCATCGACGTCATCCAGGTGCCGATCGCCGCGCCGGAAAAGTCGCGCGTCGTCAACCGGCCCCGCATCTTTGCGGATCCGGCGACAGGCGCCATCTCGGGCCTCTGGCCCGGCGGCGATCACGGGCCCGGCACGCAGAAAACGTCGCTGACCAACCAGTGCCACGACATCACGGTGTTTCCGGAAATCGGTCTGGCTGCCGGCGCCTGCGCGGGCAACGGCATCCTGCTCGACATCTCGGACCCCGTCCACCCCATTCGGCTGGATCAGGTTGCAGATAACAACTTCGCGTACTGGCACTCGGCCACGTTCAACAACGACGGCACCAAGGTGATCTTTACCGACGAATGGGGCGGCGGCACGCGGCCACGCTGCCGCGCCACCGATCTCGCCAACTGGGGAGCTGACGCGATCTTCGACATCGTCGGTCGCAAGCTGCGCTTCGCGAGCTATTACAAGATGCCGGCCGCGCAGACTGAGCAGGAAAATTGCGTCGCGCACAACGGATCGATCATCCCAGTGCCGGGACGCGACATCATGGCCCAGGCGTGGTACCAAGGCGGCGTCTCGGTATTCGATTTCACCGACTCCGCGCATCCGCGCGAGATCGCCTTCTTCGACCGCGGCCCGATCGACGCCACGCGGCTCATCACGGGCGGTTTCTGGTCCGCCTATTGGTACAACGGCAACATCTATGGGACCGAGATCGCTCGCGGCCTCGACGTCTTCAAGCTGACGCCCAGCGAGTATCTGTCGCAGAACGAGATCGACGCCGCGAGCCTGGTCCGCTCGACCGAGTTCAACGCGCAGCACCAGAAGCGGATTACCTGGCCGGCCAATGCCGTCGTGGCGCGAGCCTATCTCGATCAGCTCGCGCGCAGCAACGGGATCCTGCCGGCACGCGCGCGCGCGGTGAAGACCGCGCTGGACCGGGCGGACAAGATTCACAACGGGCGCGACAAAGGCGCCGCCGCCGTCACAAATGGACTCGATGCATTGGCCACCGAGCTCGAAGGCGATGCCGCCGCGGCCGCGGCAGGCGACGCGGTCCGTCTGCGTTCACTAGCGACCACTGTGCGGGAGCGTTCGTCGGGCCTGCGCTGATTCAAACTCGCGGTTCGCGATTCGCGGTTCGCGGTTCGCGAAAACGGCGGGCTACAATCTCCGCTGTGAAAATACTCGAGGCGCGTTGTCTGGCGGCGAGCGTCGTCGTTGCGTGGCTGGCTTTCCCCGATCTGGCGTTCGCGCAAGCCGACGAGATCCAGGTTTACGATGGTGGCCTCGCGCCTGTTGGCACCTTCAACCTGACCGTGCACAACAACTTCACCCCGAAAGGCGGGAAGATTCCCGCCTATGCCGGCGCGGTCGTACCGGACAAATCCCTGAACGGCGTACCGGAGTGGGCTCTTGGCGTCACGGACTGGTTCGAGGCGGGGCTCTATATGCCACTCTACAGCCGCGACAAGAACAAGGGCTGGGGCCTCGATGGATTCAAACTGCGAACGCTCTTCGCCGTGCCGAACGCGGATGCGCGAACGTTCGTGTACGGCGCCAACTTCGAGTTCAGCTACAACGCGAGGCAGTGGGACTCGAACCGCTTCACGTCGGAGATCAGGCCGATCCTCGGCTGGCATCTGAAGCCGGTCGACGTCATCTTCAACCCGATTCTCGACACGTCCTACGACGGTTTCAGAAACTTTGTATTCGCACCGTCGGCGCGCGTCGCGTACAACTTCCAGTCCGGATGGGCCTTGGCTCTCGAGGAGTACGCAGACTTCGGCCCCTTGAAGGACTTCCATTCCCGCAGCGAACAGGCCCACCAGCTCTTTTGGGTAGTCGACCGGACCGGAAAACCATTCGATCTCGAGGCGGGCATCGGCGTCGGCCTCACCAGCGGATCCGACAAACTCACGCTGAAGCTGATCCTCTCTCGAGATTTGAACAAGCGACAGGGTGGTTAGATCCTGACGAACACCCGATTGCGATACATCCAGAGAAGCATCAGCCAGAAAAGGAACAGCGCCGTCGAGCCGGCCACGATTGAAGCGTAAGCAGCTCCGAAGACCTCGAACGGCGCCGACCCAGGTGAATGAAGAGAGCCCGTTCGACGTACTCGGTCGCCACGTGAACGAGGACGTACATGGCAATCGAGTTCATCCCGACGACGAGGAACGGGAACGCCCATCGTTTATACGCCTTGAGGTCGACGAGGTAGTAATAGCCCGCCAGGAAGATCGCGATCCACCCGGCGCTGAACAGGGTCCACGACGGCGTCCAGATGCGCTTCACGATGGGACAGATGCCCAGCATGTGAAGCGCCACGCCCACCGCAAGTCCGGCGACGCCCCACGCGATCAGCATACGGGCTTTGTCCAGGCCCGCTCGACTGCTCCTGAGGAGTTCTCCCGCGAGCAATCCCAGAATCATCGTCGCGAGCGACGGCACGAAATTGAGCGTGAGGTATCCGCCGCGGTTGAAGACGAACGGGCGCTGGCGCGGAAAGAGATTCAGAAACCACTGGTCGGCGCGGTTGGCGAAATTCGTGTTCTTGTCCCAGTGGGCAGCGAACCCCGTGAGGTGGTGAGGCCAGTCGGCGGGCACCCCAGCGATTGTCGTGTCGAAACCTGGAGCAGGCAGTGGATACAACGCAAACGCCGCCCAGTAGCCGATCAGAATGACCCCGACGGCAATCCACTGCGTTCGCGGCCGCGTCCACGCGAGGAGGAAGAGGAAGACGTAACCGAGGCCAATCTGGGTCAGCACGTCTTCGAAGGTGAAGTAGGTCTGGGGCCGCGCCTGCGAACGGAGGAAGATCCCGAGAGCCACCAGAACGAGCGCACGGAACACGCTATGCGCGAACATGTTGCCGAAGGCCTGTCCCTTCGCCCGCCGGCTGGCGATCGAGAAAGGAAGCGCGACGCCCACCATGAACATGAACGCCGGCTGAATCAAATCCCAGGGCGCACATCCGACCCACTCCCGATGATCGAGCGTGTTGGCCAGGAATCGCGCGAAGGGGCTCGCGGGGAATCTGCGCGCCACCTGCGCGATTGCCAGGATCTCCGACGCCATGAACAGCATCGTCACGCCGCGGAAGACGTCGAGCGATATCAGACGGGTCGTGCTCGCCGCCGCCGATGGACCGGCCGGGTGCGCTGATGGCTTAGCGACCGCCGGAAGGACATCCACCACGCGGCGGATGCTAGCACAGGCGGATAACGCGCTACCATGCCGGTGTGATGAAAAATCTCTTCGACGGCGACGACCCCGCCTTGACCGATGTTCGCACGCATGCAGCAGGGCCTTCCGGCTCGCTGCCATTCACCGCGGACATGCTGCGCGAGCGGCCGTCGGGCGATCTGTTCGGGTGGTCGCAGAACGCGGGCATGGGATGGGATCCTGCGAGGCTTGGCGGGAGGGAGTTCCTAATCCTGTCGACACACGGGGGCATTCGAGCCGCTGACGGCACGCCGATCGCGTTGGGCTACCACACCGGTCACTGGGAGGTCGGCCTTCTCATGGAAGCCGCCGCGCGGGTGTTCAAGGAAAGTCGTGCGGTCCCCTTCGCGGCCGCGTGTACCGATCCCTGCGACGGCAGATCCCAGGGCACGGCCGCGATGTTCGACAGCCTGCCGTTTCGCAACGACGCCGCGACGATATTCCGCCGCTTGATTCGATCGCTGCCGACGCGGCGCGGCGTGCTCGGCGTCGCCACCTGCGACAAAGGGTTGCCGGCCATGATGATGGCGCTTGCGTCAAACCACGAACTGCCGTGCGTCCTGGTGCCGGGAGGCGTCACGCTGCTGCCGATCGAAGGGGAGGACACCGCGCGCGTGCAGACCATTGGCGCGCGATTCACGCACGGCGACATCACCCTGGAACACGCGGCCGATGTCGGGTGCCACACGTGCGCATCTCCCGGCGGCGGCTGCCAGTTTCTCGGCACCGCCGCGACCGCGCAGGTGGTCGGCGAGGCGCTCGGCATGTCGTTGGGGCACACGGCACTGGCCCCATCCGGGCATGCGATCTGGCTGGACATGGCGCGGCGGTCGGCTCGCGCCCTGATGGCGCTTGACGAGCGCGGCATGACGATGGCTGACATCCTCACCGACGCGTCCGTGCAGAATGCGCTGGCGGTCCATGCCGCGTTCGGCGGATCGATGAACCTCATTCTGCATCTCCCCGCCATCGCACACGCTGCGCGCCTGCGCCGGCCAACCTCCGCGGACTGGGCGCGTATCAGCCGCCTTGTCCCTCGCCTGGTGGACGCGCTGCCCAACGGACCGCGCCATTTCGCGACGGTGCAGGTGTTTCTTGCCGGGGGTGTGCCGGAAGTCATGCTCCACCTGCGGCGGATGGGCGTGCTGGACACCCGCGTGCTGACCGCCGAGGGCATCACGCTCGATGCGCAGCTGGACGCCTGGGAGTCCTCAGAACGGCGCGCCACGCTTCGTCGTCAGCTTCGCCAGCACGACGGCGTGGATGCCGACGATGTGATCATGTCGCCGGAGACGGCGGTCGCGCACGGCCTGACGCCAACCGTCTGTTTTCCTCACGGCAATCTCGCGCCGGACGGATCCGTGATCAAGAGCACCGCGATCGATCGCTCGGTGCTGGACGCCGGCGGCGTGTACCGATTGAAGGGTTCGGCGAAGGTGTTTCTCACCGAGCCATCAGCGATAGCGGCGATCAAGGCGAACCGGATCCACGCTGGCGATGTGCTCGTGCTGATCTGCCGGGGTCCGATGGGCGCCGGGATGGAGGAAACCTACCAGTTGACCGGTGCGCTCCGCTACCTGCCGTTCGGGAAACAAGTGGCGGTCGTCACCGACGCGCGCTTCAGCGGCGTCTCGACGGGTGCCTGTATCGGTCATGTCTCCCCCGAAGCGCTCGCCGGCGGACCGATTGGACGGCTTCGCGACGGCGATCTCATCGAGATCGTCATCGACACGCGGACGCTGGAAGGATCGCTGAACTTCATCGGCGAGTCGGGCACCGAGGTGGGGGCTGAGGAGGCCTCGCGAATCCTGGAGCGTCGCGGGCCTCGGCCTGATCTCGCGCCTGATCCGGCACTGCCCGACGACACCCGCATCTGGGCCGCGCTGCAAGACGTCAGCGGTGGCGCATGGGGCGGAGCCGTCTACGACGCGGACGCCATCCTGCGCGTGATCGAAGCCGGCAAGGCCGCTCTGGGGTCAGACCGGGGTCAAACCGGGGACAGGTCAGCGTCCCCCGGTGGTCTGACCCCGGTCTGACCCCGGTTTGACCCCAGCGGAGCGGGCGCCGTGAGATCCGCGTAGGCCACGCCCGGGCAATGCGGCCACCATGAAAATCACCGGCAGAAACGTCAGCAGTTGTCCGAAAGGAATGTGGATGCCGAATGCCTGGGCACCGTAGTAATGGGCGACCAGGGACACAAGAAACATGGGTGCGCGTAACAGCACGATCTGCGCGTAGCGGGACGCGGTCGCGCGCCGGAACGTACGAAACAACTGCCATTCCCGGGGCGCGAACAACCAGCGAAGCGCCCGAGCCGGCGTGAGGTGAAGTCTCGTATACGCGAAGAACAGGATCCAGCACGCGGCCACACACGCGGCGACCGGCAGCAGGCTTGTCGTGATTTCCGATCGAAAACTCAGAATGCCCAGCATGGCCCACTGCACGAGCTGCGTGTACTCCGTCAATACCAGAAAGATCACCGTCCCGCCCAGCTCGAGAAACGGCACATTCAGCCACGCCAGAGATACGCGGCCAGCGTTCCGCGTCCCATGTTCGTATTGAAGAAGCCGACGACGTACGACGCGGCCCGCGCGGGAAGCAGATCTCTATAGGGCACGTCGCCGTGAAACCAGCCAATCGCCGTCTTGAGCACCAGCGTGTCCCAACAGAAATAAAAGATCGTATTGGCCACCATCAGGGCCAGGAAGGTTGCGTAGTCGGCGTTGCGAAGAGCCGCCAGAAACCGGTCGAGCGGAATCCGGCGGACGATCAGGAACAGGATGGACGCCGTGAGCAGGACGGCGGCGATCCGGAGCCTCTCTTTCACCGGAACAGATCCATCGACGGCGGGCGCAACAACATCGCGCCGGTGCCATCTCCGGCCCACTCTCCGGCGCCCCGAACGACGACGACCGGCGTCCCGGCCGTCTTGCCCATGACGAGCTCCGCCGCGCCGGCAATTTCGTCGGCGACGGCAATCACGGTTGACTGCAGAAGACGGCCGAAGGAGTCGCGCCCGCCGCGATAGTCGAGCAGCGGATGCAGGCCCGCCACGCCGGGCGCGACGTTCACGACCCCCTCGCGCCACGGCCGGCCGAACGTGTCGGACACGATCACGGCAACCCCGAGCCCGGACCGTGCCGTGAGCGCTGCCTGCAACCGCGCCGCTGACGCATCGGGGTCACGGGGAAGGATCGTCACGTATCCATCCGGTACATTTGACGCGTCCACACCCGCATTGGCACAGGTGAATCCCTGGTGCGTTTCAGAGATGATGATGCCGCGCTCCACTCGGACGAGGCGCCGCGACTCGCGGAGCACGACTTCAATCATCGCGGGATCTTTTCCGTACTCTGTCGCCCATTCGCGCGCCCCGTGTGGACGGCTCGACGCCCGCAAGCGCGACGACTGCGCCCTCCGCCTTCGACACGATCTTCTGCGCGACGACGACGACGTCCCCCGTTTCGAGCGCGAACCC
>JBBQEJ010000148.1:0-12791 GCA_038320555.1 Vicinamibacterales bacterium | reverse complement strand
TGATGCGTAGCTTCGCCCCTTGACTCACATTTGAGTCGTTGCAATGGGGACGAGCCTGCTCTCGTCCTATCCACGTCCCACCGAAACCTCTCGCCCGACGGCCGGAGCCACACGGCAGGACGCGTGTGCAAGGATGTGAGCCAGATATCAATTTGCGTACCACTGGGTATTTTGTGCCGATTCTATATCTAGGCGGTTTAGTAGGCAGAATCCCACAGCGGCAACGGAAAAGTCCCCCGTAGTGGAGACTTTTATCTATCGTTGCGCACGAACCCCGACTATTGTTCTGGCACGGGGGAAGGTGAATTGCGGTCGAATTCACCCTACTATCTGGGGATGCGGAGAACTGCATTTGGCAACGCAGGCACAAGTACCTAAGTACTTTAGACTGCCCGTCACGCGGTTAGACACGCCCTGGCTTTGCATCGCGCCTTGGCTTCCAGGCGCCCCGCCGCCGGGGACGCGACACTCGGCGAACCTCAGAGGGATCCGATGACAGATGTGGGCAACGACCCTCTCGCACGCATGGCCGCTCTCGAAGCGCGCCTCGAAGCGCTCGAGGCGGTTCAGGAGTTGTTGCTGCGGCTGCTCTCGACGACGAGACCGCTTGCAGGGGTGTTGGGACATTACAGCGCCACAGAAACCCAGGAACAGGCGTTCTATCGATTGCTCGACAACCTGGCCGGGCGTACCGGTGGCCCGGGAAAGGACCGTCCGTCGTTTGCGTTCTTCGAGATGCAGGTCAACGAGATCTTTCCGCACTTGCGAGGTGACCGCGAGTTCGTTCAACTGCTGATCGATACCCTCAGGGTCGAACGGCCGGCGTACCGGGCGCTCCACCAATACATGCTCGCCCACCACTGGCCGTCGTGGAGTGCGTGACGGCGGCGGAGGAGTCTGAATGGCGCTCGGCTCCAGCCGTTCAACTCGCCCATGGCTAGGGCCAGTCGATTGGTGGGCGGTGGCCGGGAGACGTATCCCCGCTCCGGGCCCCTGAGAAAAGACGATGGAGCCGAGCAGTCTCGCTTCCGCAAAATCGTTGCCGGAGACACGGGCGTTGTTTCAGGCGAAATTTGTTCGATTCGAGCGCCTCACGCCAGAATCGTCTGCCCTCGGAGTGAGAAAAGTCCCCGCGGAGCTTCTGATCAGGTAGGCCGGGCTTCCTTTATACTGAACCTGCATGTCACAAGAACTGCCGGCGGCTACGCCCAGGGCCGCGCCGGTCTCGTCCGAACGGCTGTCCGAGGCCAGGCGAAGCCGCGCGACGTTTGCGGCGATTGGTGGTGTGTTGCTGTCGGCGATATTCCTCATCGGCACCGGCGCCGCTCGCGCCGGGTGGGAGCAGATCTCCCATTTCCTGAGCCTTCAGGGAAAGCCCGAGCCGGCGTCGGCCAACGTGTTGTCGGAGCACGAGATTGACGCGCTCGATTCGATGCCCCCGCAAAACCAGGCGGAGCTCCTCCTCGAACGTTCGATCAATCACTACGCGGGAGCCAACGAGCAGATTGCCCCTCGTGTCAGGCGCTGGCGCGGAAAGCTCGCGCTCAACGATCGGCTGAACAACTTGTTCGTGACCGCTATCAACTCCGATGACCTGCGGGTCAGGGCCGCGGGGATCGAGGTGAACATCGCGGCCAGAAACCTCGAGAAGACGCCGGCGACCGTGGATCGGATCGAACCCGATGCGCGCTCGGGAGAACAGGGGCCGCGCGCCAACGCGCTCTGGGATCTCGGCTTGCTCGGCAACCGCGGAATCGAGCCGGAACGGGTGGCGCAGATTCTCCTGAGCTCCGTCCACGATTCCAACGTGAACGTAAGGTATTGGGCGGTTGAAGGCCTGGCGTACCTGGGAACCGACGAAACCATCGAGCCGCTGCTCGACATCCTGCACGACGACCCGTCCTCCATGATCCGCGAGCGCGCCGCCTGCGGGCTGGCGCAGTCGGGGATGCTCAACCGGGAGCAGCGTCTCACGGCGGTACCCAGGCTGCTCGATTATGCCGAGGACGGCTCGCTCGACGCCGAAACCCACCCGTGGGTCTTTCAGGCGCTACGCGACATCACGGGACAGACATTGCCCCACGACCCCGCTGCGTGGAGACAGTGGTACAACAGCCAGAGATAGGGACAGTCTGATCGCGTACTGAATTGCGGCGGCAAGCACTGTCGCGCCGCATCCCTCCCAAGATCAAACAGGAGAACGAGAGGAATGGGAGTAATTCTTTTTAAAAAGACTACACTCCCTTTTCTTCCGTTCTCCTGTTTGATCGTTGGTGGGATGTAGCGTGACGGCGAACATCGTTCCCACATCGCAAAGGGGGCCGACCGCTTTCCCGTCCTTCCCCGGATCGCATAGACTCTTGCCGTCCCATGCATCTCACGACGCTCGACTGGCTCATCGTCTTCGCGTCGCTGCTGATCTGCTTCGGTCCGGCGCTCTTCTTTGGCAAGCGCGCGGGCCGCAACACGTCGGAGTTCTTCGCCTCCGGGCGCTCGGTGCCGTGGTGGCTCGCCGGGCTGTCGATGGTGGCGACGACCTTCAGCGCGGATACGCCGAACCTGGTGACCGACATCGTGCGGCGCAACGGTGTCGCCGGCAACTGGGTCTGGTGGGCGTTCGTGCTGACCGGCGTCTCGACGGTCTTCTTCTATGCCCGCCTGTGGCGCCGATCCGGCGTCCTGACCGATCTCGAGTTCTACGAGCTGCGGTATTCCGGCCGCGCGGCATCCGCGCTGCGCGGTTTCCGGGCCGTGTATCTCGGCCTGTTCTTCAACTGCATGATCATGGCCGCCGTGAATCTGGCGACTTGCAAGATCGCCGGCATTCTCTTCGGACTTCCTCGCTGGCAGACGCTCCTCATCGTCGGCAGTCTCAACGTGACCTTTGCCGCGTTCGCCGGGCTGTGGGGCGTGCTCGTCATCGACATGATCCAGTTCTTCATGAAGATGACGGCGGTGATTGCGGCTGCGTACTTCGCCGTGACGTCGCCGCAGGTCGGGGGGCTGCACGCGCTCGTGGCGAAGGTCTCGGCGCTGCACGGGCCGGGCGGGCTCAACTACCTGAGCCTGCTGCCTGATTTCCGCAGCAACTGGGATCTGGCGGTCGCCGTGTTCATCATGCCCATCGCCGTGCAGTGGTGGGCGGTGTGGTACCCGGGGTCGGAACCCGGTGGCGGCAGCTACATTGCGCAGCGCATGCTGGCGTCCAAGTCCGAGAAGGACGCGCTCAGCGCGGTCCTCTTCTTCAATATCGCGCACTACGTCTTCCGGCCGTGGCCCTGGATTCTCGTCGCGCTGTGCTCGCTCATCGTGTATCCCGAGCTCTCAGACATTCAGCGCGCGTTTCCGAATCTGGAGCCGCGCCTCCTTGGCCACGACATCGCCTACCCCGCGATGCTGACGTTCCTGCCGCCCGGCTTTCTGGGGCTGATGGTGGGAGGCCTGATCGCGGCGAGCTCGTCGACGATCCTCACGCACCTCAACTGGGGCGCGTCCTACCTGGTGCACGATTTCTACCGCCGCTTCGTGAAGACCGACGCCAGCGAGCGGCACTACGTCCTCGCCGGGCGGATTGCGACCGCGGGTTTGTTCGCGGGCGCCGCGGCCGCCGTCTACCTCCTCGACACCGCGAAAGACATCTTCGACGTGATTCTGCAGGTTGGCGCCGGGACGGGCCTGCTGTATCTCGTGCGCTGGTTCTGGTGGCGCGTCAATGCCTGGTGCGAGATCGTCGCAATGGCGAGCTCGTTTGCCGTCTCGCTCGGTCTGCTGATGCTCAAAACGCAGGGCGTCGTGTTCAGTACGCACGCGGCGCTGCTCACGACCGTGGCGATTACCACCGTATGTTGGGTAGCCACGGCGTACCTCGGGCCTGAAACCGACCGCGACGTGCTCGTCAACTTCTGGCGCAAAGTGCGGCCGTTCGGTCCCGGATGGGAACCCGTTCGCGCACTGGTGGGTCCGGCCGCACTCGAGGCAAGGGCTGCCGGCGACAACATTCCGCTCGCGCTCGTCGGCTGGTTCGCGGGCTGCACCGCCATATGGTCGGCTCTCTTCGCGGAGGGGAACTACCTCTACGGCCGCATGCCGCAGGCGCTCTTCCTGACCGTCGTCTTCCTCGTCTCCAGCGTCGTCCTGGCGGCGGTCGTCCGGCGCACCTGGGCGTCGTCGTAGACTATTGCCATTGCTCCGCACGCTGCGGAGAAGAGGATCTCGCGCAGAGACGCAGAGAACGCGGAGAAAGGCTGCATTACGCCCCTTGCGGCTGCCGGCCTGCGGCCGGCGCCAGAAGGGCCACAAGATCTTAGAAACAAACAGCGGGAGTATCAATGCGCTGCTTGTTTCTGAGATCTTGTGACCCTTCTCCTCGCGCGAAGCGCGAGCTGCCGCGAGGGCATCAGCAGCCTTGCTTGTCTTCTCCGCGCGCTCCGCGCTCTCTGCGCGAAACTCGTCGTGACGGGGGCGTTGCGCGCAGGCGGATATACCGTCGCGGTACGAGTTATGAGCGGCTCACCTGGTTGCCATCTGGAGTGGCGAGGCGCCCTCTACACCGCGCCGCTCGCCAATCTGCTGCCGCCACATTGCGTAGTACAGCCCCTTCTGATCGACGAGCTGCTGATGCCCGCCGGTCTCGACGATCCGGCCGCGTTCGAGGACGTAGATCCGATCGGCGTGCAGAATGGTCGAAAGCCGATGCGCGATGAGGACGGTCATCGCGTCTCCCCCGGAGGCGACGTCGCGGATCGTGTCGACGATCCCCTCCTCGGTCAGGGAATCGAGCGACGAGGTGGCTTCGTCGAAGACGAGCAGATGGGGACGCCGCAACAGCGCCCGCGCAATCGAGAGCCGCTGCTTTTCACCTCCTGAGACCTTCACGCCTCCCTCGCCGATGAGCGTGTCCAGCCCGCGGTCCGCCCGGGCGAGCAGGTTGTCGCAGGCAGCCTTTCGCAGAACGTCGAGGCACTCGGCGTCGGAGGCGGCGGGGTTCACGAACAGCAGGTTTTCGCGAATGGTTCCAGAGAAGAGCTGCGTGTCCTGCGTCACGAATCCAATCCGCGCGCGCAGACTGTCGAGATCGATCTCGTTGCCCGCGATACCGTTGTAGAGCAGGCGCCCCGATCGCGGTTGATAGAGTCCCACCAGCAGCTTCACGAGCGTCGTCTTGCCGGCGCCAGATGGGCCGACGAATGCGATGGTTTCGCCCCGCTGCAGCTTGAAGGAGATGTCGGTCACGGCGGGTGACGAGGCCGACTGGTGCTGGAAGCTGACGTGCTCGAACGCGAGGCTCCGCAGGTCCTGGAGCGGAAGCGGATTGACGGGCTTCGACTCCTTCGGAATCTGCAAAATCTGTTCGTACACGTTGAGCGACGCCTCGGTTTCCCGATAGATATTGATGATGTTGCCGAGCTCCTGAAGCGGACCGAAGATGAAGAACGAATAGATGAAGAGCGAGAAGAACTGTCCGACCGTGATGGCGCGCGTGTAAATCAGGTAGAGCATGAGGAACATGATGCTCGTGCGCAGGAAATTGACCGAGGTGCCCTGGATGAAGCTGAGGCTTCTGAGATAGCGGACCTTCTTCAGTTCGAGGCGCAGGATCTTCTGTGTCGTCCCGTTCAGGCGGTTGATCTCCTGCTGCCCCAGCCCGAGGCTCTTCACGAGCTCGATATTCCGCAGCGACTCGGTCGTCGATCCGGCGAGCGCTGTCGTTTCCGCCACGATGACTTTCTGAATCTGCTTGATGCGGCGGCTCAGCACGGAGCTGAGGAGACCGAGCACCGGCACCGTCAGAAAATAGACGGGCGCGATCAGCCAGTGCACGCTGAAGGCGTACGCCATCACGAAGATGATCCCGACAAGCGACGTGAACAGCACGTTGATCGAGGTCGAAATCAGCCGCTCCACGTCGGTGCGGACTTTCTGGAGCCTGCCAAGCGTTTCGCCGCTGCGCTGATCTTCAAAGACCGAGTACGGCAGCTCGAGCGAGTGCTGAATCCCGTCCGAATAGAGCTGGGCACCGAGACGCTGCGTGATCACATTGATGTAGTAATCCTGAAAGTTCTTTGCCACGCGCGAGATGAACGCGACGCCGACCGCGGCCCCGAGCAGCAGGCTGACGCCTTTGAAGAACTCGCGCGTCGTGTACTCCTGAAACCTCGTCGCGTATTGGTCGATCACGTGCCGGAAGATCAGCGGATCGAGGAGCGAGAAGACCTGGTTGATCGTGGCCAGGGTGAGGGCGAGCGCGATGAGCCCGCGGTACTGTCGGAGATAACTGTAAAGAAGTTTCATGATTCAGCCATTGAGGGGGGACAATCCATTCTACCGATAAACCTTCCGGCCATCCGCCGGTCTAATCGTGTAGTGCATGGAGGCGTGCCAGCGCCGCGAAGGAGGAACGACATGTTGGGTCGACGTATCGCCGCGGCAGTGTGCGGCCTCGCACTCGTAGCGCCCGCCGGCGTCTTCGCGCAGGGCCGTATACAGGCGTCCGATCGCCACAACCGGGGGATCGATGCCCGCGAGCACCGTCAGGTGCTGCGCATCAGGGACGGCAGGGAAGACAACGAACTCACCCGGCGGGAACTGGACAGGCTGAGGGCGGACGAAGCGTCCATCCGCGCCGAGGAGCGGGCGTACCGGAAATCGGGTGACGGGTTGAGCCGGTGGGAGCGCCGGGATCTGCAGAAGGATCTGACCAGGACGAGCCGCGAGATCTACCGCGCGAAGCACAACAACCGCGCGCCGAAGTAGCGTCTGCCGGACCGGCGTGCGATTCGCGCGCGCCGGCCCGGTTCTCCGTCACTCTCGTTTTAGAACACCCCGACCGCAATACCGGCCTTGAATGCGAGATTGTCGGCGTGCCAGCGCGACGTCGTTTCTCCTGACGGCGTCCGCACGACCACGTTGGGCCGCGCGACGATGTAATTGATCGCCGCGTGGAATCCGAGACGACGGCTGAGGTCGTGCCAGTACGAGACGCCGGGCCGAACCACGAACGTATTTTTCGGCTCGATCGCGATAGGGTCAGCGCCGAGCCTGAGGCGGTACGCATCTCGTGCCTCGCCGCTCAGTTTGAAGCGCGAGAACGCCGGACCCGCGAGCAGGCTGAAGGACAGTTCGTCTTTGCCTTCATTCAACACGAGCGCTCAGCCACCCCCGCGAGCAACGGCCGAATCGTCACATGACCGATATCGGTATCCTGTCCCCCCACCGGCATCTTCACGTCAGCGCCGAACCAGTTGAAGCCGAATTCCGGTGCGCGGAACCTCCAGCCGTTGTGGGGTTGCCTGTGCTTGCGAATCCGGTAGAGCAGCCCCGGCTTTACGTTCTGGTGAAAATCACCGTCGGTAAAGACACGCTTCGAAACCTCGACCCCGACTGCCACGTGGGCGTTGCTCTGCGCCTGCGCGGGCGTGCTGAACGCCGCAGCGGCCAACGCCAGGCAGATAAACGTAAAGATCCGGTGAGACCACGGTCCCTGTCGCATTTAGACGTCACCAGTTGAAAGGGGAGGAGTTGACGGTTTCCACTCGCGCTGTTAGTCAATGAGCGAAGCGCATGATACTTCGAAGTCTGTTCTGAGGGGTTGCCGCTTGCCTTGTGTGCGATCCCAATGCTACAAGATGGCTCGCTTCTGGCGGACACCATTGAATGTAAATCTGTCAGTCACGGTCTCGTAGACAGGGCGCCTCCATGACGGTCCACCTCTTCCGGCGCATCGCGGTTGGAATGAAGGATGTCCTCGAGGGGGCGCACATGGGGCATCCCGACTTCCGCGTCAACGGGAAGATCTTCGCGACGATTCATCCCGACGAGGTCTACGGGATGGTCAAGCTGACGCCGGAACAGCAGCAGGAGTTCGTGAACGATCACCCCGCGGTATTTGCTCCCGAGAATGGCGCATGGGGACGTGCGGGCTGCACGAGCGTGCGACTGGACTTGGTGGATGAAGAGACGCTCGGCGAAGCCATGACACTGGCGTGGCAGAACATCGGCCATTCCAAACCAGCCCTACGAGCCCGGAAACGGACGTCCCGCTGACCTCCTGCTAACCACTAGTCGTGCGTCGCGCCGTGTTTCCCCAGTTGATCGACCGCGGCGCGCACACCTTCCGCCAGCTTCGACGCGCCCCCCGTTCCGTAGTAGTGCAGGAAAAACACAGTCGGCGACGTGCCCGTCATATGGTGGTGGATCGCGACGACGTTGATGCCGTGCGAGCGCAGCGCCTTGAGCACACCAGTCACTTCGGGAGCGAGCATCGCGACGTCGCCGGCGACCATGGCATCCGCGTCCGATCCGGTGAACGCGGCCCACGTGTTCAGTCCCATGCGCGCGGTGATCTTCGCCCCATGCTCACGCAGGTCGATGTCCGGCCGGGCGATCGTGATCTTGTAGACCGGCCCCGTCTGTTCGCCTTCGTGTCCGACGAGCTTCGCGAGCGCGGCGGTGTCGAGTGACGGGACCGCGGGTGAGGGAGGCGCTCCACCGGCTGGCGGCGCGGCCGGCCTTGGAATGAGTCCGATCGCCGGTTTCAATCGCTGCGCGAGATCGGCCGCCGTGCCCATCCCGTGCACGTGCATATAGAAGATGCGCGGCTGCTCCCAGAAGAAATGATTGTGCAGCGCGGTGACCTCGAGGCCGTTATCGAGGATTGCCGACATGACCGGGTTCACCTCGTCTTCGGTCAGAACGAGATCCCCCATCATCACGTCCACGCCGCCGGTGCCCCTGGTCATCGCGACCCAGCCGCCGAACCCGAACGGCGTCGGCGCGGAGCGCTGGCCGATGCTGACCTTGAGGTCGCTGCGTGGAATGTTGACCTTCAGGACGCCGTCCTTGAAGTCCCCGGCCCGTGCGAGCGTGGTGAGCACGCTCTGATAATCGGCAGGGACTTGAGCGAACGCGCCGGCTGCGGCGCCACACGCGCAGAGAAACGTCAGGATAAAAACCAACGATCGACGACACAACATGCCTGGCCTCCCGAATGATGACAATCGTCTACTCTCTTGATTCTACTCGCCGCAATGCGGCTGAGACGGCCGTCATTTCAAACGCTTCACAAAAATCCAGCTCGGCCCTAAGATGCACCAGCAGCGAGTCCCGATCCGAGGAGTGCTTCATGAGTCGAAAAGTTGTCGCAGCCGCCGTCGCGATGTGCGCGGCCGCGTGGCTGCCCGTCGCGTCCGGCGCCCAGAGTCAGGGAAAAGCCAACTGGCTCACCGACGGCGGTGATCCGGAGCGGACGTCGTGGCAGAAAAACGAAACGATCCTCAGCCCGTCGTCCGTGAAGAACATGAAGCTGCTGTGGACCGTGCAGACCGACAACAAGCCACGGCAGTTGCACAACCTGTTCCCCCCGCTCGTGGTCAGCGGCGTGCAGACGCCGCAGGGACCGCGGGAGATCGCGGTCGTGGCCGGGATCTCCGACAACATCTACGGGATCGACGTTGAGAAGGGCGCCCAGATCTGGAAGCGCCATTTCGACAGCACGTTCGAGGAGCCGGCCGGCGGCCGGGGATACGGGCCGCTGTGCCCGGGAGGGCTCACCGCCACGCCCGTGATTGCCCCGATGGAGACGCCTGGCAAATACAAGGTGTACGCGATCTCCTGGGACGGCCGGCTGCGGCAGCTCGACGTCGCGACGGGAGAAGACCTCGCCCCGCCGGAGCCGTTCCTTCCGTCGAACGGCAAGCCTTACGCGCTGAACCTGTCCGGGAACGTCCTCTATACGACGACCGCGCAGGGATGCGGCGGGAATCCGAATCAGTTCTACGGCTACGACCTCACGACGAAGAAAGTCGGGAGCTATAACCCCGGGAGCGGCGGACTGTGGCCGCGCCTCGGGCCGTCCGTCGGCAAGGACGGGACGGTCTATGCCGGAAGCGGCGACGGCGATTATCTGCCCGAACAGCAGATCTACGGGCAGGCCATCATCGGCGTGAAGCAGAACCCGGCCACCAAGGCGCTCGAGCTGAAGGACTGGTTCGCGCCCTCGAATGCGGCGTGGCTGAGGAAACGCGATCTCGACATGAACGTCACCGGTCCGGTCTTCGACTACAAAGGCAAGGAGTACACCGTCCACTCGAGCAAGGAATGCCGCATCTGGCTGCTCGACACGAGCGCGCTCGGCGGGGAAGATCATCGGACGCCGGTCTACCGCACGCCGCTCGTCTGCAACGAAGAGGTCCACTTCGCCGCGGCCGGCATCTGGGGCGCGCTCACCACGTATGTCGATCCGGCGGGCGCGCGCTGGATCTACATGCCGTTCTGGGGACCGAAGCATTCGAAGTTCACGGCGCCGATCGAGCACGGTCAGATAGTCCACGGCGCGATTGCTGCCTTCACGCTGGAGGACCGGAACGGCAAGCCGCAGCTCGTGCCCGCCTGGCTCTCGCGAGACATGCCGCAGGCCGATCCCGCTGTGGTCGCCAACGGCGTCGTCTTCGGGTACGGCAGCGGCGAAGACGCGACGCAGTCGACGGCCGACATCGGGCTCGCGTTCAACACGGCGGCAAACCGCGCCGCACGCTCGACCCACGCGGTGCTCTACGCCTTCGACGCGAAGACAGGCGAGGAGCTCTGGTCGAGCGGCGATCAGATCACCTCGTTCAATCACTTCACCAGTCTGTCGATCGCGAACGGCCGCGTGTACATCGGGACGTACGACGGCAAGGTCTACGCCTTCGGGATCGACCGTTCAGCCGGCACGAAGTGACGAGGGAGATGACATGAGACGAATCATCGGCGCCGCCATCCTTTCAGCCTCCGCCCTCACGACCGCCGCGTGGCTGCACGCGCAGGGGCGCGAATGGACCACGGCCGCATTCGACGCGCAGCGCACGGGCTGGGTGCGGACCGACGCGCGGCTGACGAGGGACGCGGTGCAGAAGGGGCAGTTCCAGTTCCTGTGGAAGGCGGCCTTCGACAACGACGCGCGCCAGTTGAACTCGTTGACGCCTCCAATCCTGCTCGATCGATTGATTGGATACAGAGGCTTCAAGGCGCTGGGATTTGTCGGCGGCAGCGCGGACCGCGTCTTCGCGATCGACACCGATCTTGCGCGCCCCTACTGGACGACGCACCTGAATTATTCGGCGGCGACCGGCGGCCAGCCGCCGAGCTCGTGGGAATGTCCGGGGGGATTGATCGCCATGCCCGCGCGGCGCACGGTACTTGCGCCGCAACCGCCTGCTGCCGCACGTGGCGGCCCGGGAGGCGGCCGCAGCGGCAGTGCCGTGGGGGAGCCGGGCCGCGGCGCGGCAATCCTCAGTCAGCAGCCGGCGACGCGCGGCCGCGGCGGTCCACCGGCAGGGCCCCCGCCGGCGCCTGCGCCGGGTGGGCGCGCGGTGGCGCCCATTCCATTTGGCGGCGTCGATCCCGTCTACGCCGTCGGCAGCGACGGCTTCCTGCACACGCTCAGCTCGGCGAACGGCGCGGACATGACCGCGCCGGTTCCGTTCCTTCCGCCCAACGCGAAACCCTCCGCTCTCATCTTCATCGACGGCGTCGTCTACACCACGTCGTCGAGCGGCTGTGGCGCGGCGCCCAATGCGGTCTGGTCGATCGATCTCACGGCCGGGAACAAGGTCTCGAGCTGGAACACGGGTGGCGCCGATGTCGCGGGGACGACGGGACCCGCGTTTGGCGGCGACGGCACCTTGTACGTGGCGCTCGGTCACGCCTCGCGCGGCGGCGACAGTACGTATGCGAACGCGGTCGTCGCGCTCGATCGGGCCACGCTCGAGCCAAAGGACTGGTTTTCCGCGCCGGGTGTCGAGTTCAACGCGGCGCCGATCGTCCTTCGGTACAAGGACTCGGACCTGGTTGCCGCGACAGCCGACGATGGCCGGATGTACGTGCTCGATGCCGCGTCGCTTGGCGGTGCGGATCACAAGACGCCGCTCCACGTCACGTCGAAGTACACGGCGCCTGGTGCGCGGGCCGGTCTGGGCACATGGGAATCGCAGGGCACGCAGTGGATCCTGGCGCCGGTTGCCGGCGCTCCGCAGCCCGGCGTCAGGTTCGCCGCCAACGGCCTCGCGCCGGCCGGCAGCATCGTCGCGTTCAAGGTGAGTGGCGAAGGGAAGACGCTCACGCTCGCGCCTGGCTGGGCGTCCCGCAACCTGACGTCGCCGCTCGCGCCCATCGTCGTCAACGGCCTCGTGTTCGCCCTGTCGAGCGGCGAATATCGAGGCGCCGGGGCGCCGCTCACCGCCACCCAGCGCGCGCAGCGCTCGATTCCCGCGGTGCTCTACGTGCTGGACGGCACGACCGGCAAGCAACTGTGGAGCAGCGGGACGGCGATCGCCTCATTCGCACGCGGCGGTCTTTCCGCCGGTTCAGGGCAGGTGTATGTCGTGACCTACGACAATCATCTGTATGCGTTCGGTATTCCGATGGAACATTAGCGGCTAGCGGCTGGCTGGGGGCGGCTGGCGGCTCGCGGCTGGCGGCCTGGGAGCGGGGACAAGGGAAAAGGGACAAGGGAATGGGCAGAAGGCGAAAGACTCCAGGGGCACAAGGCACAGCCGCCAGCCGAATGCGGCCGGCGCTGGTGGCGCTGTTCGCGGTTACCCTCATCCCGGCCGTTGGTCCGCAGGCAACCCAGTCAACGAGTCTTCCGTTTCCTCCTGTCGCGACCTTCTCAATCCTCAGGTACGATCCCGCCACCGGCGAAGTCGGCGGCGCGGTGCAGTCGCGCGTCTTCTCGGTCGGCAACGGTGTGTTGTGGGCGGAGGCGGATCTGGGGGTCGCGGCGACGCAGGCGATCGTCGATGTGAGCTACGGAC
>JBBQEJ010000147.1:0-12866 GCA_038320555.1 Vicinamibacterales bacterium | reverse complement strand
AGCGGCGAATTCTCGTGCGTTGCGACGTATCGCTCGAGGTCGGCCGCGTGCAATCCGTCGACGCTGAGCAGCAGGACGTGCGCAAAGGGCGGATCATCATCGTCTATATCACGCCAGGCGGCAGCCTTCACGGCAGCCAACGATGCGAAGCACACCAGCGCTGATACGCTCACCTTCACGATGCGGCGGTTC
Source organism: Vicinamibacterales bacterium (assembly GCA_038320555.1). GTDB lineage: Bacteria > Acidobacteriota > Vicinamibacteria > Vicinamibacterales > 2-12-FULL-66-21 > JALZOC01. The sequence continues at coordinate 12,674 of JBBQEJ010000147.1, read as the reverse complement.
ATGATGCGTCTCCTGTCTCTACCAAGAAACTCTGGTGGCCTTCGGCCTGAGCCGGAGGCCACCAGAGACGTTATCGAACGGACTACGCTCGGGCTTTAGAACACCACACGCATTCCCAGCTGGACCTGACGCGGGCCGCCAAACCGTGCCGTCGATGGCGCGAACAGTGGCTGTCCTCCCGTGGCGACAGGCTGAGCGGGCGTCCCGAACGGGCTGACGGCATCGACGCCGAAGTTCAGGTTCTTCGCTCTGGTCACGTTGAACGTCTCGCCAATCAACTCGATTTCCCGCCCGTCCCCGAACTTGAAGGCCTTCACGAGCCGAAGATCAAGATCGAAGAAGTTCGGCTGCCGGAAGCTGTTCCGGCCGACGACCTTGCCGTTGATGATGGCCCGGTCGTTCTCGTCGTTGGCGTCGTTCTGCGTGTCGAACCCGATGATCGGCGTATATGGCACGCCTGTCCGGGCAAAGAAGATCGCGCCGGCCGTGAAGCCGCCGGGGATGTCCGCCAGCGCATTGAAGTTCAGGTTGTGGCGGACGTCGTTCTTCGCATAGGTCCACTCCGCCGCGAGGTCGAACGGATTCTGCGCCGTCTCCCGGCGGAAGAGATGTTCGTTCGAGTCATCGTCCAGGTTGCGCGCCAACGCGTAGTTCGCCTGCAGCTGGAAATGATTGTCCAGCCGGTGCGTGAGTGATACCGCCAACGCGTCATACCGCGAGCGCGCGGTCGATTCGTTGACCGACAATGCCCCGATCGTCGGATCGGGCCGCGTCGCCGGAAAGATCGGCATCCCCGCCCCGTCGATCGTCGGGGGGAACAGGTTTCGATCCAGCCGGCGCTGCAGGTTGTGCGTCGAGTTGAAGAGATAACCGACCGACAGCGAGAGCGTCTGACCGATCAGTTGCTCCACGGTCGCCGAACCCTGCCACGATCGCGGGTTCACGAAATTCGGGTCGAAGCCGAAGACGCGCGGCGCGGTGACCTTGATGCCATCGGGCACGCCGGTCAGCGGCTGCGGGAACGTCAACAGGTTCAGCAGCGCCGGGTCGAACTTGCTGTCGACCGCGATCGTCGTGATGCCGTTGTCGGTCGAAACCCGCTGGAACAGGGTCGCGGGCGTTCGAGCGACATACAACCCTCCGGAGACCCGGACGACGGTCGTGCCGGAGCCGCCCACGGCCCACGCGAGACCGGCGCGCGGCTGCCACTGCTTCAGATCGTTCGGGATGTACGTGGTGTACGGAATCGCCGGATTCGGCTTCGTGGGTTGCGGGTTCCACTGACCTTCCCATCGGAACCCGGCGGTCATTGTGACGTCGCCAAGCGACATCTTGTCCTGCACGTATCCCGCAACTTCAGTCTGTCTGCCCGTGTAATACGCGTCGTCTGGATTGAAGACCAGCACCGTCTGCCGATAGCGGCTGACCTTGCGGGCCATGTAGTCGGCCAGCGACTTGAAGTCGTAGCGCCCCTGGATATTGTCTTCCCGCTTCTGGCCGACATCGTTGACGTTGTAATCGAACCCGAAGCGCACTCGATTGAAGCCCCAGGTGAGGTTCAGCTGATCGGTCACTTCATACCGGGTCGTGTGGTACGCGCGCGGCCGGCCGGAATCGCCGCCGAGGTTCCCGAAACCGGTGATGGTGATGAGCGCCGTTCGGACATTCGGGTTCTCATCGCGATTGTCCGTCGCGACCTGCCCCCGGACTTCGTTCAGGATGCCCGGCCCGAAGACGGTCGTGAGCCCCGCCTTCGCGCCGACGCTGTCGCTTTCGCGATTGAAATTGGTCGTGACCGCCTGATTGAGCTGCAGCGTGTCGAAGTTGAAATTCTCGCCGTGCAAGCGGGTGTACGTGCCCTGCACGTTCAGCAGGCCGCTGGACCCGATGACGACGTCGCTGCGCCCGAAGGCCGCGGTCGGGTTGTTCGTCGCCCGCTGCTCTCCCTGAAACGCCAGCAGCTCCACGGGTACGGTGACGCCGGGGGCCTGCGCGTCGAACTGCACGGCGTACGGGACCTTCAAGAGGCTCTGTTCGACGGCGCCAAACAGGAAGGCGCGGTCGTGCTTCAACGGCCCGCCGATGGAGCCGCCGAACTGGCTCTGCTGGTTGTTCAGCGTGCGGCCGAACGCATCGGGAGAGGTCAGGCTCTTCTCACGATCGTAAAAGAACGATTCACCGTGAACGCTGTTGGATCCCGACTTGGTCACCACGTTGATGAATCCGCTGTTCGTGCGCCCGATTTCGGCGGCCGCCCCGCTGCGGATCACCTGGAATTCCCGCACGGCCGCCTGCGGAAAGAAGAACACGCCTTCGTTGCCGCCGCGCTGGTTTCCCTGAAGTGCATCGTTGAAGTCCGTGCCGTCGATGGCGATGTTCGAGTTGATGGATCGCTGGCCGGCGATGACGAGCCCGTTGCGGTCGGATTCCTGCGTGATGGCCGGCGTCATCTGGGCGAACTCTGTGAAATCGCGTCCGCGGATCGGCAGATCCGACACCGCACGCGCGCCAACGGTGGTGCTGGTCGCCGTTTCGTCCTTGTCGAGCAAAGGCGCAGCCGCCTTGACCGTAACCGTCTCGGCAACGGCCGCGATCTTCAGCGTGAAATTGATCGTCTCGGTCGCGCCGACTGTCAGGCGCACATTCAACCGCTGAACGGACGCGAAGTTGGTGGCCGAGACGTCGATCATGTACGTGCTGACAGGCATCGCAGAGGCGAAGTACCGGCCGCGCGCGTCAGTGTAGACAGTCCGTGTGTACCCGGTTTCGCTGCTGATGATCATCACCAGGGCTCCGGCCACCGCACGACTGTCGGGGTCGGTGACCGTCCCTTCGATCGCCGCGACACCCGACCCCGACTGGGCGGCTACGGGTGCGGCAGCGGCGAACAGCATCAACAACGCCGAGACCAGCGCGCAGGGAAGCAGGCGCAAGCGACACCGGGAGATCAACGCCGAGCGGAAATACGTCTGGGTCGTCACAACAGTCCTCCTGATAGATCGGTCGTTACCGTGTCGCCGTGAGATCGAGCACAATCACTTTTCGAAACTTCACCGGCACCCCGTCGAGCGTCGCAGGCTTGTACCGCCAGCGCTTCGCCTCTGTCAGGGCGAGACGGTCGTAGACGGCATTGACGGCCGTCTTCATCGTCGCAGCCGCCACCGCGCCGGTCTCGTCGACGACAATCTCGACGACTCCGGTGCGCACCGCGAACACTCCGGCCAGCGCCCCCCACGATTCGCGCAGGACGACTGGAGGCACGACGCTCGCGTTCTCGATGCCGTAGATCCGCTGCTGCAACGGCTCGGACGCCGGCTCGCGCCTGATCGGCGGCACCGCCGATGGCAGCGCTGCGGCCGACTTCGGCGTCATCATTGGTACCGGCGCGGGCGTCGCGGCCTTCGCGCTGAGATCCCGGAATCCGGCTGCCAGCGTTCGAAGCTCAGAGAGCGGCGGCTGATTGACGACCGGAGCGATGTCAACATCGCCGAGCAGGTCGAGCACCTGCTGAAAACCCGCTCTGGCGGAGACCGCATCGTGCCGGTCGAACGCGGCCTTCGCCTGCGCGTAGCGTTGCTGAATGATCCCTGGCAGCACCCGTCCTCGTACATCGCGGAACGCCGAGTTGACGCGCGGCGACTCGTCGGCATCGGACGGACGAAACGAAGGCGCTGCCACGACGACGGCCTCCATGGCACGCTCGGCTTCCGCCGTGCGGCCGAGCGCGAGCAGACAGAACGCGCGGTACTGCTCGATGAAACGTCCTTCATCCGCAACGTGCGCCAATCCTCGCAGGCCGTCCAGCCGAATTAGCGCTTCCTCGTACGCCGCAGCCCTGTAGAGATCGCGCGCCGCGATCAGCGCGTCCTGAGCGAAGATCGTGCGCGCCGTCAGCACGACGGTCGCCGCCAGACAGCGGGCGAACGCGCGCCTCGACGAGCGGTCCGCCGCGATCGCGACCGTGCGGACAGCGCGGTGACAGATCAACTCGTTCACAATCTCGACCTCGTGCCGGCTGGCATCAATGATTCGAGGCCTCCGGCACACTTCCCCCCTTCGGGGACCGTCGGGCTTACATTCGTCGTCGATGGGGTGTGGTTTGCGCGAAGCGTGCCATCCGGGCCGGCACGCTACGAAGTCGTTGAACGGCAAGCACTTTTCTGGCCGGCGGCCTGGCAGCAATTGCGTGCGCGGCCGAGTGTGCGAGGACAGGAACGTGGCCTCATTGCCTGTTCTGTAACGACAATCGCGTGCGTCCGTGGACGTTTACGAATGCGTCGAGAGCGGCCCGAGGGTTCTTCGGAAGCCTTCGGTGGTCGTCGTCTGCTTCGGCGCCTTCCGAGTCGTTACCGCTAAACCCAGCGGCCGATCCACTCCCAGGCCTCGGCCTGCATGTCGAGGTTGAACTCGTGCGGCGCATCGTAGAGCCGGCACCGGAAGCGGCCGGACGCGCCCGCTTTGGCGTAGCAGCGACCGATCGTGTCGAACGCGGTCTTGACGCCGTCGGGCGCGAACAGGCGATCCTGCGAACCGTTGATGACCAGCACAGTGCGAGGGGCGATCAGCGCCGCCAGATCCGGCATGTCCAGGTAGCGATATAGCCCGTTGATATGAAATGAGAGGCCTATGGTGTGGATCACGTGCTCCTTGACCTGCGCGCCGAAGGAAGTCATCCAGCCAACGTCCACGGCCGACTTGATGCGCTCGTCGAGCGCCGCCAGGAGAAAACTCCGATAGCCGCCCACTGACAGCCCCACGCATCCGAGCCTGTTCCGGTCGACCTCCGGCCGGGCCGCGAGGTAGTCCAGGGTCCTGATGTCATCCCACAACACAACGCCGGGCCAGGTAATGCCCGCGGTGAACAGACTGCGACCGACCAGCGACTCGTTCAGTGAGGCGCGCTGGTTGAACGCGTCAATTTCCTGCTCGGTCATGCTCACGGGACGCTCCCGATACATCTGCGGGTCCTCGTCCAGGACCATGCGGCGCTCGCCCCAATAGAACATGTCGATCGCAATCACCACGTAACCGCGCCGAGCCAACTCGGCCGCGACGGCCTTCCCTCCGTAACTCCTTTGCTTGAACGCGCTCAGGTATGGATGCTCCTGTTCGTTCTCGACAACTTTCTCCTTACCCCAGAGATATATGCCGTCATGACTGTGCAGCACGACAATGCCCGGAGCGGGGAGCTGAGCGCGCTTGGGAACCAGCACGTAGGCGGGCACGCGGAGATCGGGTGTCGTCTGGAACGTCAAGTACTCCTCGACGTAGTCACCCTTGTCCGTGCGGCGGATCACCTGGGGCTGCGGATCGACGCGCGGCGGCGCGTAGAAGAGATGATCGAGGACCCTGGCCCGCGCTCCGGGCTGCCACCGCCGAAGGTTTGTGAACTCAGGGCGCAGAAAAGACAGCTCGAACTTCGAGTGGTTGGCTTGTCCCTGCACAAAGGGATACAGGTTGCCGAGATGCGAGCCGGGAGGGATGACGGTGGGCCCTTGAAGCCGCGGCCGTGAGAACCCGCGGGCGGGCGACGGCTTGGACGCCAGTCCCCCGGCGGCCATCAAACCCGCGCAAAACTGCCGACGCGAAATCGCCATCTCAGTCCCTCCGCGGGGTGAGTCTCCACGCTCTTGACGCGACCTGTCAAATGCGCGGCAACCTTCGACGCACGGGGTCAGCGCGGCACTTCGAAGAGCTCGCCACACCGCGCGCAGCGGAACTGTTGCCGGTTGTCGCGCTCACCCAGCAACACCGTGTCGTGTATTCCGCAGGCTGGACATTGACTCGTCCGGGACGGGTCAAGCACGTGTCCGTTTTGACAGCGATAGGCCGCGTTTGCCAGGTCGCCGGCCTTCCAGGCGTTCTGGGTCCAGATCATTTCGGAACCGCATTCAGCGCACGGCGATGAGCGGACCAATGTATTTTCCATGATCATCCTCTATGCTGTATGGTTGGGATTGCTGAGCCGGCGGCGGCTTCGGCGCAGAGTTTACACCTGTAACAAATCTACTAACAAATCTCCGGCCCTTGTGTTGCATTTCGTCATGCCCGAGGTCCGCCAATGTCCCCAAGCCGAACGCTTGCTTCGCTCCTCGATCAGCAAACGTCCATTTTGCGAACTCAACTGGACGGCATTTGCGACGGTGCGGTCGAGGTTGAAAGATGAGCGCGTCGCTCGCGACCCTTCCCGCTCGCGGCCCCGACGGGTCGGTGATGGTCGTGGTGGAATCGCCACGCGGGTGTTCCTCCAAGTTCAGGTACGACCCGAAGCTGGACGCCGTGGTGCTTTCGCGGCCGCTGCCCGCGGGCGTGTTCTACCCGTACGACTGGGGCTTCATTCCATCAACATGCGCGTCTGACGGCGACCCACTCGACGTGATGGTACTGTGGGACGGCACGAGCTACCCCGGCGTAGTGATCCCCTGCCGGTTGATCGGCGTCCTGAACGTCGAGCAGACCAACGTCAAGACCCGCCTCCGCGAGCGCAACGACCGTCTCGCTGCGTTGCCGCTGACTGCGCCCAATCTGAAATCTGTGATGTCGGTGTTCGATCTCACCGAGCGAACACGGGCCGAGCTCGAACGCTTCTTTATGAACGCCGTGGCGTTCGAGGGCAAGACCTGAAGATCCTCGGATGGTCGGGACCCGCCGAGGCCGAGACGCTACTGGGACCCTCGGGGCATTCAGCCGCTGGGTAAACTTAAAGTTATCGAGACACCCCGGCCTAGAAGACACTAATGTCACGAACGTGCGTGACACGCCCACCGATCAGGCCGGCAACTCCAGCGTTGTGATCGTGCCCTCCCGGGCGCGAGACGGCCTTCTCGCCGCCGCCGTGGCCGTCATCAGTTTGGCACTCTACGTCGCGACGCTGCAGCCTGACTTCGGCGGACCGGAGGATACGCCGAAGTTTCAGTTCATCGGCTACGTGCTCGGCATTCCGCACCCGCCCGGTTATCCGCTCTACGTGCTGCTCTCGCATGCGTTGGTCGCGCTCCCGGTAGGCACGATCGCGTACCGCGCCAATCTGTTTTCCGCCGTGATGGCGGCGCTCGCCTGCTCGCTCGTATACGTGATCGGGCGGCAGCTCGGTGCATGCCGGTGGACCTCGCTCTGCGCGGCGCTCGGACTCGCAACCGGTGCAAGCTTCTGGCGGAGCGCGGTCTTTGCGGAGGTGTACAGCCTTGCGGCCGTCATGGCGGCGCTGCCGATCGCGCTGTTCATGGCGTGGGGCGCGCGAGAGGGCACCGGCCGGCTGCTGACAGCGATCGGCGCGTTCGCTTTCGGACTCGGCAATCACCTGACGATCGTCGGTATGGCTCCGGCGGTCGCGTTCTATGTGATTGCGCGCGGTCGCCGCCTGTTGACGATTCGCACGATGGCCGCCTCCCTCCTTATTCTGTTCATGGGCGTCGCTCAGTACTACCTGATCGTCATCCGCACTCGCCAGGAAGCGCCGTATCTCGAAACCCGTGCGAGCGGCGTGCGCGATCTGGTCGGGGTCGTGACAGCAGAGCGATTCGCGGGACACCGGTTTGCGTTCGGGCCGACGGTTCTCCTGACCGACCACCTGCCGGCAGTGACGTCTCTCATGGCGCGTGAGCTCGGCATCGTGGGCTCCGTCATGTTTCTCCTGGGAGTGGCCGCCGGACTTCGGCGCAGGGACGCGGACACGCGACTCGTCCTCGGCGCGGCGGCCGGCATGTTCGGCATGGTGCTGAACATTACCGGCGACCTCAAGGGATTCATCACTCCGCTGATGGCGCTCCTGTGGCCCTTCACGGCGCTCGCTGTGGACGAGATCGCCAGGCGCGCCCGATCAATCGGGAGTGGGGGCCGGATGGCGTCCGGGCTGGTACTCACCGCGGCAGCGATCCTGCCGGTGAACAACGTCGTGGCGAACTACCACGAGGCGGACCAGAGCGGTCACAGTGAGGAAGCCCGGTTCCTGCGCGCAGCGTTCGGCCGGTTCCCGGATCGAGCGGGCTTCGTGCCTGAGGACTACTGGTCCGACATGGCGCTTCACTATTACCGCTTCACCGGCGAAGCCGGCCGGGGCCGGATCCTGCGGATCGGATTTGATGCCATGAAAGTGCGACAGGCAGCCCGCGAGCACCATCGCGTCTTTGCCTTCGCAGGCGCGGCCACGTTTCTGGCCGCGGAGGGCCTGCGCTCCCTGCGATGGCCCCTCGACGGCGCGCCACTCGATCAGTGGCTCGCGCGGCTGCCGCGAGGGAGCGTCGTGGCTGGCGCCATGGCCTATGCGCCCGCCCCGCCCGATCTCCTCCCGATCGGACATCCGGATGCCCGGCCTGCGGGCCGTCCGCGTTCATTCGAAGCGTTCGCGGCGGTGGTCGGCCGTCGCGGCGCGGCGTGGACCAAAGCCGACGAGGCGACGTCTCTAGCGGTCGACGCGTCGTCGCTCGGAGTCGCGCTTCCCGCCTTCGCAGGACCGCTCGTCGCCTCTGCCGGCGCGAACCAGGCGCGGATCGCTCTGGGCGGACGCACGATTGCGCGGACCGACAGCGGTCTTGCGCTCGCCGTGTTCGCGCCCGACGGCTCGCTGCTGCGCGCGCTCGAATTTGCGCTCGAGAAACCACAACGGGTTCCGTATGCCGGGGCGCTGTACGAGCTCGCCGGTGAATCGCCCTGCGCCGAGTTGACGACGGAGACGTGGACGGATATCGATGCGGTACTCGCGAAAGGGAGCTGGGTCACCACGATACCCGAGGTGGGATCGGTCGTGGTCGATATCGTGTTTCCGGAATCGCGGGATGTGCGCGCGAGATCGAGTCTGTTGCTGGGGGACGGCAGCATGCGAACCACCATTGCTCACGATCTGGATGGTGACGTGCTCTCGACCGAGCTGACGCGATCCGGAGAACGCCGCCCGGTGTTCCGGCTCGCGCTCGACCGCCCCTTATCACCCGCCCGCGGGCGCGTACGCCCCGGTGGAGCGCGGCCGTCTCTCAAGCTGTGTTCGCACGAGGCCGTGCGTCCGCTGTTCGATGGGAACGGCACGAGCGCCGTGCTCGAGCCCGACTTCGAATCCGAGCCGTACTTCGGTGCAGGCTGGGGGGACGCGAACCGAACGCCGACGGGCCCCTCACGGGACGGCGAGGATGGAGCGACGGTGTTTCTGCCGCTCGATCAGGGTCGCGCGTATCGTGTCTCGCTGGACCTGGCCGCCGCGGAGTCGGTCACATTGGACGTGACCCTCAACGGTGTGCACGTGGGCGAATGCGATCCGCACGAGCGGCCATGCGACGTGCCGCTGCCCGCCGTCATCGTCCGCAACGGGGTGAACACCTTGATGTTGTCGCTACGGGACGCTACCGCACGAGCTCACCACCGCCCGCTATTTACATTTCTCGGCGCGCGGATCGCGGCTCTCCGCTAGTGGCGCTCGCGCGACGCGCGAGTCGCCGGACGCTTGGCGCTCTCTGCGTGAACTCGTCGTGACAAGTCACCGTCCGTCACCGGAGCGGTCCCGTTACCTCTGCTGACTCTGTGGTGAATTCGCCGTGTCCTCGACTGCACTCCGCCGCGACGCCAAGGTACGGGTCACTCGTGAGACCGCGCGTATGGAGTCGTGGAACAGGTCTCGCTCCGGGCCTTCCGTCATCTGATCCGCCGCCGCCACCAGAACCTCGAGCGCCGCGAAGAGCTTCACGACAGGCTCTGGGAAAAGGTCGTTGGGCACACCCGCGCGAACCAGCCGTACAAAATCCGCGCTCGCTGCCGCGACCTCCCCGGTCGCGAGCCGCTGCAGAAGTGTGGCCATCTGGTTTTCCGGACTCGATGGCGCTTCAGCCGCGACGCGCTGGGTCTCCGCCGGTGTGCTCGCCACGGTACTGTTGGCAATCGCCCGCACTAGCGCGAGCACGACGTTTTGCGGGGTGGTGCTCGACTTGTGGAGCACCTCGGTGGCCCCGAATCCCCACGCCTGCTGCATGACGTCGGTGCTGTAGCTGTTCGAGAACACGACCACCGGAAGCGTCTTGTATTCCGCGCGCGCGCGTATGCGTTTCAGCACGTCCATGCCGTTCACCTTCGGCAGCATCAGGTCGAGCAACACCACGTCAGGCTTGCACCGGTCGACCATCTCGAGGCCTTCTTCGCCGTTCGAGGCAATTTCAGTGTGCAGCCCCCCGGCTGAGAGCTTGCCGCGATAGATATTCGTGATGACCGGGTTGTCGTCGATGATGAGTACGGTCTTCATAGCGACTCCTGAATGGGTTCCGATGACGCCGCGACGGTTTTCGTCAGACGCGCGCGCACGTGGTTGAACGTGTCGACGACGAGCGGCAAGGTGTCCGACAATTCGTCGAGCCGGTTGTCGCGTGCCTGCTGTTCCAGCCGACGGAACAATTCCGCGAGCGTATCAACCCCGCACGTGCCGCTCGATCCCGCGCACGCATGTGCGGCGCGGCCCACCTGGTCTGCGCGTCCGATGGCCAGAGCCGAGATCATCAGCGAGATCTGCGCGGACGTGTCGTCGACATAGAGCGTGAGCAGATCGCGGGCAGCCTCGTCGTCGCCTCCGGCAAGATCGCGCCAGAATCCGAAATCGGCTCGTACAACGGCGGTGTCCGTGTTGCTGGGCGCGTCCATGGATCTCCTGTCTGTCAGCGGTGATGTGTTCGCGCCCGCTCACGGGAACGGGCTTCGCCCTCCTTCTGCAACTGTGCGGCCTGCGTGGGCATGCGGCTGAGCTGAAGGGGTGATGGAGTGTTTTCTCTGGCTATTCGAGTGCTCTGGTAACCGCAGCCGGCACAGTCGTCCGCCAGAGTCGCTCACCCGGCGTGACACGCCCGCTCATGACTGCGGCGCTTCCGCACACTCGCGCGCACGCCCCCCGCGCCTCGTCGTGCGGCTTCGGGCACCAAATTTGCGACCTGCAGACCCAAACAGGAGGGTAAAGATTGTATGCGAATTGTCAGAGCTCTACTGGCGGCGCTTGGATGTCTGGTTGTGCTTGGCAATCCGTCGTCGGCGCTCGCCCAGTCGCGAATGCCCCATAAAGACGCCGGCGCGATCGGCGGCGAGGTGGGAGTGTTCTTACCCAGGCAGGACGGTATGACGACCGGGCCGATGCTCGAGGGCTATGACCCGTCAGGGCTGGCCTTGTCGATCGGCGTGAAGAGTTATTTTTGAAAAAAGAGGGGCGCTCGCGAAATGCGGCGCCCGCTTTCTTATCGGCAGTTTTCCGCGATCACCTTCACGGACTTCACATTGAGGTTGCGCACGCCGCAAGTCATCTCGAGATCCCGACGGCAGCGCTCATTCGGTCTGGCGGAAATGTTGCGGCTCGATGCTGCAGTTCCATCCCTCTGCAGCGCTTCCCAGCGCCGCCGGCGGCTGCGCACCGGAGAGCGGCGATGGACCAGCGGTCCGCCGCCCGAATTGCATCATGCCCGTGCATCCGGCGACGGTGCAAGGCTTGCGATCGCCGCGTGCGGGAATCATCACAGCAGTCCTCCCAGGTACACCAGTAACTTCACGCCAAGCACGATCGGCATCCCGAACGCCAGGATCGCGACCGGGATCAACCACGCGACGGCCAGCAACTCCAGCGGGGCAGCCAGTACTTCGCCTGTCGTCCACTGCCGCGGAACGGCCGCGGCGATCATGCGACCCATGCGGAAAGAAGGCCCCCGGACGCCACGGCTCCGAGTGCCAGGAGCGCACGAGCCTGACCGGTCCGGGTGATCCGGGCTCCGCGGTCCCAGCGCCGCGCGCGCGTGGTCGCTGGCGCGACCGCGACAGCCGGCATCATCCCAGGGAGCGTATCCGTTTCGTGAATGAGCCGCGCAGGGCTCCCACTCGACTGCACGCTGCGCCACGTGTTGAACGTGATCACGGAAGTCGCCAGCGCGAGGATCGACAGTGCGATGTACGTCGAGCCGCCGATGGCGTTCGGTGTTGTCCACAGCCAGTACAACGCGGTGCACGGCAGCAAAAGGGCTGCAGAAAACGTGATGCTGTTGCGTGTCATTGCAATCATGAGATAACCCTTCGGGTGCGACAGTACCGTTGTAACTCGGTGGAGACGAGGCTGACACAAGCGAAGGCGCCCGCGCAGTCCACTTTGGTGAGGGTGGCGGCTGGTGAAGCCGGTATCTCAGGAAAGGACCTTCAGTGTAACACGGGCGACGGACCAGGAGGAGCGAATACCCCTCTTTCGTGTCATGGGGAGGCGTAGAGCGCGTATACTGGAGCGACGTAACACAGCTTTCCTGAGCCCTGCCCGCCTCGCCGGTTGCGCCCGGTGGTCCGATCAGCCCTCATCAGAGCACTGGAGTGATGATGAACCCGCGTGACGAAGCCAAGGATGCTCCGCCGCCGCCGACGAACTGCCCGTCCTGCCGCGGCCGCAATCTGACGACGACCGCCAAGGCGATCGACAAGAACACGTACTGGCGGTGCGTCTCCTGCGGCGAGGTGTGGAATCTCGGCCGACGGCAATCGGATCGCTCGCACGCCTTCCCTACCTACGGCAGCTTTCATCGCTGACTCGGCCGCTCGCCTGTTCCCCCTTCTCGCGTGATCGCGAACGCTCAGCCGCAATATCGACACGTAGCGAGCGGGTGGCCGTCGTCAACGCTCTGCCTCCGGGCTTACAGCTCCGGCGGAGCCGTGATGAGCAAGCGAAATAGCACGCCCAGCGCCGT
>JBBQEJ010000146.1:0-12876 GCA_038320555.1 Vicinamibacterales bacterium | reverse complement strand
TGATCGGTGAGCCAGCCGCCGAGCGTCGGCCCGAAGATCGACGCCACGCCCCACACCGCCGCGAACAGCCCCTGATAGCGGCCGCGTTCGGCCGGCGAGAAGATGTCGCCGACGATGGTGAACAGCAGGCCCATCAGCATGCCTGCGCCGACGCCCTGCAGGCCGCGGAACAGGATCAGCTGGCCCATGCCGTCGAGCGGCAGGAACGTGAGCTTGCCGGCGGCGCCGCACAGCGCCGAGGTCAGCACGAACAGCGTCGCGCCGAGCAGGAAGAACGGCTTGCGCCCGTGGAGGTCGGAGAGGTTCGCGAAGATCGGCACCGAGACCGTCGAGCTCAACAGGTAAGCAGTGGCGATCCAGGGATAGCGATCGAAGCCGGACAGATCGGCGATGATGCGCGGTTCCGCGGTCCCGACGATGGTCTGATCGATCGCCGCGAGCAGCGCGGCGAGCAGCAGCCCGGTCAGCGTCCCGATCAGCTGCGGCCGCGTCAGCCGCACGATCCCCGAGGTGTGGTACTCCGTCTCCGCCGCCGTCACAGATGCGTTTTTCAAGGTCTCTGATTGTAATGCGTCAGCCGGCCGTCCACGCCGGGCCCTTGAACCGCCGCCGCTCCGCGCTCAGATACCAGGCGCTCAGCGCGAGCGTCAGCGCCACGACGGTCTTCCCCGCCCGCATGTCGTCGGGAATCGCGAGAATCACGGTGATGAACAGCACCCACAGCATCGCGATCACGTTGATCGCCGCGCCGAAGCGCCCGAGATGCCATGGACCGCGCGCGACCTCTGCGGTGGAGCCTCTCGCCCTCCACGCCAGGAACACCGGGACGATGTAGGATACGTAGAGGCCGATCACACTGATCGACGTCACCACGGCGTAGGTCCCGCTGCTGATCGTCGCGAGAAAGGCGACCGCGACAGACAGCCAGATCGCCGGCTCCGGCGTGAGATGACTGGCGCTTACCCGCTTCCAGAGCGACGACGCCGGCATCCCTTCGTCGCGCGCAAAGGCATAAATCACGCGCGAGGTCCACGTCACCGCCGACAGGCCGCAGAACCACATCGCCATCGCCGCCAGCGCCGTCACCAGCCCGCCGGCGCGCTCGCCGAGCGCGGTGGTGAGAATCGCGATCACCGCCGGCACCTCGTGGCCGCCGACGTCGCGCGCGTTCAACACGCTCGGGATGTCCTTGATCGCCAGCGTCAGGGCGATCAGCAGCAGGTAGCCCACCACGCTCGAGACCACCACCGCCATCACGATGCCCCATGGCACACGGCGGCGAGGATCCACGGTTTCCTCCGAGACGCTCGCCGACGCGTCGTATCCCGTGAACGTCCATTGCGCCTGCAGCAGCCCGACCACGAATGCCCACCCGTAAGGCCAGCCCTCGGTGTTGGATGTGACCCGGGCAAAGAAGAATCCCGCGGGCTGTTTCGGCGCGAACAGCAGCAGCGCCCCCACGATCACCATCACGCCGACGACGTGCACGGTCACGCTGAAGTCATTGAGCCAGGCCACCAGACGGATGCCGTAGTGGTTGATCAGTGCGTGTGACATCAGAATCGCCGCGTACACAACGAATAGCCATCCCGGCGTGGTCGGCAGGCCCAGCAGAGGCGTGACAAACAGCGCGCAACCATAGTCGATAGCGGCGAGGGCCGAGAGCTGCCCCGCGATGTTGAACCAGGCGGTGAACCAGCCCCAGCCTTTGCCGCCCAGCCGAGACGCCCAGTGATACATCGTCCCGGACGTAGGCAGTGATGAGGCGAGCTCCGCCATGCTCAGGGCGACCGCGAGCGCGAACAGTGAGACGAGCGGCCACCCGAAGGCCATCTCGGCCGGTCCGCCCATCGAGAGCCCGTGCTCGTATAGCGTAACCGCGCCGGTGAGGATCGAGATGATGGAGAAGGAGATGGCGAAGTTCGAGAACCCGCCCATGGTCCGGAACAGCTCCTGCGCGTAGCCAAGGGCGATCAGATCGCCCGCGTCCTCATTGAGCTGCTGCTGCGCGGGTTGGCCGGGCTCGCTCATGACGGTGAGTATCTCCCGAGGGACGAATGACTTGCCGATGTCGTTGCACCACTTGACTGGATTCGGCCGCAGGAGCATTCTTTGGTTCCTCGGACCTCGTTTACACCGAAACAGCGCGAGGTGAGTTGGATGCGCGTGGGCTCACCTCGCGAAGAGAGAGTCCCACTTACTCGGGTCACTGCCGAATGGGGGTGTTGAGTGAAATCAGCGAAGAGGGCTCCTCGGGCACTGGTCATTCTGTCGTATTTGGCCATCGGCCTCATGGTCACGGGCTATGCAGCACGTCCTGCTTCAGCCCAAGTCCTTTACGGTTCGATCGTCGGGACCCTGACGGACGAGACGGGCGCGGTGGTTCCCAAAGCCGCTGTGACCGTGACGAACACGGCCACGGGCTTGTCCCGCCAGGTCACCGCGGACGACGCCGGCTATTATTCGATTTCAAACGTGCCGGAAGGTATTTATGACCTTTCGGTGACCGCAAGCGGCTTCAAACCTTATACCCAAAAAGGCATCAACGTTCCCATCAATAGCGTCACCCGCGTCAACGCCACTGTCCACGTGGGCGCGGTCACTGAATCGGTTGTCGTGGAAGCCAGCACGGCGGCCCTGCAGACCACGAGGTCGGATGTCAGTGTGACCCTGGATACCCGGGCGATCGAGAATCTGCCGCTTTCCGGCTATCGAAACTTCCAGTCCCTGATCAATCTCGTTCCGGGCGCCACACCCGCACGGTTGCAGAACGCCGTCACGGATACGCCGGGACGGGCGCTGTCAACCAACGTCAACGGCCAGGAGCGCAACGCCAACAATACTCGTGTCGATGGTTCGGCCGACGTCCTGGTCACGATGCCGCACCACGCGGTATACGTCCCGCCGGTGGAAAGCATCCAGGAAGTGAATATCTCCACCAACACCTTCGATGCCGAGCAGGGGATGACCGGCGGCGCGGCCGTCACCGTGATCACGAAATCCGGGACCAACAATTTCCGCGGCAGCGCTTTCGCGATGCACGACAACAGCAAGTTGCGGGCCTTCACATGGGATGAGAATCGGGCCGGGGTGAAGGAAAAACCCAAAGGCCAGCGAAACATCGACGGGGGAAGCATCGGCGGACCCATCAAGAAGAACAAGGTGTTCTTTTTCACGGATTGGGAAGGCACGTTCGAGCGCGTGAGTAACTCCGTGCTGTCATCGGTCCCGACAGCTGACTTCCGCACCGGGGATTTCGGCAGGACGCTGGGCGCGCAAGTCCTGAGTAAAAACGGCAGCCCCATCATGGTGCCCACCACGGAAGGAGGGCTGACGCCACTTCGGCAGGGCATGATCTTCGATCCGTTCTCAGGCAGTCTGGATGGTACTGGCCGATCGGTCTTCACGAGCGGAGGTCGCGTCAACGTCATCCCTCAGTCTCGCCTCAACGGCCCCATGATGAAGATGCTGGCGCTGGTTCCTCAGCCCAACCAGTCTGGCGATAATAGCAACTACTTCAACTCCGGTACCCAGCGCCTGAACCGCAACAACTTCGATGCGAAGGTCAACTGGAACCGGAATGAACGGCATCAGTTGTGGTTCAAGTACGGCGTGATGGACGCGCTGGTTCATGGCGACTTCAGCCTCGGCGCGGCAGGGGGCAATTGCTTGTGCGCCGGTGGCGGTCTCGGCGATGGCCACACGCTCGTGCAGATCGCGGGTATCGGCCAGACCTACACCGTCTCACCGACCTTCCTGCTTGACGGGACCTTCGGCTGGACGCGATTCGGCCAGAGTGTGCGTCCCCCTGACCTCGGTACCAACTTCGGGTTGGACGTCCTGGGGATTCCTGGCACCAACGGGCCGGACCCGCGCGAAAGCGGGATGCCACCGTTGTACATCTCCGGCTTTTCTGCGCTCGGCAATCCGGAAGGCTGGAATCCGCTCTTCCGCAACGACCAGTCCTATACCTTCAATACCAATGCAAGCTGGATGAAGGGGACTCATGACGTCCGGTTCGGGTTCGATTTTGTCCACCATCTGATGAACCACTGGCAGCCGGAGTTGGGTGAAGGCCCGCGCGGGGCGTTCTACTTCGATCCTGGTGTGACCGCCTTGAATACCGACGCCCTCGAGTCAACCGTGGGGTTCACGGGAGGGACGCCATCGTTCGAGAACGACTGGAACGCGCTGGCGGCGTTTCTGATCGGCACCCCTGACGTCTCGGGGAAGAGCAGCCAGTTCATCAAGATGGACAGCCTGGAGAACCAGTACGCGCTCTACACGCGCGACCGCTGGCGCGCGACGCCGAAGCTGACCGTCGACCTGGGACTGCGATGGGAGCTTTATCCGAACCGAAGGCGTTCGCAGGGTCTGGGCATCGAATCGTATGACCCCGCGACCAACGAGGCGTTGATCGGCGGGAAAGGTGGTATCCCCCGGGACAACAACGTTGGCTTCAGCAAGACGCTGTTTGCTCCGCGTCTCGGTTTCGCCTACCAGGTGACCGATTCCACGGTGATCCGAAGCGGGTACGGCGTCACCTACCACTCGCATCCCTGGGGCGCTCAGGCGCTGCGTGGCTGGTATCCGCTGACGCTTGTGGCGGTGTTCTCAGGCATCAACGGCTTCCAACCCGTCACGACGGATCGCGCTTACGTGGCGGCGGGCGTCCCTAATGCACCTCTGGGCCCGACGGTTGGGATTCCATCGATCTGCTGCCCCGACATCAACAAGGGCCGGGTTCCGCTGCCGTCGGTGGCCGAGACAGGCTACCCCGTCGCCAACCAGGAGCTGCATCGCGGCTACATCCAGTCGTGGAACCTGATATTCGAACGAAAACTGCCAGCGGCAATGGTTGCGTCGGTTGGATACGTCGGGTCGGCGTCTGTCAGGGGCTTCGCGTTCCTGGACATCAACGCCTCACAGATACCGGGCTCCGGCGATGAGGGACGGCCACTCTTCGCCCAATTCGGCCGCACCACCGCAACCAGGGAGTGGGATGGCCGGACGCACAGTATCTATCACTCGCTGCAAACCACGATCAATCGGCGCTTCACAAATGGCCTGCTGGTGAAGGGTGCGTACACGTTCTCCAAGGCCATCGATGAGGCTACCTACTCTGACTGGACGGAGTTTTCCTGGAACGCGTCGAGTCAGTTCTACCGCAACCGTGCCCTGGCGACGCACGATCTTCCCCACAACTTCCAGCTTGGCGTGGTGTATGAGCTCCCGTTCGGCATCGGGAAGAAGTGGGCGACGAGCGGTACCAGCGCCACGGTCCTGGGAGGCTGGCAGGTGAACGGACTCTTCGCCGCGTACTCGGGCCGACCGTTCACGCTGACCGCCTCAGGCGCCTCGTTGAACATGCCGGGCAACCTGCAGACGCCGGACCAGATCAAAGAGAACGTCGAAATCCTCGGCAACGTCGGCGGCGACGGCACGTATTTCGACACGACCGCGTTCAAACGGGTCACACAGGTTCGGTTCGGCAACGTCGGCCGGAATACCATGCGCGGGCCCGGTGTGACGAATCTGGACATGAGCCTCTTCCGCACCTTCAAGCTCAACAATCGGGCCAATATCCAGTTCCGCGCGGAGGCGTTCAATGCGACCAACACGCCGCACTTCGCCAATCCGAATGGCAACGTCAACAGCTCGAACTTCGGGAAGGTACTGGCCACACAGACCGCCTACGCGCTCGGCCGGTCTCGTGAGTTCCGCTTCGGCTTACGTCTCGGCTTCTAAGCTCGTTCTGCGACCAAGTGAAAGAAAAACGCCCGGACCTCCGAAAGGTCCGGGCGTTGTGATGTCACAAAGTTAGTGGCGGGGCCGACGAGACTCGAACTCGCGACCTCCGGCGTGACAGGCCGGCGTTCTAACCAACTGAACTACGACCCCGCAAGGGTACTGACGCTGAAATTGCTGATTTTGGATCAGCAATTGCTGAGTGGGCGGTACAGGACTCGAACCTGTGACAGCCGGCGTGTAAAGCCGGTGCTCTACCAACTGAGCTAACCGCCCTCACGTGCCCTACTCTGGACTCGCCGACTGCTCGGCCAAAACACGATTATAGGGCACGGCCGGAGATCTGGGCAAGCAAGGGCAACTCACCAGTTCACGAACTCACGAATTCTACGTTCGCGCCTTCCACGCAAGCACCACCATCACGAACAACAGGCCGAGGATCGCCCGATACTCGCGATTCCGCATGGCGCGGGCGACGCTGAAGCCCCGCCGCTCGACAACGCCGCGGCCCTCGCGATACGCGGGGTACGCACTGCCGAATTTGTCGGTGAGATGCGCCTCCTCGGTACGAATCGCGGCAGTCAGCGTGATCGCCAGATACGTGAGAACGAGCAGGGCCACTACCAGGCTGGCCGACGCGATCGCCAGCCCGATCCCGATGAGCGAGGAGCCCAGATACAGCGGATGTCGTGTAAAGGCGTACGGTCCGGAGCGCGTGACCTCGAGTCCCTTTTCGAGATGACCCGCAGCCCACACGCGAACGGCCTCGCCGATTGCCGCGACCACTGCCCCGATGGCGAGCGAGCGCGCGGTCGGGTGCGCGAGCCACAACACGACAACACTCGCGATGAATCCGATCGTGACCCGAAGGCGCGCAACGCGTCGGAGAAGAGTCATGCCTGAAGGCGCTGTTGAATGGCGGCCGTGACCTCCTCGACCTCTATCGACTCGAGGCACCAGGACGCCTTCCGGCATCGGCGCTCGTAGTGGCAGCCGCACGCGCCGAACCGCGAGATCGCCACATCGCCAGACGACCACGGCCCGTTGCGGTGAGGATCGGTCGGACCGAACAACGAGATAGTTGGCGTTCCGGCGGCCGCGGCGATGTGCAGCGGCCCCGTATCTCCGGAAATCATGAGCGCGGCGGCTCGCGACAGCGCGAGCAGATCCGATAGGCCCGTCGGCGGCGCGACCCGCGCCGCGCCGGCGGAACTCTCGACGACGGCGCGGGCGAGCCCTTCTTCCCCTGGGCCCCAGAGCACGAAGGACGGCAGGCCGCGCACGTCGCGCAGGAACGCCGCGAGCTCGCCGTAGCGCTCGGGCGGCCACCGCTTGTTCGGCCACGCCGCGCCCGGGTTGATCAGTGCGAACGGGCGATCGCCGCCAAGCGTGGCGCGAACGTTCGCGAGCGCCCGCGATTCGACCTGCGCGAGCGGAAATCGAATGCGGGTCTCGGTCACACCGAGCGCATGCAGGAGCCTGAGGTTCTTGTGAATGACATGCTCCGGCTCGCCGCCATGAATATCATCGCGGCCGGTCTCCGAATAGAACGGACGGGCCGTCTTCTCGCGGAGGTGCCAGATCGAAAACCCCAGCGCACGCGCCGCCCCGGACGCGCGCGCGAGCAGGGCCGACTTCAAGAGGCCCTGCAGATCGATTGCCACATCGTATCGAACCTGGCGCATGCGGCCGGCCACGTCCATCCACCCGGGGATTGACGACCGCTCGAGGACGACGGCGTGATCAACGACGGTCACAAGATCGATCATGGGCCGGTGCTTCGCATCCACGAGCCAGTCGATTCGCGATGCGGGGAAGGCGGCCCGCAGAGCCGCGGCCGCCGGCACCGCGTGAATGATGTCGCCCAGCGCACCGAGACGTACGATCAGAAAATTCATCCGCGAATTCGCGCAAGAAGATCGCGCGTAGAGTGATCCTTCGGGTCCCCGACGATGGCAATGCGCCCGCCGTAGCGGAGCACGGTCTCGCGCTCCGGAACGGATTCGACCGTATAGTCGGTGCCTTTACAGTGGACGTCCGGCTGGAGCAGTTCCAGCAGCGGCGCGACGGTGGCCTCCGGAAAGATCGTGACGTAGTCGACGCCCCGAAGCGCCGCGACGACCTCCGCCCGGTCGGTGGCGCTCAGAATGGGACGACCCGGACCCTTCGTCGCCGCGACGGTATCATCGTTCACCGCCACCACGAGACGATCCGCCTCGGAGGCCGCCGCCTGAAGGTACCGGATGTGGCCGGCGTGCAGCAGATCGAAGCAGCCGTTGGCGAACGCGATGGTACGCCCCTGACGCCGATCGGCGCGGACGAGATCCACCAGCCGGTCTCGGGTGACGACCTTCTCACTCACTGTCGGCCACAATCGCGTGTCGCAGCTCGTCGGCGCTGACGGTCGCGGTGCCGCGCTTCATCACGGAGAGCCCGCCGGCGTAGTTCGCGAGATGCGCCGCCTCGATGAAGCTGGACCCGGCGGCAAGCGCCAGGGTCATCGTGGCGATCACGGTATCCCCGGCGCCGGTCACGTCGGCGATTTGATCCGATCCGACGATCGGAATGTGTACTGTGAGCCGATCCGGCTCGAAGAGCGCCATGCCGCGGCTGCCTCGGGTGACGAGGACTGCCGAGGCGCGCGTACGCCGCAACAGCTCGCGCCCGGCGCGCTCGAGGACGCGCGTGTTCTCGCCGATGCGGATGCCGAAGAGCTGCTCGACCTCCGATTCGTTCGGCGTGCACGTCGTCATGCCGCGAAAACGCAGGAGCGCATAGCGCGAGTCCACGAGCACCGGCGAGGATCGCCGCCCGCGTCGCCGAAGCGATCTCTGCGCCTGCACGACGAGGGCCGGTGTGACGAGCCCGCTGCCGTAGTCCGAGACCAGCAGCGCGTCGCAGCGTGCGGCCGCCTTGAGCAGGCGCGTGGCGATCGCGCGCCGATCGCCGTCCGTCAACCCGTCGCCCGCCGCGCGATCGATGCGGACGACCTGCTGTTTGGCGGAATGAATCCCTCCCGCGAGGATGCGTGTTTTCGTGGGGGTGCGGATGCTGCGGGCACTCAGGACGGCGCGCACGTCGACCGAATGGCGCATCGCATCGAGGAGACGCCGTGCCGTGTCGTCGCGTCCCGTGACGCCGACCGCCACCGCCGAACCGCCGAGCGCTGCCACATTGGCGGCCGCGTTGCCGGCGCCCCCCGGCACGATTTCGGTCGAATCGTAATTGAGGATGAGCACCGGCGCTTCGCGCGATACGCGTGCGATGTCGCCGTAGATGAATTCGTCGACGATCAGATCGCCGAATACGGCCGTACGAACCGAGGCGAAGCCTTCAATCAGCTCGAGGAGCCGGCCGGGATCGTCGGCACGCGCAGCTCGCTTCCGCATCACGACGCGCGCAGGATCCAGGACACGGCTTCCATGACGTTGCCGACAATCGCCGACGGCGTGACGTGTGCGTCGGGAGACGCTTCCTCCGTTTTGCCATACCCGGTCCGCACGAGCACGCCCCGGGCGCCCACGCGCTGCCCTGCTTCTAAATCGTGCCAGCGATCGCCGACGACGAACGAGTCCTCGAGCGCGAGATCGAGGTCGGACGCCGCACGCGTGAACAATCCTGATTGCGGTTTGCGGCAGTCGCACGACCGTCGATACGCCTCGACAACCGCCTCGGGGTGATGCGGGCAATAGTAGAAAGCGTCGATGCGCGCGCCACCGGCGGCCAGCCGCGCGCTGATGTGCCGGTGGGCTTCGGCGACGAAGGCCTCTTTGAAGATCCCTCGCGCGATTCCCGCCTGGTTGGTGACAATGACCACCGCAAATCCCGCGCGGTTCAACAAACGTACGGCATCGACGCTGTAGGGGAAGAACACCAGCCGCTCGAGGCGATCGAGATACCCGGCCTCTTCGACGAGCGTGCCGTCGCGATCGAGAAATACTGCTTTTTGTGGCATCTATCCAGTGGGAGCCGAGAGCCGCGCCGAGACCGCGTCGAATACCGCGTCCACGGTGATGCCTTTCATGCACCGATGATCGATGGGACAATCGCGCAGCATGCACGGACGGCAGAAGACCTGATGAACGAGCACGTCGTGATTTCCAAGGGGCGAGGTGACGCGTTCGTCGGTCGGTCCGAAGATTGCCGTCACGGGTACCCCCACCGCCGCGGCCAGGTGCATCGCGCCCGAATCGTTCGACACGAACGCCGAACATCGCGCCAGGACCCCGGCAAGCTGACGCAGATCCGTCCGTCCCATGAGGTTCACGACGGCCACGCCAGGCGGCAGCGCTGATTCTATCTCACGCCCTGCGTCACGGTCGCCCTCGGCGCCCACCAGCACGCAGACCGCGTGACGGTCTATCGACACCCGCGCGATCACCTGCGCGACGCGGGGCGGAGGCCAGCGCTTCGCGTGGCCATAGGCCGCGCCCGGTGCGAAACCCACGAGTCGTGTCGCAGCCGTCACGCCATGCTTCACGAGAAGCGCCTCGGCTCGGCGCGCCGTGTCTTCTCGAATTGAAACGCGCGGGATCGGCTCGGCAACGTCGAACCCGAGCCCGCGAACGAGCGCCGTATAATAGGCCGACTGATGAACGCGTTCGCGCGGCCGCGCCACCACGCGCGTCAACAGCCCGCCCCGCAGGTTCCCGCCAAACCCCCAGCGTTCCGCAATGCCCGCGCGTCGAGCCGTCCACGCCGATCGAAAGGAATTCGTCAGCAGCAGCACCGCGTCGAACTTGCCCGCCCCGAGAAGCTCAATCTCCCCGCCGCGATCCCGAATCGTAAGGATCTCGTCGGGCGCCGCCGGCGTCTCTTCTTCGAAGACCGGCGCCACGCCGGCAATGGCCGCGATGGCAATCCGTGTCTCCGGCATGGCCGCACGCACGGCCGCCAGCACCGGAAGCGCCATCACGGCATCCCCCAGCCAGTTCGGGGCCCGAATGACAAGTCGGGAAGGAAGTGAATCCATTTATGGGTACGACCAAATCTCTCGAAGGCACTTGCCGTTCTTAACAAAAGACCAGGAGCTCAAAAGACTTGGGTTCTTGAAGAACATTTCTTCTGATCTTCTGGCCTCCTGTTATAAAGCGAGTTCCAACGGTCTGTGTTTACCTGTGTTCGTCCGTGGCTTCTGTGGCCTCATCGCCCGGCTCTGTCGTGTCGGTGGTCGCGGCTGGGAACATCCCTTTGACCTTCTCACCGCCTGGCACGTCGCGCCACCGGCGATGCATCCAGAGCCACAGCTCCGGGTAGCGCCGCACGTACATCTCGAGCACGTCGGTACATCGCTGCGTGA
This sequence comes from Vicinamibacterales bacterium, assembly GCA_038320555.1. Taxonomy (GTDB): domain Bacteria; phylum Acidobacteriota; class Vicinamibacteria; order Vicinamibacterales; family 2-12-FULL-66-21; genus JALZOC01. The sequence continues at coordinate 1,829 of JBBQEJ010000146.1, read as the reverse complement.
AATCCCGGATGGCGTGCTCATCGTCGGCTCGAGGGGGCTCGACCGCATGCTCGTAGACCATGCGAAAACGGCCGCCCGGAAGCGGGAGCGCGAAGACCGGCACCACGGGCGCGCCGGTTCGTAACGCAAGCGCGGCCAGTGCAGACGTCGTGGCCGCCGGCCGGTTGAAGAACTCCACGGTGACCGCGTCGGCCGGTTGCATGTGCTGATCGATCAGGAAGGCGACGGCCTGGTTGGCTTCGAGCGCGCGAAGCACCCGGCGGATCGCGCCGCGCCGGTAAAACACGGAATTACCGGTCGACGTGCGGACCGATTCGAGCAGATCGTGCAATAACGGATTGTCCAGCGGCCGCGCCAGCACCGCCATCGGCTTCATCGTCAACGCATGAACCAGGGCGTTGATTTCCCAGAAGCCGAAATGGCCAGTGAAGAGCAACACCCCGCGCTTCTGAGCGTGGGCATGCACCACCCGCTCTTCCCCTTCGAACTCCACGCACGCGAGCATCTCCTCGGAGCGCATGGTGCTGAACTTCAGCAGCACGACGAGCAGCCGGCCGAAGTGCGAAAACATCTCGCGGGAAATAACGCGGCACTCGCGTTCGGTTCGCACCGGAAATGCGGCGTGAAGGTTTTTGATGGCCAGCTGGCGGTGGCCCCGATCGAACGCGTGGAACGCGCGGCCGAGCACGGTGCCGGCAGCGAGCACCGCCCGCATTGGCAACATTCGGACCACCGCGACGACGCTGGCCACGGCCAGGTATTCGAGCCGGTGCCGGATCGACGGACGCGGGCGCGCTGGCGCCGTACCTGGAAGCGAATGCTGGTCAGCCAACGATGTCGCGAGCCGCGCGAAGCGAGCCGGCAAGCCATCGCCGGAACTCGGGAAGCGGATCGGGTTCCATTGTAAGCGGCACGCACTCGATCGGCATGGCAAATGGCCGGTGCGGCAACAGCCGAACGTAGTCCTTCTCCGTGGTCAGGACGACCTGCGCCCCGGCTGTTTTCGCCTCCGCGACGATGCGGTTCACGTCGCGGCGCGAATACGGATGATGATCGCGAAACGCCAGGGTTCGCACGAGCGTGCACCCGAGCGACCGAAGATCGTCGAAGAACCGCGCTGGAAACGCGACGCCGGCCAGCGCGAGGGCGGGCAGGCCGTCGGTTCGGGGTCTGCCGACCACGCGGCGGGTCCGGAAAAACGGGGAGTCCATTCCGGCAGCGTCGACAACCACCTCGTCGTCGGCCGCAAGGATGGCATCGGCGGCCGCGAGCGTATCGAGCGGCTCGCGCAACCGGCCGGCCGGGAACGTCACGGGATGCCTGATGTCGTCGCGGCCCACGAGCACGATGTCGACATCGCGATCGAGCTGCAGATGCTGGAAGCCATCGTCCAGAATGTGCACTGACGCGCCGAACTGATGCTCGGCCAGACGGCCCGACAGATAGCGGTCCGCGGACACGAGGACGGTCGTCCCAGGCAGCGATCGCGCCAGCATCAGCGGCTCATCCCCGGACCGCGCGAGGTCGCCACGGATGCCGTCGGGATCACGCACCACGACCACACCGTCCTCTGGACCGGTGCGCGCATAACCCCGAGTCAGAATGGCGGGCCTCTCCCCGAACGCAAGCAGCTCCCTGGCAATCGATGCAACGATCGGCGTTTTCCCGCGCCCGCCGGCCGCGAGATTGCCGACGCTAATCACGGGACGACGCAATCGCAGCCGCAGCTCGGGCCGCCGCGCGTACCGCTCCCGCCGGCGCCGCACGATCGCCGCGTAGAATTCACTGATCATTAAGGGGTGCAGGTCTCAGAGACGTAGGTTTTACGT
>JBBQEJ010000145.1:0-12944 GCA_038320555.1 Vicinamibacterales bacterium | reverse complement strand
TCAGGATGCCCGTACGCTCCTTCGGGCCCAAAGGTTATCACAGCATCAGGGTGTGTTTCTTCCAACACTTTTGCAAGTGCCTCCCTCACCTCAGACAATTTCTGCCAAGGTGGTTGAGAGGGCTGACCCATCGACAAGCAGAAAGATGAAGTTCCTGAGAAAGCCTCCTCTATCCCGTGTTGTTGCGACACGACGTGATGGATCACAGTCGAATCCGACGTGATCGTAAACGTGCCGAACTAGCTCGAATAGTACGGTTTGAGTTCCGCTAAGATCCTAGGCTTACCGAATCATCACCCGCGATGGGCGGTCACCCATCGGTTAAGGCTCAGCGGGTCGGCGACAATAGCGGTGTGCCGACGTCGCCCACCGCGACATCTCGCAATAGGTTAGACACCCATTGAACGAGCGGAATGCCGCCCACCACGGTCGTATAGAATTCCGGCCGCAGAATAATCGTGTGCTCCTGCCCCGGCAGGATGTAGCTGTGATACGCTGTCACCGAGCGATGCATTTCTGCCTGGTTCAGCGACAGGAGCTGCCGAACGGGAGTCGTTTCCCCAAGCGCTGCCTTCCCGAAGAATGCTTGAACCGAATCTTCAGCAGCATTGACTTCAGCAAACACGATGTGATTTTGCGCACGCGCCGCGAGTCTGTAGATGTCGCGAATCCAAGGGCCGGTGGAATCGAGGGACTCGAAGCCGCCCTCAGCGCGCATCAGCGAACCTACGCCCCAGGCACTGAAGGTCATTTCATCCCCCCGATATGCTCCGCTGGCATCGCCCATCTGGACAACGCGAGCCCGTGGATAATGCCGCGCAAAACGCGTGGCATAAAAGGGTGTCGATATCGATCCCGCACTTTCGCCGGTAACAAATACGATGGTCGGGTCGCGCACGTTCGCGAATGTCCACGCGAGCACAGCCCCAGCATTTGCAGCGCCGAAATGATTGACCTTGAGCCCAGCCGTGTAGGCGTCGGAGCGCGTGCCGAGGTGTACGTCAGCCGTGCAGTACGACACGAATACCGTTGTAAAGTCTCGCAAGGGGTTCGTCTCGCGACCGAAGTCCAGAATGCCTTCGTGAGACGGCTCAGTCTGCGGATCGACTACGGCTCTGTAAAAGATTGCCTGCTTCGTACACGTCACGGCGTTCCAGCAAGCACCGCCGCCATGCAAGTAGATCATCAGCTTGTGCGGGTCGGCGCGCCGGACGAAGAAAGCGTAATCGCTGCCTAGGGCGCAACGAGTCCCGGCGCCACCCTCGATACGGTTCCACTGAGACTGTCCCGCTGCAACGACCGACGGCGATGAGGCGGTCGGCGCACAGAACGCTACTATGATGAAAACAAGGGCTCTAAGACTCGGCACGATTGAGTCTTGCAGTGCTAATCGCATGGTCGGGCCTATAACTGGACGTTGGATTGAAAGAGGCTTCGCCCCGGACGCATGCGTGTCAGTGATTAACGCGCGACCAAGCGCCTGACGCTATGCTGCAAACGAACCGTTCAATTCGCGAGCGCAGCGAGCAACACTGAATCGTTTGTCAGCATCAGCGTGTGCTCGGCATCAATGGGGTATACAGATCTGTCCGGCGACATAGGTAACACTCCTTTTAAACTGCATGGCAACTCTCGGTTCAGCGAGGACTACCGATGCCGAGGGTTCACGGCAAGCATCTTAGCCGCCGCGTTCGCCACGACCGGGGCCGCCAGCGACGTCCCAGTCCCGTAGCCGAGCACGCCGCCACGCAACCTCGAGGGAACGCGCCACCCGTTCGCGTAGAACGTGACTTCAAGGCCGTCGTTCGAGAAGCTCGCCTTGTTGCCGGCGCGATCCAACGCATCGACAAGCACGAAATTCGGCAGATCGAGCCTGGTTGCGGGATTCGACTGTGCGACGGTTTTTCCTTCATTCCCCGACGCGCCGACGAAGAGTACCTGCGGCGCCGCTCGCATTCCCGCGCGCAATACGGCGTGAACCATATCGACGGAATACCGCGCGATGGCGTTGCGCTCCTCGAGCGGCATAGTCGGCGCGCATTCCTCAAGATTTCTCTGATAGCTCCGCTCGCAGCGCCCCACGACATGTTCACGCCAGTCAACGCCTACTGACCCTGCACCCATCTGATGATGTTCGCGCGCAGCATAGGGAGGGTCACCGTCCCGTTTTCGAGAACCCGGTCGTGAAACTGGCGAATGTCGAACTTGTCGCCGAGCCTCTCTTTCGCCATCGAGCGGAGATTCATGATCTCCGTTCGACCGATCATGTACGATGGCGCCTGCCCCGGCCACGAGATGTAGCGATCGATCTCGCCCTCGACGATGCTGCGGCTCATAGTGGTATGCGCGGCAAGCGTGTCGATCGCCTGTTCACGTGTCCATCCCTTTGTGTGAATGCCCGCATCGATAAGGCAGCGCGCGGCGCGGAATGCCTGGCTTCCCAGCATTCCCATTCTTGTCATTGGCGAGGAATAGACTCCCATCTCATCAGCGAGCATTTCCGCATACAGCGCCCACCCTTCACCAAAGCCCGAGTTATAGAATCGCTGCACGTAAGGATGAAGATCTTTTTTCGAGCGTGCTATCGAGATCTGCAGGTGATGTCCGGGAACTGTTTCATGGAATGCAGTGGCCTCGATATCAGAGCGACTCTTATGCTCCGGATCCCACGTGTTGATCAGAAAAATCGAGGGCCGATCATTCGGTGCGCCGGCATTCAGTTGTCCCGGAGCGCCTGCGCGCTGGCGGAATTCTGGATACGGCTCGATGACGACGGGGAACGTGGGAAGTAAGCCGAACCATTCAGGCAGTTTGGCCATCGCTCTGTCGATCGCCGCTTGTGATGTGTCGATGACAGCTTGACGGCTGCGGAATGTGTACCGGGAATCAGTCTTGAATCGCGCCAGAAGCGCCGGAAGATCATTGGTGTTGAAATCACGACGTGCAATCTCGTGCATGGCGCTGTCGAGCTTTCGCATTTCTCTTGCGCCGAGGTCGAAGACTGAATCGGGAGGAATGTCGATCGTCGAGAAGGAGCGAGTCGCCGCGCGATAGCATGCTGCGCCATCAGGATTTGCGGAGACGCCGAGCGATTTTCTCGCTCTCGAGAGATACTCGTTGGCGAGGTAGTCGCGGTAGCGTTTGATCGCGGGATTTATTTCATTCGCGATCTCGGCGGCGAGCTGCTTGCGGAATTCGGCAGCGTCTCGCGCGGTATCGCGCCGTGCGGGAGAGTAGAAGGGCGAGGTTTCGGGAGAGCCCGATGAAAGATCATCGACCTGCCTCATCACGTTCCGGACTATTACGTCTGGCGCAGTGTATCCGAGCTTCACTCCTTTCCGGAGGTTGATTATTTCGTTGCCGATGAAGCCAGGAAGAGCGCGAGCTCGTGCCAGCGCGGCCGCTCGGCGCGCCGGAGTTCCGACCCTCTGGCGTGTTGCGACGTCCGTGTATCCCTGCTGCCAGCCCGCGACATACGAGTTGACACGCCAGAGCTCGCCGCGGCAGATGCGCAAGCCGATGCTCGACTCGAGATCGTAGCGGAGAATTCCGTATGTTGTCCATTCAGGCTTTCCAACCAATGGGATCGTATCGATTGTCGTGAGAACGGCGAGAACGCTGTCCTCGTACCGATGCCATCGGGTGAGAGCGGCAGGTGAGTTGTCGAATACCTTTGCGGCGAGCGGCGCCATCCAACCCGTGTCTTCGGTCGCGGATTCCGGATTGTGCACGGTGCTCGCTCGAAACCAGGCGGTGGCTATGGAGTTGACGGTGTCGCCGGGAGATGGCGCATTGAACTCATGCGCCGCGGCGAGCATCGAGATCATCAGAATTGCACGAACGCCGACGCTCACTTTCATTCTATGTCTCCTGGGTCGTAGTCCCCCGGATGGGCGCTACCAGCCTCGGGACGACTTGGAAGCGAATGATTGGTGTGATCCGACGCAAGTTAACGCGCCTTTCGGGGATTTGAGTGCAGCCAAATCCTCCCCAATCTCGCCAGCAATCTGATCCTCGGCTAAGCGCGTCCGCTTACAATTAGTCGCCATCCACTCTCCAAACCCATCGCCCAACCGACTCGCACGTCGATCTCACCGTACGAAATACCGGTCCCTGTCCAATGTCAGCATTGACATATGCCAAAACTGGCATATTCCCTTCTATGGCCGACAGACCCCTGGTTTGGCTGCATGGAGAGGTCAAGTCGCCGCCTTTCTCTGTTGATGCGAGGGTAGAGGCTGGGGTGCTGCTTCGACGTCTGCAACGGGCGAGAAATTGTCACTTCCGCAATCGAGGCCGATGCCAGCATTAGGCTCCCGGTGCCACGAGCTTCGAATTGTCGACGAGGATAAGACTTGGCGCATAGTTCATAGGTTGGACGCGGACGCGATTGTGATTGCTGAAGTATTTGCCAAAACGACTCGGACCACATCTTCACGAGTAATAGAAACTGTAAACGGCGCCTTCGAAGTTATGACGCCGTTTCACGCGGGAGTTAGGAATGGATGCGAACAAGCGCAAGCGTCTCGAGACAGCAGGCTGGAAGATCGGATCAACCAAAGAGTTTCTTCGTTTGTCAGACGAGGAGGAGACACTCGTTGATCTAAGGGTCGCGCTCGGCACCACCCTCAGGCAGCAGAGAACGAGGAAGCGACTGTCTCAGACAGACCTGGCTAAGCAGCTTGGATCAAGTCAATCGCGCGTTGCCAAGATGGAGGCGGGCGACCCGAGCGTGACCCTGGACCTTCAGACCCGCGCTCTCGTATCGCTCGGCGCCACACGCAAAGAGGTTGCTCGCGCGGTTGCCTCGGGCGAGAGTCGCGCATCCGCGTCGTTAGCGACGTTCGCCCCAGCGCCGAGATGCTGGTGAGATTGGAACAAGTTCGCAACGCGTCACGCCACGACGGCGTTTTGAATCGCCCAGAGCGCGGCAGCGGCCCGTGTAGATACACCGATCTTGACGTAAATGTGTTGAATGTGGTGATCGGCGGCTTTGGCCGAGATGTACAGTCGCTCTGAAATCTCTCGCGTTGGCGCAATATCCGCCGTGCGCGGAACAGCGGTGACTTTATCGTTCCGACGGGAACCGCGAGCACGTCAGCCAATTGAGTGAGCGACAGTTCTCGCAGGTAGAAGAGCACGAGAACCTCCCGCTCCGTGACGGGCATGCGGGCCAGCGCATCGTGCATCCGGCCGATGTCCTCGGTGAGATCTTCGATCTCGTCGTCGGGGGCCGCTACGTCGTTGAGATCGACCAGCCCAGGCTCAGGCTCGGCGTAGGCCTGCCGCAGCCGATTCATCACCGTGCGGCGCGCGATCCCGAATAACCACGCCCGAAGCCGCGCGGGCTCGCGCAGCACGGGCATTGCGCGCAGCACGGCAAGCCACACGTCCTGGAGGGTTTCCGCGACGGCGTTGTCGTCTCCGCTCAGGCGGTGGACATATCTCCAGAGCGGCGGATGCCAACGCTGTACCAGCTCGTCGAAGGCGGACGCCTCGCCGAGCTGGCAGCGAACCGCAAGCAGCTCGTCCGTTAGCGCGTCGCTGACATCTTCATCGGCGGAAAGTGGACCCGTCTCGGTGTTCATTACCTGGTGGAGTCGGGATTCCCCCTCAAAGGTTCACGGAGAATCCTGCGCGGCCCGGCAACTGCGCAGGACCCACCGCACACTAGCGCAAGGGTCGGCGCGTCGGCGTTGTCCTCGACAGGTCGAGTCGCACCGGCGTGTGAACGGCGACCGGTGATCCGTCGGCGAGAAACGCTGACTCAGGCGGGCGGCTGAGGATACGCGCGAAGGTCGAACCGTACACCTCGGTAAATTCGCCGCGGAGTTTCGGCGGCTGCACCGCCCACACCCGCCAGGATGGATGAGTAACCTGATACTCCACCGTCGACCCATCGCGCTGTCGGGTGTAGCCCCAGAAGTGTTCCGTGATGAACGCTTCGTGCGAGTTGGCGTCTGGAATGCGCCCCTCGCCGATCGGTTGCACTGCTACTGTGGTCCAGCGGTTTGCAACGCGCCACGCATACTCGATGCGACTGGGAATACCATCTTGGCGAACCTCGCCGAACGCATGTCGCATCGGTACAGCGCGATACGGTTCGTTGTACGCGAGACGCGCGGTCACCGCGATCGCCGTACGCGGAACGATCTCTCGCACAAAAGTGACGGCGCGGCGAACGTGATCATCTACCTGGCGCCGCACGTAGAAGCGAAGATTGACTTCCTCGAACGTGCGGTGCCACGGGACCGGCAGGCCGAGGACTCGCGTATTGGCAAACAGGAACCCAACCAGGCTGACGTAGGCGTGCCCCTGCCAAAGATCGAGTTCCGTGCCCGCCGGCACGAGGGAGCTCAGAATGGTCGGCTCAACGACATAGTTGAGCATCACGAGATTGCGCCACTCAGCAGTCAGAAATGGGCGAGGCATAACCGCAATCTATGGGCGATGGCGCTGCGGCTTGATCCGTCGCCAATCTGCGAGCCAACCAATTGGCGACGGACCTAAAAACGCCTGGCAGCTTCAGCGCTTGAAGGATCGTTCGATGGACGGTCGGCGGCATGCTCGTTGCCCTTTACACCGGTGGGTGCCGACTGGCGGCTCCCGGCACCCTGACGAAAGGATGAGAGATGAGCACAAATGAGCCCACACCTGAAGCGGCGGAACCGAGTGCCCTCGACGAGGCCCGGTCGACCGACGCGGTACCCGGCGCCCAGGACCTGCCCCCGGTGCAAGGCGACCCGAGTAACGAGCCTGGGAACGCCGGCTCTCCACACCATGGGCAGAGCGGGCACGGTGGTAGCGGCCAGGATGCGGAGTTACAGAGCGTCGGCCAGAGCCAGAGCGACCGGGCTGCCGGCTCCAGCAGTTGAGCACGCGTCCGCGGAGATACCGCTAGCGCATTGAACTCGGCATTCGGATACGAATGGAGGGGCCGTCACCTCATCGTTCGAACCAGAAAAACTTCCAGAGATCTGCACACACTCGCAGACGTTGTCAGATATTGGGTTTCATGGTGCACGGGGAACGATGCCAACTCATTTGCCAGGCGATTCGCTGCCTGAAGGTCGGACATCGACTCGTCCTCTGACCGGCCTCCCGGGCGCAACACCCGGCACAAGACTCGACCCGCGCACCACGAACGTCCCGTTTACCAGCACGTCGACGATCCCGTCCGAGTACTGCGCCGGCTGCTCGAACGTTGCGCGATCGATGACCCGCGCGGGATCGAACACCACGAGGTCCGCGTCCGCTCCCGCCTGCACGCGCCCTTTGCGCTTCATGTCCGGATCAATACGCTCGAGCCGACGCGCGGGAAGCAGCGTCATCTTTCGCACACCGTCCATCAGCGATATCACGCCGCGCTCTCGCACGAATCGCCCAAGGATTCGCGCGTGCGTCCCCGCGCTCCGTGGATGCCCGATCGGCTTGCCGTTCTGAATCAGAAACCCACCGTCACTCGCGACCATGACATGAGGATCACGGTATGCCTGGTCAGCCGCACCTTCGGGAATCGAAAAAATCACGGCGAGCCCGCCCTGCTTGCGGTAACGCTCGAAGGTTTCCGCCGTTAGGCGCTCCCCTGTTGCGGCCCAGAGAATGTCCTTGTAATCAATGCCCAGTCGTTCCTGAAATCCCGGATCGAAGATCGCGCTCTGGAGGAATGTGGCGCCTGCCGTATAGGGATAGGCCTCGGTCGTCACGTCGAGCCCGCGTGCGCGCGCGCCGTCAATCAAGTCGAGCAACACTGGCGTGGCGCCGAGCCCCATGCTTGTCACATGAACGACGTGCAGCGATGCGCCGGTGGCCGCTGCGTCGGCGATCACCTCTTGCACGGAGGTTACGCCACCGGCGTTCTCGAGCAGTCCGGCAAAACGAACATGCACGAACACCGTTGCGTGATGACGCGCCGCCAGGCCAAAGGCGCTCAGGATCTCCTCGCGCGTCGCCGCCGGTGTGTAGTTGATACCCATGCCAATGCCCAGCGCGCCATCGTTGAGCGCCGCGTCGAGCCGACGATCCAGCTCCGGAAGACGCCCATGTTCAATCGGCGATCGGACGAACGCGCCAGTTTTGCTGATGACTTCGGAACCTTCGGCAGTGGAATCGCCGTCGAGCATTGCCCGGCGCGCACCGATATGACTGGCCGACACGCCGAAGTTGATCAGCGACTTGCCTTCACGCTTCCGATACCATGGCGCGACCGGATACGTGCCGATCTCGAGCTCGAGCGCGGTGGTCACGCCGTCGCGCGCGAGGTACTGGTAGTTGGTCGAATCCTGACCGTGCGAGTGGAGATCGATGAAGCCCGGTGCGACGACGAGTCCTCTTACATCGACGGTGTCGCGGGCCGCGGGTACAGCAGAAGTGACGGAAACGATTCTGCCACCCTTGATGCCAACGGCTCGAACAGCATCGAGATTCGTCTCGGGGTCAAGGACCCGGCCTCCGACGAGGACAATGTCGACGCGGGAGGAACCTTGAGCGAACGTACGATGCGCCGGCAGTGCGATTTGCACCAATGCGAACATCGATATGACCCGACAGCCTCTCATGAAGACCTCTCTGCGTCAGCGCATAAAATACGGACTGGCAAGTCAGGATGGCTAATGAGCAAGTTTGAAAGTCAGCTTGACACCCCAGTTTGGCAGCGAAACGAATTCAATAAATTGGGCTGCGCAGCTTCTCGCCGCACCGGCGCCCGCAGCTTGTGGGTGCACACGACGCGCCGTAGTTTGGCTCTCCCGACCTGCCCCGCTCATCCAACGGAACAACAATGACTCGTCGATACCTTCGCCAGCTTGGCCCGCTGGCGCTCCTCGTTCTGCCCGGATCCTCGGCGTTCGCGCAGAGCGGACGATTCGATCTCGAGAAGACGAAAACGGTCCTCACCGGCCTGATTGAGAAGACACTCGTCGACAATGGCGTTCCGTCGATGTCGATCGCGTTGGTTCGCGGCGACTCGATCGTCTGGAAGGCGGCGTTCGGCTACACCAACATGCGCACCCGCACGCGCGCCACCACCGAGACGCTCTACAGCACCGGGTCGTCGTTCAAGTCGGTCACCGCAACCGCTGTGATGCAGCTTGCCGAGCAGCGCAAGATCCAACTGGACGATCCGATCAACCGTTACCTGGGCGACAGCCAGGTGCAGGACCGGCTTCAGAGCGAGAAGCCGGTGACCTTCACGGACATCCTGTCCCACTGGTCCGGGCTCACGGGTGGCGCGGAGATCGAACCGATCTGGGGCCGGAAGCTGCCGTTGACTCTCGAGCAGAGAACCTCGAAGCTTTATTCGATTCGGGCGCCCGAGACGAAGTGGGAGTACAACAATGACGCCTACGCGGTGGCAGGCCTGCTGGTGCAGAAGATCTCGGGCGAAGAGTACGAGAAGTACATGGTCGACCACGTGCTGAAGCCGCTCGGCGTGACGACCCCCCATCCGGTGTACCCAACGCCAGAGATGGTCGAGAGGATGGCGCTGCCGTACAGGGCCGGAGGTTCGCTTGGCAAGCCAGAGCCGGAGGCCCAGGTGCACTTCGACGTCTATCCGGCCGGCGACATTTATCTGACCGCCGAAGACATGGCTCGCTACCTCGGAGCGCAAATCAACGGCGGCCTCTTCAACGGACAGCGCATCCTGTCAGATTCGTCGGTGCGCGCGATGCACGAGCCGCGGTTTGGCGGAGACTATGGGTTCGGCTTCTGGATGGTTCATGACAGCGCCACCGGTCACACACTGATCCACCACGGCGGTGCCATCCCCGGCCAGCGGGCGTTCCTGATCGGCGACCTCGACGCCCACGTCGGCGTCTATTACATGACCAATTCCGACTACCTGCCCGATGCGACACCGCCCGCGGAATCGGAAGTGGTTTACGCAGCCCTCAAGCTCTTGCGCGGAGAGAACTACGTCCCTCGGCCTCAACCCAAGGGTATCGTCGTGGACGACAAGGTGCTCAACAGCTACGTCGGCACCTACGACCTGGGTCAGGGAACCATCGTCATCAGCCGCGTAGGCCGTGCCCTCGCGATTCAGCAGACCGGCCAGGCGACGATAAATGAGCTGTTCGCGGAGAGCGCGGTGCGGTTCTTCCAACGGGGCAGCAACGTCACGATCACCTTCCAGGGTGACGGTGGCAGAATCGACCGACTCCTCCTCGAGGCGGGCAAACAGCACCGCACAGCGACCCGCCGCAAGTAGCCCGGAGCGTTCCACACGGCGCAGTGATGCCTTCAGCCATGCAGCTCGAGAGTACATTCCCGCGGCGCGGAAATCCGCGCGTCAAGTCACTATCGCGGCTCCTCTTTTGAGTTCAGACCGCCGCGCACGACACGCATCAACGCTGAATCGCCGGTTCGACGGCGTGAACAACACGAAGAGATTGGCGACGAGGATGGCGACGTAAATCCACGGACCCTCCGGAGTCCGTGCCTGCGCGACGAGCAGGCTCACCGCCTGGAGCACACCGAGGAGTGCACCTGCTCTCGTCCATGCGCCCAACACCAGCGACACGCCGATTGCGACTTCCACCAGGAGCAGGAGCCAGCCGAACAGATGGAAGTGCGGCACGACGACCTGCTGCAGTACGACCCTGTAGAGATCGACCGTGGGATACCGCATGCTCTGCTCGAAGGCGAACATGAGGCCTCGCGGGTCGTGCAGGCCGAAGTCCGGAGGCAGCTTCCAGTGCTGCTGATACAGCCAGTACAACCCGACCGCGATGCGTGCAGCGGCGAACGCCACGTCGTACCGGCCGCGACGCTTTACAGTGGAACCAAAACCGTTGTCCAGCATTGGTGGTGCAGTCATTTCTTCATCTCCATTGTGCGCCGAGCCGCACCCGACGGCTCAGCGCTGGGGGGTGTACCATCGACGCAATGTGTGGCCCGGCACGCCGAGTCGATTCAGGAGCGTCAGGCCCCAGATCGTGCCGAGCGTTTTCAACCATCCGCGCGTGCGGTGCCGTCGAGCGGACGTGAGCACCTCCAGGTCGAGCAGAACCAACCGTCCGTGTTGCCGCAGGCGAGCAAGGATTTCCAGGTCCTCCATCACGCTCCAATCCTTGAACCCGCCAGAGCGGGCGAAGACTTCGCGGCGCACGAACATTGCTTGGTCGCCAAAGAAGGTGTTCGTAAGTGACGAACGCACGTTGACACTGTAGCCAACGAACGCGGCCATCCGCCCGGGATGATCCAGCGCAAGGCGAAACGCACCACCGATCACGTTCGCCGGCTGAAGCGCCTTCGCGATGGCGGCGTCGGCTCCCATCGGAAGCATTGTGTCGGCGTGGAGAAAGAGGAGCACGTCACCCGTTGCGATTGACGCCGCGTGATTGAGTGCGGCACCGCGCGTCCCGGGAAGCGCGATGACCCTGGCGTACGGTCGCGCGCGCTCGGCCGTCCGGTCCTTGCTGCATCCGTCTGAGACGATCAGCTCGTACGGAACGAGCGCTACCAGCACACGCTGGAGTGTCTCCGCGATCACCGCTTCTTCGTTGAACGTGGGGACAATGACGGATAGCTTCACGAATTCACGGGGGACTGAGCAGTGTGGTTGACTGCGGGTGTATCGGAGGGATAATCTGCCACCAAACGAGTTTTGACAACGACAATGCCGGCAGGAGAGTGTACATGAATGCGGAGACCGCCACGAGCGCCGCCAGTAGCATCGCGCGAGATGTCCTCGCTCCCGCCGCCGCCGAGAACGACAAACACGGGCGATTTTCGACAGAAGCCGTCGAGGAGCTCGGCCGCTCGGGATTGCTCGGACTGATGTTGCCCGCTGACGTTGGCGGCGCCGCGCTCGGGCCCCGCGCATTCGCCGACGTGGTCGCGGCACTCTCGGAAGTGGACGCATCGGTCGCGATGGTATTCCTCATGCACACGCTCGCGTCCGTCACGGTGGCCGCCGCACCGCGGACGCCCGCTCTGGAGGAAGTCCTGAAGGCCATGGCGAGCGGCGCGCACCTGTCGACGCTCGCGTTCAGCGAGGCGGGATCGCGCAGCCACTTCTGGGCACCCGTATCCCGAGCCGAGAGTCTCAACGGAAGCGGCGTGCGAATGAGCTCGCGCAAGTCGTTCGTGACGAGCGCCGGTCACGCCAATAGCTACGTCACCTCGGCCCTGTCACCGATGGGTACGGGAGTGACCGATTCCACACTTTATCTCGTTCTGGCGGAGTCTGACGGGTTGACGGTGTCGGGCACATGGGACGGACTCGGTCTGCGCGGCAACGCGTCCTCGCCGATGCTGCTCGACGGCTGCATCGTGCCGCCCGAGATGCGTCTCACGGAGGACGGCGGCGGTTTTCAGGCAATGCTTGACATCGTCCTTCCACTGTTCAATCTCGGACAGGCAGCCGTGTCGCTCGGCCTCTGCCGCGCTGTTGTCGCCGCGACGATCAGTCACCTCGGCACCGCGAAATTCGAACACCTGGGGTCGGCCACTCTGGGCGAAGCGCTCCCCACGCTACGTGCCAAGCTCGCCACAATGCAGATCGAGACCGATGGCCTCCAGGCGCGTATCGACGACGCGATCGGCCATCTGGAGCGCCCCGGAGAACTCACGATGCTGCGGGTGCTCGAGGTAAAGGCGGCGGCCGGCGAAACCGCGATCGCGGTGACGTCGCACGCCATGCGCGCGTGCGGCGGTGCGGCGTTCTCGCGACACACCGGCATCGAACGATTTTTCCGGGACGCACAGGCGGGCGCCGTGATGGCGCCAACCAGCGACGTCCTCCGCGAATTCATCGGGAAGGCGTTGCTCGGCCTTCCTCTGTTTTAGGAGCACGCGTGTCCGATCGAACCATCTGGCTCGGAGCTGTGGCGTACGACCCGAAGGTCGTCCCCATCTGGGAAGGCATGCGCAGGTATTTTCACGACGACGCGGCGCTCGACGTCGAAGTCGTCCTGTTTCAGAGTTACGAAGCGCAGGTGCAG
>JBBQEJ010000144.1:0-13074 GCA_038320555.1 Vicinamibacterales bacterium | reverse complement strand
CTAGTCGGCGCGCATCGCGCTCGCGGGTTCGTTCCGGAGCGCGCGCCGGATGGGTACCCAGTGGGCCAGAAGCGCGATGAGGATCAGGAGCGCAGCCGCGGCCGCGAACGTCGGCGGATCCACGGGGCTGACGCCGAACATGAGTGTGCCAAGGAAGCGCGTGGCCGCGAAGGCCGCGGCAAGTCCGCCCGCCACTCCAAGCGCCACGAGCGAGAGGCCGCTCGAGAGGACGAGCCGCAGCACGTCGCCTCGTTGCGCCCCCAGCGCGACTCGCACGCCGACCTCGCGGGTCCGCTGGGCGACGCCGTGCGAGACGACGCCGTAGAGTCCGATCGCCGCGAGCAGCACCGAGACGATTGCGAAGCCGGCCAGCAGCCGCATCACGAAGAGACGCTGTGCGCCCGACTTTTCAATGAGTGACGAGAGCGTCGCGACATCATAGACGGGGACTGTCGGATCCAACTCTCGCAGCACGCCCCGCACAGGCGCCGCCAGCACCGCTGCATCCCGCGTGGTCGCCTTCACGACCGCCGTAAGATACGAATCGGTGATCTGCGTCTGCGGCGTGTACATCGCGGGCGCCAGCGGCTCCGTCAGGTCGTCGTGGTGCACGTCGGCAACGACGCCGATGATCGTTCGCCACGGCCCGCGGGTGTGGCCGCCGATCCGGACCTGCGAGCCGATCGGGTTCTCGTCTCCCCACACCGTCTTCGCGGTCGACTGCGAGATCACGATCACCGCCTGCCCCGCCGCCGTATCCGCGTCGGTGAAAGCACGGCCGTTGAGTACCGGAACGCCCATGACGCGGAGGTAGTCCGGGCTGATCCCGTAGCGCTCAACGCACGGATCGTCGACGGGATTCGGCTTCATCCGTCCGTTCACGTGGAAGCCCCAGCAGTCGGCGTTTCCGCCGAAGGGAATCTGGCCCGCGAGTGCCGCCCCTTCGACGCCGGGGATGGCTCGGAGCTTCTCGAGCGCGCGGTTCTGAAACACGATCACGGCCGGATCCTCGGCGTACGCCCGGCCGACCAGCGAAAATTGCAGCGACAGAATCCGGTCCGCATGGAAGCCGGGGTCGGCGTGTGTGAGCGCGACGACGGTCCGCAGCATGAGCCCTGCCCCTGCGAGCAGCACGAGCGCGAGGGCGAGGTCCGCGTCACGGCGCATCTGGTCAAGAATCGTGTTCATCTCGGCGGTTGCATCAGCGACCGTCACGCCGCGCTTCAGGCGCCCGAAGCCGCGCAGGTGCCGGCATCCCCGGCAGGACGAATCTCCATTCAGGTCGTAGCCGATCGGCGCCCAGATCTCCGCGTCGGCGTTGTAGTACCGCTGCGCGTCGAGTGGCTCGAACGACGCGGGCATCACGCCGACGATGCGGTACTCCCGATCGTTCATCACGACGATCCGGCCGACGACGGACGGGTCCGCCCCGAAACGGTGCCGCCAGAGCGCGTCGCTGAGGAGCAGCACCCGCCAATGGTCCGGCCGATCGTCGTCGATCGTGAACGGCCGGCCCAGCGCGGGCCGGACACCCATCATGTCGAAATAGTTCCAGCTGACGCGCACGGCCGGAAGCCGCTCGGCTTCACCATTGGTGACCAATGTGGGCAGCCACGAGCGCATCATGGCGAAGCTCTCGATCGTCCGGCTGCCCTCGCGCCAGTCGAGTACGGTCGCGAAGCCGACGTTGGACGAAAACCCCTCCGGGTTGCGGTCACCAACGGTCACGAGGCGATCCGGATCCGCGTATGGGAGCGGACGCAGCAGAACGGCGTCGACAATCGTGAAGATGGCCGTGTTGGCGCCGATGCCGAGCGCCAGGGTGACGAGCGCCGCCGTCGTGAATCCCGGCCGCGCCGCAGCATGCGGAGCCCGTAGCGCACGTCCTGCCACAACATCTCGAAAATCGGAAGGCCGCGCTGATCGCGCCACTCCTCGGCAATCTGCGCCGCGCCGCCGAGGTCCAGCGTCGCCGCCCGGCGTGCGGCCGCGGGATCGAGTCCCCGCGCGCGGTGCTGCGCTTCGAGCATCTCCCGGTGGAAGTCGAGCTCCTGCGTGAGGTCGCCATCGCGGCGGCCATGTCCGAGCGTGCCCCAGACGCGCGCCAGCAGTTCACGGAGGCTCATGGCACATCCTCCGCGCCGCCGCCCAGGAGGCGCGCCATGATCGCCGCCATGCGATGCCAGCGTCCGGCCTCCCGCTGCAACTGCTTGCGGCCCGTGCGCGTCAACGCGTAGAACCGCGCCTTGCGGTTGTTCTCCGAGGTCCCCCACTTCGAGGAAATCCAGCCGCGTTGTTCGAGCCGCAGCAGCGCCGGATAGAGAGTGCCCTGGTTCAGATGGAGGAGGTCGTCGGAGACCTGCTGCAGCCGCTGGGCGATGCCATAGCCGTGCTGGGTGCCCATGGAGTCGAGCGTTTTCAGCACCATCAGGTCCAGCGTTCCCTGAAGCACGTCGGTCTTGTTCGTCGCCATGTCACCCGTCTTTCTTCGTCCGCGTTCCCTGTTGATTATCAACAGGAGCATACGCCTGTTCATGTTGGACGTCAACAGAAGCGGATTGGGTGGGATCTTGGCTTCGCGATTCGCGGGTGTCTTATCGCGTCTTCGGATCCAGATTGACCGTGAGGTCGGCCGGCGTGATCGCATCTTCGACGCCGCGGGCCGGGACGTCGACTTTCGCAATCCATAGGAGCGCGTTCAACACCACCTTGCGCTGGTCGACGTCACCCCAGTTCGTGTGCGTGTGTCCGCCGGTGAAGCCGAAGCTCCGGCCGCCACCGGGTCGCTCGTAGACCCACATCATCGTCTCGACCTTGCCGCTGTCCGCGATGATGTGCGGGTACGGTCCAGCGGGGAACACATAGGGTCCTTTCCGCACCTCATCGCTTGGTTTCGACGTGAGGATCGGCATGACGCGCGCCTTGGCCAATGCATCGGACGTCCAACGCATGTTGAAGTACCACTCGTCGTGTGTGGCGAACGGCCGCACGCCGCGCGTCACCGGATGATTGGGCAGCGTGTCGAACGTCGGCTTCCACATCGGATTGACCGAGAAGTTCGTCTCGTAATACCCCCCGATCCAGCGCTGCATGGCTTCGCCCGGAGGGCCGGCCGGCACTTCCACGCCGTAGTGCGCGAAGCCCAGGCCGACGCCTTTGGCGGCCAGAGCGTCGATGACCTTCATGTGGTCGCGCTGAATTGCGGGGTGGCCGCTGCCGCCGTCCGCGTAGATCATGACCGCGTCGGCGTTGTCGAGGGCCGCGTTGTCGTCGACCACCACGCCGTCGACGGTCCTGGTCGGCCACCCGTTCGTGTAGACCTGAACGGTCACGCCCTTGACGCCGCTCAGCGCCTTCTGCAGGAGCATCGACCCGGCGCGGAACTCGTGCATGCCCGGCGGGTGGCTCGGCTTGCCTGCGATGAGGACGATGCGCTTGTCGGCGCCATTGACGGTGAAAGTCGCTGCGATGACGGCGATGGCGACAAAGAATGGAATAAACCGGCGCAGCTCTGTGAAAGCAGTCGTCATGGCGGTGTCCCCGGAAGAAGCTTGAATCTGAGCGCACTGGACACACGTATTAGTTTGCAGTCACGAGCGGCTGTCAAGTCACGACGAGTCTCGCGCAGAGAGCGCAAAGCGCGCAGAGAAGACAAGTTGCGGAGAAGACAAGAAAGGACGCGGCTGCTCATGCCCTTCCGACGCTCGCGCTTCGCGCGAGCAGACCGTGACGGTCTGGCGGCCGGCCGCGGGCCGGCCGCGTCGGAAGGGCCTAAATGCAGCCTTTCTCGGGGGTCTCTGCGTCTCTACGGGCTCCGCGTGAGATCGTCCGGGACAAGGGCAACTGTCTGGCAAAGAAAGCCTGGCGCAAACTGAAAGATGGGGACATCCGTCTAAGCGGTCGGCACCTTCAAGGAGACGTGTATGGACGCGCTGGTTCAGGATCTCGGGTACGCCGTTCGGTCGTTCCGGCGCAGCCCGGCGTTCGTGCTGGTCGCGCTGCTGTCGTTGACGCTGGGCATCGGCGCGACCTCCGCGATCTTCAGCGTGATCTACGGCGTCCTGATTGCGCCATATCCGTACGCGAGGCCCGGCGAGATCTGGTCTCCGGAGGTCCGCGCGGTCGATGGCCGCGGGGGCCACGGGTACTCCCTCAGCGAGCTTCGGGCGCTGACTGAGGTGCCCGCGTTCTCCGATGTGATGGCGACGTCGATTGAGACCGTGCTCATGACGGGAGAGTTCGCGCCCGAGAGCTTCAATGGCGTCCTGATGTCGGGCAATGCCTTCAACTTCCTCGGCGTCTCCCCCGTGGTCGGTCGAACCATCCAGCCGACCGATATTCGGCCAGACGGACAGGCCGAACCCGTCGTCGTGTTGAGTCATCGGCTCTGGCTTCGAATGTTCGAGGGAAATCCCTCAGCCATCGGCCGGACCCTGCGACTGAATGGCGTCCCGCACACGGTTGTCGGGGTGATGCCGCCGCGCTTTGGCTGGTATGGCAATGACGGGTTCTGGCTCCCTCTCTCGCCGACCCGCACAGACCTGCCCTGGATGAATCCAATCGTACGGCTGGCACCTGGCGTGTCGAAGGCCGTCGCCGAGGCGCAGCTGAGCGCCCTCAACAAGCGGCTTGCCCTCGAGAAGCCGGCGACCTTCCCGAAACAGGGCTTCACCACGACGTTGCGGAATTATCTGGATGTGACGGTCGCGAGCGGCGAGATGCAGACAAGTCTTCGGCTGCTCCTTGGCGCAGTCGCGTTCCTGCTCCTGATCGCGTGCGCCAACGTGGCAAACCTCCAGCTGGCCCGAGGAACCGCACGGGCCCGCGAGATGGCGGTCCGGGTGTCGATTGGCGCAGGCCGTCGCCGGTTACTGCGTCAGCTCCTGACCGAGAGCGTCCTGCTCTCTCTCGCCGGCGGGGTGCTTGGTGTGCTCTTCGCCTTCGGCGCGATTCGTTCCATCGTCGGACTGATGCCCGAGTTCTACGTGCCGAACGAGTCGCGGGTCGCCATCAATATCCCGGTTCTCCTGTTTTCGCTGGGCGTGTCGTTGCTCACCGGCATCGTGTTCGGCCTCGTGCCGGCGCTGCAGATGTCGAAGCCGGATGTGACCGACGCGCTCAGATCGGGCCGCAGCACCGGCGCGGAAACGCACGGCGGCCGGACCCGGAACATGCTGGTCGTGATCGAGGTTGCGTTGTCGGTCGTGCTGCTCGTCAGCGCAGGTTTGACCGTGCGCACGTTCTTCGTGCTCCAGAAGATGGACCCGGGAATCAGCGCGGATCGCGTGTTGATCGTGGGAGTTCCACTGCCGGCAGCCAAATACGCCACGCTCGAAGAGCGCAACCGCTTTGCGCAGGATCTGCTCGACCGGGTCGGCGCCCTGCCAGGGGTCGAGGCCGCCACGTTCGGCCTGCCGTTTGGGGGACCCCAATCCCCGTTTACGATCGTGGGCCAGATCGCCGACGACTCGAAGCGGATCGGGTTGAATCTGGTCGGTGCCGATCACCTGCACACCTTTGGCATTCCCCTGCGCCGGGGACGAATGTTCGATGCAGCCGAGGTGAGGCGCGGCGATCGCGTCGCGGTGATAAACGAAGCCGCAGCACAGCTCTGGAAGGCCGGCGAGGACCCGATCGGCGCGCGGCTGCGGCTAGGCGTTTTCGAGCGGCTGCCTCCCCGGACGGTGGCCGACACCACTCGATCGCCCGAGGTCACCATCATCGGCGTGATTGCCAACACGCGAAATGCCGGACTGCGCGCTGATCCGACGCCGACCCTCGTCATGCCGTATTCGGTCATCGCCCAGAGCCAGCGCACCCTGGCGGTGCGCAGCGCCGGCGATCCCAACCAACTGCTCAACCCCGTGCGCGCGGAGGTGCGGGCACTGGACGCAGATCAGCCGCTCGGCCGCTCGATCACGCTCGGCGAGATCCTTGGCGAGGAGGTCGTTCAGCCGCGTTTCACGATGGCCTTGTTCAGCGCCTTCGCGGCCATCGGCCTCGCGCTTGCGGTCGCCGGGATCTACAGCGTGCTCTCATTCCATGTGACACGCCGCACGCACGAGCTGGGCGTGCGGATGGCGCTTGGCGCACCCCGGCGCCATGTCCTCGGTCTGATGCTGACAATGGGAGGCCGACTCGTCCTCGTTGGACTCGCCATTGGCATCGCGGCGAGCCTCGCATCCACGCGCCTGCTTCGCAGCCAGTTGTTTGGCATCCAGCCGGCTGATCCTCTCGCCTACGCGGCAGTGACTGTCCTGCTCGGTTTCGTGGCGCTCGTCGCCTGTTACATCCCCGCCAGGCGCGCAGCCCGCGTAGATCAGTTGACTGCCCTCCGTTCGGAGTAAGCCGAGGAGACAGAGTCATCGGAGGGTTCTACCACAGAGTTAACGGAGCAAACTGAGTAAGACCCATTTGTCTCCGCTAACTCCGTTGCCTCTGTGGTGAACCACACTCGGTTTACTCTCGACAACTCCGCTGCCTCCAGACGGCCAGTGCTGCGGTAACGCTCAGCTCGGTGTAGTATCCCTAAAACAGCCGCTTATCAGTTATTCCTCCAGCGCGGGAGCTACATTCATGGCCGTCGACGAGAAAGACGCGCGAATGATTCTGGTCGCGTTTGAAGATGCCTGCACCTGGTGCGAGACGCTTGCTGATCTGACCGATCGGTGGATCGAGACCGCCCGGCGCGGCGGACCGATCACGGCCGAAGCGTTGCAGGCTGCCGTAAAGCAGGTCGCTGAAACACGCCGGTTTCTGGAAGGGGATCGATCCGAGGTGCGGCGTATCAGCGAACGGGCCGGCCTGACGTAAGAGACGTCCGACAAGCCGTTGCAGGTCTGGGGTTGGATTTGTCGTGTGCCGGAGCTCTAACCGGCCGCAACGGCGTCATAATGTGCCCGGCGCACTATGGATACCACACGATTTCGCGTTCGTCCGGGCCGCCCGGTCAACCTTCGCCACTACGATCCTGCCGAAACCAGGCCGTTCAAGAACAAGCAGAAGGCGGCCGGGCAGCTCGAGAACGACGTTGCGCGGCTGGTCGCTCTCCAGGACAAGCTCTACGCGCACGACCGCTGGTCCGTTCTGCTCATTTTTCAAGCGATGGACGCGGCGGGCAAAGACAGCGCCATCAAGCACGTGATGAGCGGCCTGAACCCCCAGGGCACGGAGGTCTTCTCGTTCAAGCGGCCCTCCGATGAAGAGCTCGATCACGACTTCCTCTGGCGCACGGCCAAGGCCCTTCCGGAACGAGGCCGCATCGGGATCTTCAACCGCTCCTATTACGAGGAAGTCCTCGTTGTTCGAGTGCATCCCGAGATCCTCGCCAGGCAGAAACTCCCGGCTTCGCTCGTGTCGCGCCACGTGTGGACCGAACGCTACGAGGACATCAATGCCTTCGAGCGCTACCTGGGCCGGAACGGCACGCTGATCCGGAAGTTCTTCCTTCACGTATCTAAGGAAGAGCAGAGGCGGCGGTTTCTGGCCCGGCTGGACGATCCGGCGAAAAACTGGAAGTTCGCATCGGCGGATCTCGCGGAACGCGATCGTTGGGACGACTACATGAAGGCGTACGAGCAGGCGCTGTCGAAGACGAGCACGAACCATGCGCCGTGGTTCATCGTTCCCGCCGATCACAAGTGGTTCACGCGTCTTGCGATCGCGAGACTGGTTGTGGAGGCGCTCGAAGGCCTGGACCTGGCATTTCCAAAGGCCTCGCGGCCGCATTTGCGGGAACTGGCCGAGGCCCGCAAGCGGCTCGAGAGCGGTGCTTGATCGCGTCAGACCCCGACGATACACTCCCCTTTTACCGAATGAGAACGCGCTCGATGGCTTCTCGAAACGCATGGGCTGGCCGGGCTGTCGCCGGCCTGCTGCTTTCGCTCCTTCTCGCCTGTCAGCCGAACGCCCGACGCGACCAGACCGCAGCCGCCCCCGCTCCACAGGATTCCTCGGCCGAGGCTCCGTATCAGGCCGAAGTCGAGGAAGGGCTCGGGGCGGCCGTCGCGATCCTGGTCGACACGTCGGGCTCGATGCGGGAGCGAGCCCCCGGCGATTCACGCCCGAAGTCTGCCGTCGCGCGCGAAGCGCTGGAAGCCATGCTGGACGCCACCGACGCATTTATCGCCAAGCGTCCGGATTTCCCGATCAAGATCGGCCTGTACAGTTTTTCGAGCAGCGTTCGCACACTCCGATCTATTCAGCCGTACGATCGAAGCGCCATTCGATTTGCGCTGACGAACCTGCCGGGTCCCGGCGGCGGCACCGCGATCGGCGACGCGATGCGCGAGGCGCGCCCGGATCTCTACCGCGCCGGCGTGTTTCGCAAGTACCTCCTCGTCGTCACCGACGGCGAGAACACGAACGGCCGGAGCCCCGATAAGGTTGCGCGTGAAATCTGGCGCAAGAGCGAAGGGGGCGTGCAGACCTATTTCGTCGCCTTTGACACCAACCCGGAGAAGTTTGCGTTTCTCAAGGATGTCGGCGGCGACGTGATCGGCGCGGGCACCGGCGCCGAGCTGCGCACCGCCCTCGACGGCATCTATCAGGGCAAGATTCTCGCAGAGGCGGTCGGCGGCGAACGGGAACCCGCCAGGAAGTAACTCGTACCCGTCAAAGGAGTCCCCGTGATTTTTCACAAGTTCTGGTCTGCCTTCGTGTCGCAGATCAATAAAGTTGCGAACATGTTCTGGGAGGCCGATCCGGTCGCCCAGATGCGATACGAGTACGACCGCGCGGTCGAGCAGCTCAAGGAAGGACGGACCGGGCTCGAACAGTACCGCGGCCTCGTCGAACGCGTCACGCGGCAGGTCTCCGCCAACAAGTCTCACGTCCAGAAGCTCGAGGCGGAGACGAAGGCGTACCTGAAGGCCGGCGATCGAACGACCGCCGCCAAGTTCGCGCTGGAGCTGCAGAAGGCGAAAGAGGAACTGGCCTCGAACGAAGGTCAGCTCAACATGCACGAGACCGCTTACGGCAACAACCTGAAAAAGATCCAGCACGCCAACGAAAAGCTGATCGAGCTTCGCGAGAAGATCCAGAAGTACGACGCGGAGCTGAAGATGAGCTCCGCGGAAGCGGAGATTGCCAAGCTCTCCGAGACATTCGACGTGAACCTGACGACGGATTTCGGCGAGATCGAGAGCGTCATCCAGCAGAGGATCGATCAGAACCGCGGGAAGGTGCGGGTCGCGGCGGACCTGTCTCAAAAGGGCATCGCCGACATTCAGGCCGAAGAGCGCATGCAGGGACAGCTTGCCGAGCAGGCGCTCACCGACTTCGAGGTGGAGCTCGGACTGAAGTCGCCCGAGACGACGCCGATGTCCCAGACGGCGAAGGACCTTGGCCCGGCGGTCGAGAAGACAGCGGAGAAACAGACGAATTGAGGCAGCCCTGAAGGGCTGCGCTACAAGATCCTGCGGACGTGTGTAGCGCAGCCCTCTAGGGCTGCCCGCACCCGCAGTCAAGGCGCGCCACCGGCGCGTAAGGGGGTCCGGGGGACGAAGACCCCCGGACTAATAAGGAGCGTTCATACATGGCGAACGGACAGCCCAGACCCGCGTTCTATGTCGCGGTCCTGCTCGTGGTCCTCGGCCTCGTCGGCCTGGCATTGTGGCGATACGGCGCGATCGGACCGAAGTCGCAGACGGGTCAGTTCTCGGCCGATGAATTGAAGCAAATGAAGGGGGGTGCCGAAGCGGCGGACAGCTCCGGCATCACAACCGTCAAGGAATACAACTTCGTGGCGGCGACCCGGCTTCCCGAGGTCAAGGGCATCTCCAGCTACAAGCCGATGGCCGATCGCACGGTTCGCTTCGCGATCAACGTCTGGGCGGGCTGGAGTCCGATCATCCTCGCCAACAACGGTTTCAAGCCGGGCAAGGTGTGGAAGGCCCCGGGCGGCAAGGACTTCAAGGTCGAGCTCGTGCTGGTTGACGATCCAATTGCGATGCGCGACGCCTATGCCGCCGGCAATCTCCACGTCGGCTGGGCGACCCTCGACATGCTGCCGCTCTTCCTCGAGGGCCTGCGGAAAGACTCGCGCGTCATGCCCCGCGTCTACCAGCAGGTTGACTGGTCGAACGGCGGCGACGGCATCGTGGTCCGCGACACGATCAAGACGATGGCGGACCTGCGCGGCAAGACGATCGTGCTCGCGCAGAACTCACCGTCCCACTTCTTCATCCTGAACGCGCTCATCAACGCGGGCGTCCAGCCGGCGGAGGTCGAGTTCAAGTTCACCCAGGACGCGTTCCAGGCCGCGGCCGCGTTCAACGCGGATAAGCGCCTCTCGGGCTGCGTCAGCTGGGCGCCCGACATCTACAACCTCGAGAAGGCGAAGGGCAACCGCATGCTCGTCACGACGTCGACAGCCAACAAGCTGATCGCCGACGTGTGGTTCGCCCGCGCCGACTTCGCGAAGGACAATCCCGACATCATGGAGGGGATTACGCGCGGCATCTTCGACGCGATGGTCGACCTGAAGGCGCAGGACGCGAAGCAGAGGGTCGCGAAACTGATGGCCGCCGGCTATTCGATCCCTGAAAGCGACGCCCTTGGCATGCTCGGCGATGCGCATTCGACCAACTACGCCGAGAACCGCGACTTCTTCCTCAATCAGAACAACCCGACCAGCTTCGAGCGCACCTGGACGACCGCGTACTTCCTCTACAAACGAATCAACGCGGTGACCCAGCAGACGCCGTTCGATCAGGTCATGGATTTCTCGATCATCCAGAAGCTGGGCGGCGAGCCGAAGTACGCCAGCCAGAAAAACGAATACGACATTCAGTTCGCGCCGGCGAGCGCCGGGACCGTACAGGGCGAGAAGGACGAGATTCTCACCAAGACCGTTGTGATCCATTTCTTCCCGAACTCCTGGGACCTCAACAAGAAGGTCACGCGGAATGCCGACGGTAAGGAAGTCGAAGAGCTGTACGACCCGAACGTAAGCTTCGTGGTCGAGGAGATCGGCAAGCTGGCCGGGCAGTACGGCGCCGCGCGGATCGTGATCGAGGGGCACACCGACGCCTCGATGAAGGCGTCGGTGCCGAAGAGCCTGGTGCAGGAGCTGTCGCTGAACCGGGCGAATTCCGTGAAGGAGGCGATCCTCCGCAAGTTCTCCTCGCTTCAGCCGAACCAGTTCTCAACGGCCGGCTTGGGATGGGACCGCCCGGCGGATTCCGCGGATCCGGACAACGGCGCGAAGAATCGACGGGTGGAGATCAAGGTATACCCGGCGGAAGCGGCGCCGGCCGCCAAGGCGCCGGCTGCCAAGTAGATGTCGGGCGACACGAAACGTCAGCTCCTGGCGCTTCGCATCTCGCCACCCAGGATGACGCGCAGCCTCGTTGGCGCGCTGGCGGTGGGCACCGTCGTGCTGTTCTGGTGGCTGGCGACCACGGGCCTCGGATCGGAGGATCGCTGGATCTCGCCCGTTATTCTCCCGAGTCCGGCGGAAGTGATCAAGAGCTTCCCGAGCCTGCTGAAAGAACGCGCGTTGCTGGAGAGCATCGCGGCGACGCTGAAGCGGGTGTTGATTGGGTTCGGCCTCGCGGCCATTGTCGGCGTCCCGCTGGGAATTGTTGCCGGGTCGTGGCGCGTCGTCGAAGCAGCCGGCGCGCCGTTGGCGCTCTTTGGCCGCAACCTCCCGGTCGCGGCGCTGATTCCGCTGACGATTCTGTGGTTCGGCATAGACGAGACGCAGAAGGTGATGTTCATCTTCATTGCCTGCGTCCCCTTCGTCTACGCCGACGCCGTCGCGGCTATCGTCGGCGTGCCGGATCGATACGTCGAGACGGCGCAGACGCTTGGCGCGAAGTCGTTTCAGATCGTGGTCAAAGTGCTGGTCGCGTTGGCGCTGCCGGACATCTACAACAGCCTCCGGCATCTGTTCGGCCTCGCCTTCGGCTATATCATGCTCGCCGAGCTGATCAACACGGAGCACGGCCTCGGGAGCTTACTTATCTTGAGCCAGCGACGCGGCCTGTCGGACCACATCATTCTGATCCTCATCGTCATCGGCCTGCTCGCGTACGGCATCGACCGCGTCCTGTTCTGGTTCCAGCGCGGTCTGTTCCCGTACCGCACGATCGAGGACTGACCGTGAGCGAGCCCGCCTCCGCGTCCGCCGCTCCTGCCAACGTCGTCGACTTCTCCCACGTCACGAAACGGTTCGGGAGCCTCACCGTCATACGGGATGTGACCTTCTCGGTGCCGGACCTGCCCCACAAAGGCGAGTTCATCGCGATTCTCGGGCCGTCGGGCTGCGGAAAATCCACGGTGCTGCGGCTCATTGCCGGTTTGCGCCCGCACCATCCGCCGACCGAGGGGACGGTACTCGTCGGCGGCAAGCCGGTGGAGCGACCCGGGTCGGATCGCAGCATGGTCTTCCAGGACTACACGTCCTTTGATAACCGCACCGTCGAGGACAACGTCGCCTTCGGTCTCGAGTGCCGCGGTGTGCCGGCGCGGGAGCGACGGGAGCGCGCGCGCGAGTGGATCGACAAGGTCGGCCTCAACGTGAAACGCGACGCCACCAAGTATCCCAGCGAGTTGTCGGGAGGCATGCGTCAGCGGGTCGCGATCGCGCGGACTCTGGTGTTGTCGCCGCGGATCATTCTCATGGACGAGCCCTTCGGCGCGCTCGATCCCACGACGCGGCTGCAGATGCAGGGATTGCTGGTGGATCTCTGGAGGGAAGCGCAGGCCACCGTGTTCTTTGTGACGCACTCGATCGAGGAGGCGGTCTACCTCGGCGATCGGGTGTATGTGTTCTCGTCCTCGCCGGGGACGATTCTGAAGGAGATGCAGGTCCCGCCGCCGGACGGTCCGCCGAAAGTCATGCAGCGCGAACCGGAGTTCATGAAATACGTCTTCGAGATCCGCGACATCATCGACAACCTCGCCACCTCGACGCGGGCGGGTGATGACTAAAGCCCCTCCCAGCGAGCCCGTGCCGTCGGCCCCGCAAGGCGCCGGAATGCCGGACTACCTCAAGGAAGCGTTTCTCTTCCGATGGAACCTCCTGTTCTTCGGCGGCGGTTTGGCCGCGGCGGCCCTCACGCCACTCGC
>JBBQEJ010000143.1:0-13153 GCA_038320555.1 Vicinamibacterales bacterium | reverse complement strand
GCTGGGCGGCAAGGTGCGTCACGGCGCCGACTGTTACTTTCATGCCGCCGGCAACAGCTTCGCCGATGTGGAACAAGCCGCGCGGCGGGCGATGGATCAGGGGTTCCGGCATGTGCGCGTCCAGGTGGCCACGCCCGGTTTAGCGGGCTACGGCGCCGGCGGCGGCACGGCGCCTGCAGGGGCAACGGCGAACGAAGCCGTGGGCCCGACCAATCCACGCGCGATCTGGGAACCCTCTCCTTACGTGCGGATGCTGCCGAAGTTTTTTGAGTACCTCCGAACCAAGCTGGGCGAAGAAGTTGAGCTCCTGCACGATGTCCACGAGCGCATCACGCTCAACCAGGCCGTCAATCTCTGCAAAGCGCTGGAGCCGTATCGCTTGTTCTTTCTTGAAGACCCGTTCCCGCCCGAAGAGAACGAGCATTTCCGGTTGCTCCGCCAGCAGAGCAGCATTCCCCTGGCGATGGGGGAGCTCTTCAACACGCAGCACGAATACCTCCCGCTCATCAAGGACCGGCTGATTGATTTCATCCGCATTCACATCTCGCAGATCGGCGGGTTGAGTCCCGCGCGCAAGGTCAATGCGCTCTGCGAATTCTTCGGCGTCCGCACCGCGTGGCACGGTCCGGGGGACGCGTCACCGCTCGCGCACGCCGCGCAACTGGCGCTCGAGTTGACGAGCTACAACTTCGGCGTACACGAGGGCGGCAGCTTTCCACAGGAGACGCAGGACGTGTTTGTCGGATGCCCCCAGATCAAGAACGGCTACTTGCTCGCACAGGAAAAGCCCGGACTGGGCGTCGAGGTGGACGAAAGGGTTGCAGCGAAATTCCCGTTCCCTGCGGGTCCGCCGAACTTCGCTTACTCGTGGGGTACCACACGGCGACAGGACGGCACGGTGATCAGGCCATAGATTCTGGTTCAACGGGGTTCTTCAGGGTTCTACGGGGTTCTACGAGGTTCTTTGCCGAACTCAGGAGCGCCTTCGACATGTAGATGTCCGGCCGTCCGCGACCGTTGGCGTCTGGCAGCACGCCGGTCACCACATAACCGAGCTGCTGGTAGAAGAGGAACGGATGACCGCGTCCGAGATCCTGCAGTTCCGCGATGTGGTGGGGCAGATCGCGGTAGAGGTCGACGTCTGCCAGCGACGTCATCCCTGAATCGTCGTCGGTCCCGAGCGTCGCCGTCAGTGCCCCGCGCCTGGACGCTTCTTCCTCGAAGGCGCCCACGAGAGCGCGTCCGATCCCCTGTCGGCGGCGTTCGGGCCGCACCACAATCGGATGAAGCTCCCAGACACGGCCGTGGTACTCAGGCAGCCCGCCAACCCAACCCAGGACCACGCCGCCTTCGATCATCGCGCGCGCGAACCCTTCGCGAATTACGGAAGCGGCCTCCTCGCGAGCCAGTGCGAGTGTGGGCCATCCGTGCGGCTCGTTGAACTCTTCGACGAGCAGCAAGGCAGCCTGTTCGAAAACGCTGTCCGGCTGATCGGCGAGATCGAGAATCTGCATGCGCGACTGGCCGGTCTAGCGCAGATCGATGACGGCATACGTCGCGATTCGGGGAAGTGAGAACTCCGTCGCTCCGTCCGCGACGACCTGATCCTCGAGCGGAAGGCGTCCGGCGCCGGGGACGAGGGCCTCGCCGCTCCGGTACGTGCCCCGCACGCGGATGCGCAGGCCCTCGATGTCGCGGCCGCCGTAGTTGAGCAGGTGCAGCCGCATCCGCTGTCGGTCACCCGTGAGACGGCAGATGACGACCTCACTGCCATACACACGCAGAGTCCGCTGCTCGTCGGTGAGCTGGCTACGGATCTTTTGCGCGAAGGCGCTGGGATCGCCGGCTTCTTCACGCGGGTACGCGGCGGTGCCCATGACGATGTTGACGCGGAACCGTGGCAACGGTGCCTGCACGACCTGAAACAACAGGTTGCGGCGCGCGAGCAGATTCATCACCTCTCCGGTAAGGGGCGATCCATCGTCCACGATCGCAAGATCCGCGACAGGCGGCAGGTCAGCGGCTGGCAGTCCGTCGAGAAACGTCATCATCGTTCCGACGCTTCCAAGGTCTGCCGGATCGATTTTCAGAACCGCGTCCGCGCCATAGGCAAACGCCTCCGCCGCGGCAAGCGCGCCTTTTCCAGCCGGGGCCGTGTACACGTATTTCGCTGCGGGCGTTCGCATGAAGCGCCAGCCGTCGGCCACAATCCATGGGCTGCGGGTCGGAGACGCCAACCCCGCGCGCGCCGTGACGCCTGGAGTGGGCAGCGCCTCGCGCGCCGCGAGCTCTGCCTCAGTGATCGGGGTCACCGTGAAACCCGCCCGGCGCCACGTGTCGACCTGATCGGGCGGAACGCAGAGGCGCTTGATCGCCGCCGCCTCGAGAGCACCCCGGCTTTCGATTCCCTGCGTCCAGTAGACGCACGGCGCCGAGGCGAGAAGAACCAGGACTGCAGGCGTCAATTCATACCGTCACATCCTGCACCTTGATCCTGGCGCGATCGTACATACCGAGGCCGAGCGACGAGGCGTATTCCACGTGTCCCGGTTCGCGGATGATGATATTGACGTTTGGGTCCGCGTCCCGGGCGCGCGTATCATCCATCTTCAATGAGCTGGGGGAACGGTCCCAGATGGAAAGCACGCCTTGCTCGCGGCGCTTGTTCTCGATGATGTCGAGCAGCAGGCGATCGATCGCCACGGGATCGGTCCCGAACATGATCTGCCGTGGATAGAACACGTATTTCGTGGTCCTCGCGAACGGTCCGCCATGCCATACGCCGCGAAGGCCGTCCATGATCTGCAGGACCGTTCTCGAGCGCAGCGGCTCGATCGAGGCCAGCGTGCCGACAACCGAGTATGTGTGGGACTTGCCTCGCTGGTGCGTGCGCGCGACGTTGGAGAAGCTGCCGTACGCGATGTTCTTCAGGCACCCCGTGACGCCCGTCGCGCCATGATCTTTCATGTTGGGGATGTTGATGATCTTCGTCAACCGCTTCGACACGAGCCGCATCATGTTGGAGCGCGTGTCTTCTTCGCCGAAAAGATTCGCTTCGAGGTACGTTTCGGGATCGTAGCCGCTGTTGTCGGTGTACCGATTGGCGCGTTCGGCCGCGACGATCTGCACCCCCTCGGGCAGGTGCGGCCCGTAGTTCACCTCGTCGAGCTGATTCTGAAAACGCTCGTACAAGTAGATCTGCGTCACGGGAACGCCGATGCCCATCAGTTGCCGGACGGTCTCGGCAACGATCTCGTACGCGGAGACGCAGTGCGGATAGCCACCACAATTGACTTTGATGCCGACGACGTCGGATGGCGTGAACAAACGGCGCCATGCATCGGCCGTCGCACCCGCACCGGTCAGCGCGCGCATGCCCTGCGAAATCATCTCGCGGACGACCGTATCGTTTGCCGCACCCGTCGAGATATCGACGGACTTATCGGCTTTCACCGCGACGACCTGGCCCGGATAGGGTCCCGGCATCCCCGCAGCCGCCGCAGGGGAATAACGCGATACGACTTTGAGTGGCGGCAGTCCCGTGCGGATCTGGGGACGACCCGCAAGAGGAGCCCGACTGGGTCCCTTCGCGGCGACGTCGATACCCGCCGCAGCCTTGGCGGAGGCGGCTGCCGCCAGTAACCGGACAAATGCTCTGCGATGCATCGCGCACGGCCTCCTTCATGAACCGCGCGAATTATATCCTGAGCTCTGAGCCGGGATCCGCGGCGCGCGGCTCGCGGTTCGCGGTTTGCGAATTCAGGGATTAGTGATGAGTGATTCAATACCCCAGCGCCAAGCCGTCCTTGCGATGATCGGAGGCGCCCGACAGCGCACCTGTTTCCGGGTCGATCATGATCGCCTGTCCTCCGCCCATCAGCGCCCGGTGCATGATGCCGGCAGGCGGAAAGACGCGCTCGTGGCCGCGCCGGGCCAAATCGTCGATGACGGGCGCGCCGAGCGCCTCTTCCATCATCACGCCGCGGCCGCTCATATAGCGCACGCGTGGCGCGTCAATCGCCTGCTGGAGGTTCATCCCGCGATCGACGAGGTTCACGAGCACTTGTGCGTGTCCCTGGGCCTGGATATCGCCGCCCATCACCCCGTACGACATCAGGAGCTTCTCGTCCTTGAAGACCATGGCAGGGATGAGCGTATGAAACGGCCGCTTCCCAGGTTCGAGCTTATTGGGATGATTCGGATCGAGCGAGAACCCGGTGCCTCGATTGTGCAGCATGATTCCGGTCTCGCCGGCGACAATGCCTGAGCCGAAGGAATTGAAAAGGCTGTTGATGAACGAGACCGCGTTCCGGTCTTTGTCGACGACGGTGAAATACGTCGTGTCGCTGCCCATGCGAATGTCGCCGTAGGCAGGCGCGTCGATCGCCTTCTTCGGATCGATGACCGCGCGCCGGCGCGCGGCGTAGTCCTTCGAGAGAAGCTCCTGCACCGGAATTTTTGCGAAGGCCGGGTCCGCAATGTACCGGTTGCGATCGGCAAACGCGATCTTCGTCGCCTCGATGAGCGTGTGGTGGTAAAGGCCGGGGTCGCTGCGCATGGACTTCAGGTCCAGGCCTTCGAGAATATTGAGCAGCAGCAGCGCCGTGAGCCCTTGATTGTTGGGCGGGAGCTCGTAGAGCGTGTGGCCGCGATAATTCGTCGAGATGGGCTCGACCCAGTTGGATTTGTGAGCGGCGAAGTCTTCCATCGACAGAAAGCCGCCGTTCTTCTGGCAGTAATCCACGATTGCCCGCGCAATCTCTCCCCGGTAGTACGCCTCGCGGCCCCCTTTCGCCAACGCGCGAAACGTTCGTGCGAGGTTCTTTTGAACGAAGATCGCTCCCGGCTGCGGCGCGCCGCCATTCACGAGGTACGTGGACGAGGCCGCGGCGTCCAGTTTGAGCTTCGGAATCTCGGGTGCCCAGTCAGCGGCGATCTTCTCCATGACCGGGAACCCGCTGTCCGCATACGCGATCGCCGGCGCCATCAGGTCGGCGAGCTTCATCGTGCCGTGCGTCTCGAGCAGGGTGACCCAGCCGTCGAATGCGCCCGGGACCGTGATCGTCTCCATGCCGCCGAGCGGCATCTGGGTAATCTTGCGCGAGGTGAAGTGTTCGAGGTTCAGCGCGCCCGGTGCGCGCCCGCTCGCATTCAGCGCCTCGAGCTTTTTCGTCTTCGAGGAATAGATCATCATGAACGCGTCGCCGCCGATGCCGGTCATATTCGGCTCCGTCACATTCAGCATCGCCGCGATGGCGATGGCGGCGTCCACGGCATTGCCTCCCCGCTTCAGGACGCCGAGTCCTACCTGTGAGGCCAGCGGCTGGCTCGTCGCGACCATGGCCATCCTCGCGCGCACGACCGATCGCCCCGCAGGGAGGCCGGAGAACCATCGATCCGGGGCCGTTGTCTGGGCGCCGGCCGCCTGGGCCGAAGCCAGCGATCCGCGCGGACCCGACGGGCCGGACGGAACCGGACCGGTCATCGCGGACGCGCAGACGGATATCTCGAGAAACTCACGACGGCTGAACGTGCTGCTCATGGGATTGATTATACTGACGCGCCGAACGTTCGATGTCGAGGAGGTAAACCAACGCGCGACGATGTCAAAGCGGAAGGCGTGACGGCTCGCCCCGTCGCGACGGCCCAACTGAGCTCAAGGACAAGAGGAATCGATGAAGATTTCCCGAAGAACCCTGCTCCTCGGAATGGCTGCGGCCCCGGTGATCTTACGGGCTCAGCGGCGTCCCGCGCGTCCCAGGCTGGCCGCAATCTGCACCACCTATTTCAAGTATTCCCACGCCCAGCACATTGTCGACCGTTTCCTGGAGGGGTACGGCTGGAACGGGACGCACCATCACCCTGCGATGGATCTCGTCTCGATCTACATCGACCAGATCGGGGCCAACGACGTCAGCAAGAGCCGACTCCAGCAGTTTCCGAGCATGAAGCTGTACCCTTCCATCGCCGAGGCACTGACGCTCGGCGGGAGCCGTCTTGCGGTCGACGGGGTGATCCTCGTCGGAGAGCACGGACGATATCCGCGAAACGAAAAGGGTCAGACGATGTATCCGCGGTACGAGTTCTTCAAGGAGATCGTGAAGGTCTTCAAGGATAGTGGCCGCTCGGTGCCGGTGTTCAACGACAAGCATCTCTCGTGGCACTGGGAATGGGCGAAGGAGATGTACGACACGTCACGACGCATGGGATTTCCGCTGATGGCGGGGTCGAGCCTGCCCGTCACGTGGAGAACGCCTTCCATCGAGATGCCGCTTGGGGCCCGGATTCGAGAAGCCATGTGCGTTTGCTACGGAGGGGTCGACAGTTACGACTTCCATGGTCTCGAGACACTGCAGTGCATGGTGGAGCGGCGGAACGGGGGCGAGTCGGGCGTCACGTGGCTGCAGGCCTATCGGGGGGAGTCGTTCTGGAAGGCCCACGAGGCGGGTGTCTGGCCGAAGGACCTCGTGGACGCGACGCTTTGCCGGAGCCACACGCTGAAACCTGCGCGAGACGGCTTCAACCACGTCTTTCCGACTGTCGACCACATGCGGACGCTGGTGAAGGATCCAACGGCCTATCGTTACGAGCACGCCGACGGTCTCAAGTGCACCATGCTGCTCTTGGGCGGCCTCGTCGAGGACTTCAATTTTGCGGCGCACGTTGATGGACAGCCGGGAGTGTTCTCTACGCAGATGTACCTGCCGATGCCGCCGGCACGCACCAGCCTGGCAAACTTCTTCAGCCCGCTCGTCAACAACTTCGAACAGATGTATCTGACCGGCAAGGAAACGTATCCACCTGAACGCACACTGTTGACCACCGGACTCACGGCCGCCGGCATGGAGAGCCTGTTCCGCCAGCAGACGCGCTACGAGACTCCGCATCTCGCCGTCCAGTACCAACCCACGAAGGCCTCGACCTTCTGGAGAACATAGGCCACGTGTAAACACGGGCCACGGACAGACACGGAAAAACACTGATGGGTCGTTTATGAAGCGAATTGCAGTGGTGGCGACGGTGTATCGCTACCTTTCCCACGCGCAGCACATCGGGGATCGATTTCTTGTCGGATACCCCAGGGATGGGACCTGGCACAAGCCTGACATGAAGGTCGTGTCTCTCTACGTGGACCAGAAGCCCGAGGGAGATCAGAGCGGGGCGCGCGCAAAGGAATTCGGGTTCGAGGTGTATCCGACAATTGCCCAGACGCTTCGGTGCGGTCGCGAAAAGCTCGCGGTCGATGCCGTGCTCGTGATTGGCGAGCACGGACAGTACGACCGAAATGAGAAGGGGCAGGTCCTCTATCCGCGATACGACTTCGTGAAGCAGTGCGTCGAGGTGTTTGAAAAAGACGGCGTGGCGGTCCCTGTCTACAACGACAAACACTTGTCGTACAGCTTCGACAAGGCGAAGTGGATGGTGGACACGTCGAAGCGGCTGAAGTTTCCGATGCTGGCGGGATCGTCATTGCCCGTGACCTGGCGGCTGCCGGATATCGAGCTGCCCTTGAACTGCGAGATCGATGGCGCACTCGTGGTCGGCTATGGCGGCGCGGACGTGATGGACTTCCACGGCCTCGAGGCGCTGCAGTGCATGGTCGAGCGGCGGAAGGGCGGGGAGACAGGCGTCGCCGCCGTCCAGATGATCGAGGGTGACGGCGTCTGGAAGGCTGGCGAAGAGGGACGGTATTCCAGAGAATTGCTGGTCTCGGCGCTGTCCCGAAGCGATTCACCCCAGGGCCAAACCATCGAGGACGGCCGGACGCAGGACCTCGTGGCGAAAGGGGAGTTGCCGCGGCTGGTGAAGAATCCGGCCGCCTATTTCATCGAATACCGGGACGGCCTGAAGGCGACGCTGTTGATGTTGAACGGCGCGGTCAAGGATTTCACGTTTGCGGCCCGCCTGAAGGGGGGCGCGACGGCGTCCACGCAGTTCTTCCTGTCGCCGGAACCGAACGTTACCTACTCACAGTGCCTGGTGAGTAAGATTGAGGAGTTATTCGAAACCGGCAAGGCCCCCTACCCGGTCGAGCGAACGCTGCTCGTCAGCGGCGTTCTCGAGAGCTGCCTGACCTCGCGGCTCGAAGGACAGAAAAAGGTACAGACGCCGCATTTGAGCGTCCAGTATCGAGCTCCACAACAATCGCAGCACTCGAGAACCTAGCGCATGAGACGACATCTCGCCTGGCTCCTCGCCTGCTCGATTCTGCTCGTCGTGTGGGCGGATTCGACAAGCTCAGGGCAGGGCCAGGTGTCCGATCGAGCGAGGACACTCCACCAGGCCGCGCTCGTCTTCGATGCCCACGTTCACGTGGTGAACCGGCAGTTCTACCATGGGGGCGACATGGGCCAGAGAGTCGACGACGGCCAGTTTGATCTCGTCCGTGCGAAAGAGGGAGGCCTCGATGCGATGTTTTTTTCTCTGTTCGTGACGGAGCAGTACTACCCCGCGCGTTTCGAAACGAAACAGGTCCTGCGCCTCATCGACGCCGCCTACGACCAGCTCGCCAGGAACAAGGACCGGATCGAACTGGCCCTCACTGCGTCGGACGTCGAGCGCATCAGCAGCGCAGGCAAGATCGCGGCGTTCATGGACCTCGAAGGAGGCTTCGACCTCGACGGCGACCTCGGCGTCCTTCGCGATCTTTACCGGCTCGGCCTTCGCTCGTTCCAGCTTCCCGCCCACAACTGGGCCAATAACTTCGCGGACTCGTGCTGCGCGACAGCCAGATGGCACGGGCTCAACCACCGGGGGCGCGCCGTTGTGCGCGAAGCGAACCGCCTCGGCATGGTCATCAACGTGTCCCACGGCTCAGACGAGACCATCGCTCAGGCGATCGATCTGAGCAGTGATCCGATTCTCGCGACCCATCACGGCCTGCGAAGCTTCAACAACATCCCCCGCAACATGCCCGACGATCTTCTCAAGAAGCTCGCGGCGAAGGGTGGCGTCATTGGCTTCCAGATCGGCAACGAGTTTCACAATGTGAAGGTCTTCAACTGGCGCACCGAGCACGCCGGCAAACCGTTCTGGGACACGACCGACATCGGCCGCAAGGAGGCGGGCATGACCATCGAAGAGCTCGACACGCTCGCCGCTCCTCAGTTCCCCATGGTCGGCGTCAACGCCCCAGACGACCTCAAGTTCACCCCGTACGACTGGCTCGGCGTCGTCGACCGCGCCGTCGAGCTGGTGGGGGAGGATCACGTGATGCTCGGATCAGACTTTGACGGCGGCCCGACGCTTCCCCGTGGCATGCGCGACATCCGCGATCTCCCCATGCTCACCGACGCCATGCTGAAGCGAGGCTGGTCCGAACAGCGGATCAGGAAGTTCCTCGGCGGCAACCTGCTCCGAGTGGTCCGGCAGATTACCGAGAAGAAGCAGTAGGAGCGTTGAATGGCTCGCCGGCGGAGATCCATTCGATGGGCACGTCGGGCAGGAATGTCCGCAGCCAGTCCGCGACTTCCTTCATGCCGAAGTCTTCCGACAGCATGTGACCGAGCAGGATCATGCCTTTCTTCTGCCCCACAGCCGCCGCGTCGGACACATATTCGGCGTTACCACCTGCTTCCGGAGACTCGCCTCCAACCGACACGTCGACTGCCGGGGTGAGTGGCGGAACGCCATATCCCGGTCCGAGCACGATCCGGCTGACGGCCATGTCCGGGTCGCCGACGACACGAATCGCGCGGCCGTTCAACCGGCGCGCGACATCCGCGGCGAGCGCCCGCAATGTCGTCGGCGGCAGGACGTACAGGCGCGGCTCTGTTGCGGAGGCGTACTGCGTCCAGCCGAGCATCCGGGCCGACCCTGTGACGAGGGGATCCGGCTTCAGGGCGTGCGCGTGATCGTGAAACCGGAAAATCACCAGATGGTTGTCTCTGATGAAACGCTGCTTGGCCTCGTACGTCGGATCCTGTTCGAGGCCGGCCGTCTGGTCGGTGTGATTGTAGAAGGTCGGCTCGTGAGTGATCACGAAGTTCCTGCCGGCCGTTGCGGTCCGCCGAAGGAGGTCGAACGTCGCCATGCCGGTCGTCGCGATGCCCTTGACCTCCGTCTCGGGAACTCCGGCCTTGAACGTGTCGACAGTCTGAGCTCGCCACGCGATCCCTTGCTCCAGCAGTTTCTTCTGGATCCGCACGACGATTTCCTGGGCGGTCATGAGCCGGCACTCCAATACGGATCCGCAGTCGCGACGGCCTCGACACGGATCTCCGGAACGAGCGATCGGATCCAGGCCGCACACGCCTGCGCGCCCGGCGCTTCGGACACGAGGCGTCCGGCCGCGATCATTCCTTTCCCCCGGTTGGCCGACCAGGTGTCGAGCACATAGGGGACAGCTTCCCACTCCCGTGGCTCGCCGGTCAGGATCACGTCGGCACGCGGAAGGTTCAGCACGGCGCTCGAGACCGCGATGGGTCCGGGACTCACGAAGACGCTGCGGACGCGCATCCCGGGCTGTCCAATCAGGCGAAGTCCGCCACGTATGCTCAACCGATCCCGAACATGCGCGACCAGTGCGTCGAGAGGGGTCTCCGGCACGTGATAAACCTGTTCGGCTTCCGGAATCCGATTGCCGCTCCAGCCGAGCGCTGCGGCGAGCGCAGTCGCGGCTTCGTCCGGCCGGCGCGCGTTCCAGTGATCGGAAAAGCGCCACACCACGAGCCGCTGCTGATCGAGGAAGGCCTTCTTCGCGAGGTACACAGGATCGGCCGCCCGATTGCCCGGATCATCGTTGGCGGAATAGAACGTGGGTTCCTGCGTGATGACGAAGTTCTGGCCCGTGGCGGCGGCGCGCCGCAGCACTTCCAGCGTCGCCATGACGGTCGTCGCGACGCCTGTCACGACGGTCGCCGGGTCGCCTGCCTTGAAGCCGTCAATCGTCGCGTCACGCCACGGCACGCCGACGTGGGCCCGGATCCGATCGACCACGTGCTGCGCCGTGAGATCGGACCGCTGCGCCCGAACCACGCGGCCAGCCAACAGGCCGGTGGCCGTGCCCAGAATGAACTGTCTTCTCGAGACATCGGTCCGTTGCACGTAACGCTCCTTGTCCGGCGGGGATCTCTTGCACTCCGACTGGCCTTACTCCGGCCGGGCGTGATCCATCTGGGGAATTCGGACTCTCACCGTTGTGCCTTGTCCCGGAATGCCGTTGATGGTCAGCTCGCCGCCGAGCAGCAGCGCTCGCTCGAGCATGCCGAGGAGTCCCAGCGAATTGGCGGCTGTCAATTGCTCTTCGCTGATCCCGGTGCCATTATCACGAACTTCCAGGGACACATCGCGCTTATCGTACGCCAGTGCTACGTGCACCTCGGTGGCGTTGGCGTGCCGCACGACATTGGTCAAGGTCTCCTGGAGGATGCGAAAGAGAGCCGTCGCGCGCTCCGGATCCAGCGCGAGATCCGCGCGAGGCAGGCTGACGGTGCACCTGGTTCCTGTTCGAGCCTGGAATTCTTCCGCCGCCCATTCGACCGCGGCCACCAGACCGAGATCGTCCAGGATTCCCGGCCGCAATTCTGTCGAGATTCTCCTCACCGTCTGAATGGTTCCATCAATGAGCTTCATGATGGATTGTTTCCGAAGCGTTTGTGTCTGCTCCGCCGGCGGCTCAGTCACCAACGAGGCCAGCTCGATCTTGATGGCCGTCAACGCCTGGCCCAGTTCGTCATGAATCTCGCGCGCTATTCTCGCGCGTTCCTCTTCGCGGACGCTCTGCAATCGCGCCGTGAGCGCGCGCTGCTGCTCGAACGAACGGAACAGTAGTTTCTCCGCCCGCTTGCGGTCCTCGATTTCGGTACTCGTCCCAAACAACTTGATGATGTTTCGGTGCTCGTCACGGAGCGGCACCGTTCGAATCAGGAACCAGCGGTATTCGCCGTCAGCACGCCGCAGGCGCATTTCATGCTCGTACGGTTCACCAGCGGCCATGTCGACGAGCCATTGTTCCACGGCACCTGGAAGGTCCTGGGGATGCATGACGCGCGTCAGCGCCTCCAGTTCGTCTTCCAGAGAAATCCCCGTGTAGTCCCTCCAACGTCGATTGACGAAATCAACTTTACCGTCGGGGCTGAGGCTCCACGCCATCGTCGGGATTGTGTCGATGATGAGTCGAAGGCGATCTTCGCTTCCCCGTAGCTCTTCTTCCGCACTGACGCGTTCTGCCCGCTTGCGCCCGGTGATGCGGCTGAAGAGGCGGCCGTAAATCAACGAGACATGACCGACGAGGCCAGCTCCCTTGACCGTGCCGACGAGTTGCGAAGGGCCGATCTGCGCGTTTCTCATGTGGCTTCTGGCATTTCGAGTTCGAGGGCACCACTCATTGGGTCTCGGCATTGCCATCATATTGGAGTTCGGGAAGGGTTGCCGATCACTCGCTTCGTGTCACCCTGATTCAGTGCGACACGGCGGTGACGCCCGACCAGGGAACGACGTCGGGAAGCCAGTCAACGCCGACAAATTTCAACGATCGCAACCTTGCGCAAGCTGCGGCAACCGCCCGCGAAGCGCTCCTCGGCATGGCGTCGGAGCGGCTGGGTCTCGCGCGCGACGAGCTCGCGATCATGGGCGGAGTGATCGCCGCGAAGGGTGATCCCTCCAGGCGGCTGACGTACGGCGAGCTCGTGGCGGGGAAAAAGTTCAACCTCCCGCTCGATGCTCGAGCCACGCGGAAGCCCGCAAGCGAATGGAAAGTCCTGGGCACCTCGCTCCCGCGCGTCGACATGCCGTCCATGGCGACCGGCCAGTTCGAGTTCGTCCACAACATCCGCGTGCCGGGGATGCTGCACGGCGTTGTCGTGCGTCCGCCCGAAGTCGGTGCGACGGTCGTGAGCGTGGACGAGATCTCGATCCGCGATCTGCCTGGCGTCGTGAAGGTCGTGAGCAGAAAGAGCTTCATCGGCGTAGTCGCGGAGAAGCCCTGGCAGGCGAGACAGGCAGCAACCCGCCTGAAGGTGACGTGGACTGACGGGCGGGGGCTGCCGGCCCAGCGCGAGTTCTACGAGTTCCTGAGGAAGCAGCCGTCACGCAACACGTTTGTCGTCAACTCGAAGGACGTCGACGACAGGCTTGCGAAGGCTGCGTCGGTCGTCAAGGCCACGTGTCTGCACCCTTACCAGATGCACGGCTCGATCGGGACTTCGTGCGC
>JBBQEJ010000142.1:0-13163 GCA_038320555.1 Vicinamibacterales bacterium | reverse complement strand
GAGGTCCTTCTCAATAGCTCCGGCGGTCAGCGATTTGTCGTGGAATACGAACCCGTCGCCATTGGACGAGAAGACGAAGGGAATCTGGAGCGTGTCCGCGTATCCCAGCGCCTGCTGAATGCCGTCGCCAACGGCGCAGTTGTTGTCCTTGGCCTCGATAACCGCCAGCGGAATGTTCGGTTTGTAATAGAGAATGTAGTCAGCCCGCTTTGCCTTGCCTCGGGTGACGAGCTTGCCCCGGACGATGATCCGTCCCTTCGTGAAGCTCACTTCTTCACGAAGCTGCGTCATCTCATCCCAGCCCGCCTGTCGCAGGGCTGGAGTGATGAACTTCGTGCAGATATCGCGTTCGCTGAGCTGCTTCTTGTTCATACCACGATGGTTCGAGCATTCTATCCGTAGTCCTTGAGCTACACTTCGTCGCGGAGGATCGAGATGCGCTGGAGGATGTGGGTCGTTGCTAGTTGCTCTGTCGGCGGGCTTGCCGCGTCCGGCTTTATACAGGAGCCCGCAGTATCCATGGCGCCAGCTCCGCCTGATCCGATCAAGACGGTGGTGGATCGGCTCGACCTTGAAAAATACAGAGCGACCATCAAGGGGCTGACGCAATTCGGCGATCGCCGGCAAGGCACGGATCGGAATCGCGCGGCGATCGACTGGATCGAAGCGCAGCTCAAGAGCTCCGGCTGCACGAATACCGAGCGTTTGACTTACACCTACCCCTCGCCGGCCGCATCGGATCCGGACGCGCCGGCTCGTGGCGCCGGAGGTGGACGAGGCCGGGGCGCCGACGAGGCGGCAGCCGTCAGCAGCGAAACCCGGCGCGCGCGCGAAGGTGGCAGCTCGCAGTTCGGCACGCGCAGCCGCACGGGCGTCTACCAGCCGGATGCGCCGGGCGCCGCGCCGCTCGATCCGAGGCTTCGTGCGCTGAATGCGCAGCCCACCACGCCTGGCGAGCGGCAGGATGTGTATTGCACGAAGATCGGCACGACTCACCCGGAGGAGATGTATGTCGTCGGCGGCCACATGGACGGTCACGGCTGGGGTGAGGCGGCAAACGACGACGCATCGGGCACTGCGCTCGTCATGGAGCTGGCGCGGGTCTTCAGCGCGCCCGACGTGCAGACGGATCGATCGATTCGCTTCGTGCTGTGGAACAACGAGGAAACGGGATTGAACGGCGCGTGGGCCTACGTCAATCAGCGAAAAGACCTGCAGGGCAAAGAAGATCCGGCCGGCTCGAAGCGGTATCCCGAACCGAGGTGGCTCGGCATGATCCAGCACGACATGATGATGTGGGACCACGGTATGCCGGGCCCTGCCGGCAAGGTGAGTGCCGAGCAACGCCGCGAGGCGGACGTGAACATCGAGTTCCAGATGAATTCGAAGATGGCCGAGGCTTCACAGAAGCTCGCGTGGGCCTTCAAGGCGGCAAACGACAAGTACGCGACCGACTATCCGGCGAGCGTCGGCCCGCACATGACGAACACCGATTCCACGCCCTTCATGAATCTGGTTCCCGCCATCAGCCTGCGCGAAAACGAGCGCGGGATGCAGATTGGCGCCGGCTGGGATCCCAACTGGCACCAGCCCAGCGATGTGTTCGCGACCTACACCGACAAAGACTTCCGGCTCGGACTCAACGCGGCACAGACGACACTCAGCGCAGTCGCGCAGCTCACCGGAGCGACGCTGAAGAAATGAATCGCGTCTAGCTAGCGCCTAGCGGCTGGGGGCTAGCGGCTGGCGATTCAGGATTCGCGGTTCGCCGTTCGCGGTTCGTGATTAGAAGTGGTTGCAAAACCCGATCGCGGGTGACCGCGAACGGGGCACCCCGCTTGGCGCGGAGGGCCGTCTCACGTGACAAGTGCTTGTCGGCCCGAGCACCAAGTGGGGCTGTTCGCGGGCAGGACCCGCGCCTGACACGGGTTTTGGAACCACTTCTCATCTAGAATGACCAGGATGATTAACATGAGCACGACCCGTTTCGTCACCGCAGGACTCTTCGCGTTCGCGCTGCTGACCACCCTGTCGCTTCGGCCGGGACCCGCCGACGTCCTGGTGGCGCAGGCACCCGCTGCCCAATCCGGCGGGCGAGCCGAGCGAACCACCTGGTTCTTCTACAAGGTGAAGTGGGGACACCAGGAAGAGTTCGTCGATCTGTTCCAGAAGAACCATTACCCGGTGCTCAAGGAAGAGATCAAGGCCGGCAGGATGACATCGGTGAGGAC
The DNA here is from genome assembly GCA_038320555.1 of Vicinamibacterales bacterium. GTDB lineage: Bacteria > Acidobacteriota > Vicinamibacteria > Vicinamibacterales > 2-12-FULL-66-21 > JALZOC01. The sequence continues at coordinate 10,932 of JBBQEJ010000142.1, read as the reverse complement.
CTTCGTCCCGACTTATCATGGCGACGGACGAGCGGACTGGACGTTCGCGGTCGCCATTACCTTCAAGGACACGGCAGCGATGATGGGACCGTCCGGGGAAGAGGAAATCGTGCGACGGCTGTACCCGAACCATGCCCAGTTTCTCAAAGAAGAGCAGCGGCGGTTCGAGATCCTCGACGCCCATTGGGACGTGCCGCTGAACGAGGTCGATATCGACACTCGACGCCCGGTGGGGCAGTAGGACAGGACATCATGAGCATCAACCGTCGAACATTTCTGGGCCAGGCCGCCGCCGGAACATTGCTTTCGACCGCGACCGGCCGCGCCGCCGCCGAGCACAGGATTGAGCGCCTCGGCGTCCAGCTCTATACCGCGCGCGATCTGATGGCGAAAGACTTCGACGGCACGCTGGCGAAGATCGCGGCGCTCGGCTATCAGGAAGTGGAGTTCGCAGGCTACTTCGATCAGACACCGACGAACGTCCGCGCGATTCTCGACCGGAACACGCTCACCGCACCTTCGGCCCACATCGACTACCCGAGCCTCGGCGAGAAGCTCCCGCAGATCATCGACGCCAGCCGAATCATCGGGCATCGCTACCTTGTCAATCCATGGATCGACGAGGAGATGCGCAAGCAGCCAGACGTCTGGAAACGCGTGGCCGAGACGTTCAATCGCGCTGGCGAAGCGACTAAGAAAGCGGGCATCCAGTTCGCGTATCACAATCATCACTTCGAGTTCGTCCCCGTCAACGGCGCCATGCCGTACGACCTCCTGCTGAAGGAATGCGACCCCGATCTGGTGAAAATGGAGCTCGATCTCTGCTGGATTACGGTGGCGGGCCAGGATCCGCTGACGTACTTCAGCCGCTTCCCCGGCCGATTCCCCCTGGTGCACGTGAAGGGACTGAAAAGGCTCCCGACGGGGCCGGCGCCCGTGCCCTTCGCTCAGGCCATCCCCAACATCACGGACGTTGGCTCGAGCGACATCGTCGACTGGAAGCGGATCTTCGCGCAGTCCGAGCAGGCCGGGATCCATCACTACTTCGTGGAACACGATCAGTCGGCATCTCCGCTCGACAGCCTGCAAGCCAGCGCAACGTACCTGCGCGCGCTGCGATTCTGAGGCTACGCTGCGATTCGCGATTCGGATCTAGCTCAACCGTGGCGTGCCGGTGAGAAACAGCTATCGAAAATGCTATGCTGTGGACTATGGATCCAGTCTCCCACGCCCCCATCCTTCATCACCATGCGGTGCAGTTCTATGGCAATGAGGAAAGCCTCTTCACCACCGTGGCTGGCTTTCTGGGTGACGGTCTGGTGTCGCGCGAGCCCGCCATCATCATCGCCACGCCGGCGCACGCCGCAGCGATCGAGAGGCACCTGTGCGGGCGTCTGATCGACTGCGATCAGGCCCGGCGCACCGGCGATCTCGTCATGCTCGACGCGGAAGAAATGCTGGGTCAGTTCATGGTCGGCGACGTGCCCGATCCGGAGCTCTTCGAGGAGAGCGTGGGCCTCGTGGTGCAGCAGATGCTCGATGGACGTGGAGGGATCGTCGTCCGCGCGTACGGCGAAATGGTCGACGTCCTCTGGAAGGAGGGCCGCACTGAATCCGCGATCAAGCTCGAGATCCTCTGGAACAAGCTCGCCCTGAAATACCGCTTCGCGCTGCTGTGCGGGTACGCGATGGGCAATTTCTACAAGCAGGCGAAGCAACTCGACGACATTTGCAGCCAGCATACGCACGTGACCGGGCGGGATAACGTCATTCCGTTCGATCCCAAGCGTTACGCGCGCCCCGCGTAGCACCGAATTTCATCGGACCGCGGGTCCTCCATTTTCGCGTCGCTGATCGGCCGCGAGGCCGGCACTCCAAGACCTCAGGTATGAAAGAGGCGACCGCCTCCGCTTCTTCCGCAAAGCGCTGAGCGCGAAGGCGAGCCACAAGCCTGTACTGACTGCCACCTGTTGAACCCGGCCAGCGGCTGCTGTATCGTCACCCGGTTATGAACGCTCGCACGCTCGGCCTGACCCTCCTGCTACCGTACCTCTGTGCTCCCGCGTCGGCGCAGGTGACATTGCGGATCTCCGATTACGCCACGCTGCCCATGACCGGCGTCGTTGACGGCGCCGGCAACGACGGCCCGCTCGCCCGCGTCAATTTCCTGCGCGAGGAACCGGGCGGCGCAAAGCGTTTCTTCGTCAACGATCTCAACGGACCGCTGTACATCCTCGACAAGGACACGAAGAAGTTCACGACCTACCTGGATTTCAATGGCAGCGATCCCCATCAGGGATTGTTCGACAGGCTCCCGATCCAGACCGGTCTTGCCGGGGGCTTCATCAGCTTTCAATTCGATCCCGACTACGTGCACAACGGCCGGTTCTACACGATCCACCTGGAGGATCCTCAAAAACCCGGTTCGGATGCTCCTGACACGACGATGTTTCCGGGACTCAAGGTCGAGGGCTACAAGGCGACGGCGCCCATTCGCACGCCAGGGCAGATCGACCGCGAAGCCGTTCTGATCGAGTGGACCGACACCAATATTGCGAACGCGACGTTCGAGGGCTCCGCGCGCGAAGTACTCCGGGTCCAGCTGAATTCCCGCATCCATCCGATGGGTGACATGATCTTCAATCCGGCCGCGCGGTCCGGCGATGCGGATTGGCGGGTCATGTACGTGTCGTGCGGCGATGGCGGAGCCGGCGAGCAGAAAAACGCCACCCGTTCGAACCCTCAGCGGCTCGATACCGCGGTAGGAAAGATCCTCCGCATCATTCCCGATCTGGCCGAACACAAGGACTCGAGCACCGTCAGCGAGAATGGCCGGTACCGCATTCCCAACGACAATCCGTTTGTGGCGATCGAGGGAGCTCGCAAGGAGATCTGGGCATCCGGTCTCCGGAATCCGCACCGCCTGATCTGGGACATCGACCCCGACAATCCAGCCAACCATCACCTGATCGCGGCGGTCATCGGCCTTCATCTCTGGGAGACGGTCGACGTCATCCACAAGGGAGCCAATTACGGCTACTCGGAACGTGAAGGCATCGAGCGTCTGACGGCGGACAACTCCAGGGAAAAGATACCGGACGACGACAAGATCGCCGTGCAAGTGACCGACACGGTCACGAACGGCACGGTGACGCCGGCATATCCGGTGATCGCCTACCCTCACGCGGCGGGTGGCGGCGACGCCATCGCCGGCGGGTTTGTCTATCGTGGCCGTGCGATGCCGGCGCTGCGAGGCAAATACATCTTTGGTGACATTTCAACCGGACGCGTCTGGTACGCCGATTACGCCGACATGCTTGCCGCCGATGACGGGAAACCCGAAACACTCGCGCCGATGCACGAGATCCAGATTCAGTGGGACAATCCCGCGGCCGACGCCGCGAAGCAGCCCTATCCGACGATGTTTCCGATCGTCGAGGCGGCGTATCACGCGCGTGGCGGGAAGGATCCCGATTTGCCAGGCGGAGCCGTCGTGTCCGCCGCGGGCCGGGCGGACATACGGTTTGCCGTCGATGCCGCCGGCGAGTTGTACATCCTCAGCAAGAGCGACGGCATGATCCGCACGGTAACTGGCGCTACTGCACCTGCTGCTCGTAATTGATCATGATCACGAGATCGTCGGCGCCGGCCTGTTTCAGCCCGTGCGAGCTTCCCGGCCGCGTCAGGATTGCATCGCCAGGGCCCACGTCGAAGGGCTTGCCGTCGATCGTCATGCTGCCGTGCCCGCTGAGCACGTAATAGATCTCGTCTTCCTTCTGCTCGTGATATCCGATTCCGGAACCCGGCTTCAGTGCGCGCTTTCGAAAGACGAGCGCGAGGCGCGGCACCTTCTTGAAGAATGAATACCCGACTGTCTGGCCGCCACCGTTGTGGGTGCCGGGCTCGGTGAGCGCAATATCGGCGTCCCGCTCGAGAACGTAGCCTCCAGGCTCCGGCTTCTGCGCCGCCGCGATGCTCCATCCCGCGGCGAACAAGAGCGTGCCCATCAGAACCGCGTATCGTGTTTTCATCGCCACCCTCCTGCCGAAAGACATTGGTGATTAAATCATCGATCGCTGAATCCTGGACGATTCAAGGACTCGATGATGCCGAACGATTCCGGCCGCCGGGATCCGCCAGGCGAGGATCGTGCGAGCGATCGCGGGCGGGCAGGTTGTGTTTCAGTGATCACTTGATTCCCGTCGCAATCGTGGAGTAAATAGGGCCATGAACACATACCGCGCTATCGGCCGCGTCCTTCTGACTACGTGCCTCTGTCTGAGTGTCGGCGGCGCTTACGCACAAACACCGCAGGCACCGCCGGCGCCACAAAAACCGTTCGAACCGACTGTCGGGCAACAGGGCAAGGATGTCGTCTGGGTTCCGACGCCGGAGGAACTGGTCCAGAAGATGCTCGACATGGCCCAGGTGACGGCGAAGGACTACATCATCGATCTTGGCTCTGGCGACGGCCGGACCGTAATTGCGGCCGCCAAACGTGGGGCGCGGGCGCTCGGCATCGAGTACAACCCCGACATGGTTGAACTGTCGAAGCGCAATGCCGCGGCGGCCGGGGTGACCGACAAGGCATCGTTCGTCAAGGCCGACATCTTCGAGAGCGATTTCTCAAAGGCGACGGTCATTACGATGTTCCTGCTGCCGACACTCAACCTGAAGCTTCGGCCGAAACTGCTCGATCTCGCGCCTGGCACGAGGATCGTCTCGAATTCGTTCACGATGGAAGCGTGGCAGGACGACGACACCGCGACCATCGAGCAGGGCTGCACCAGCTGGTGCACGGCGCATTTCTGGATTGTGCCGGCAAAGGTGGAAGGCACCTGGCACCTCGCGCAGGGAGACCTCACCCTGACACAGCAGTTTCAGATGATCTCGGGGACGCTTGGTTCAACCCCGATCACCAACGGCAAGCTGCGCGGCAACGCGATCACCTTCGAGGTGGGTCCCGTGCAGTACACAGGGCAAGTCAACGGTTCGTCGATGCAGGGCACCGTCAAGGGAAGCCAGAGCGGTGCCTGGAGCGCCACGCGGCGCTGAGGGGAGAAAGAAGGGATCAGCGGAGTCTGACGTCGCCTTTGAAGACCAGAAACACCAGCACCACATCGAGCCCGGCGACAGAAGGCGTCAGGAACAGGCCGAGAGACACAAGCGGGAGCCCGATATACGCGGCGAGCCAGATCGTCACGAAGATTGCGGCTCCCCTGATTCCCAGCTCGCCGGAGCCCACGCCGAGGAGGATCAAGGCCCAGAACACGATCTGCGCGATCCACCCGGCGACGCCCGATGAGCCAATCATGAGGCGGCGGTGATGTTACGCTCGGCCGGCGAACTCGCGAGTTTCGGTGTGGACCTTCACCTTTTCCCCTTCCTTGATGAAGAGCGGCACGCGCAGCTCGAGGCCTGTCTCGAGGGTGGCCAGCTTGGTCACGCTGCCGCTTGCGGTATCGCCGCGCACGCCCGGCTCGGTTGATGTGACGGTGAGCTCCACGTGCGGCGGGAACTGGACGCCGATCGGGGATCCGTTGTACTTCTGGACCTGCACGAGCACGTTATCGACGAGCAGCTGGCGGTCGTCGCCGAGGGTTTCGCTGTTCAGGGTGAGCGTTTCGAAATTGTCCTGGTCCATGAAGTGATATCCGCTGGCGTCGGAATAGAGGTAGGTTGCCGGAACGGTCACCAGATCGGGCTCGCTGAACTTTTCTCCGGCCTTGAAGGTCTTGTCGAACACGGCCCGGGTCAATAGATTTCGCATTTTCAGGCGCACCAGCGTCTGGCCGCCGCGCGCGGTCGGCTTCGACACGTCCACGTCGATGCAGTGGTACGGTGCGTTCTCGAACTCGAAGAACATCTTTCGCTTGATATCGATTGCTTCAATCAGGCTCGCCATCCTGATAGTTTAGCTGCTATGCCTTCCCTTCAGGACAAGATCGCGCTCGTCACGGGGTCAACCTCCGGTATCGGCCGCGGCATTGCGGCGCATTTCGCAGCCCTCGGGGCGCAGGTCGTCGTTCACGGCCCTGACACCGCCAGCTCGAACGCCGCAGCCGAGGCGCTGCGCGCGTCGGGACACGAGGTGGACGCCGTTGCGGGCGATCTCACCAGTGTCGAGGCCTGCCGCGAGGTCGTCCGGTCGGTCGTCGCTCGTCGAGGCGGCATCGACGTCCTCGTCAACAACGCTGGAAACACCGCCCGGGGGTCGCTCGAAGACTCGACGGCGGAATTCTGGGACGCGATGATGGCGGTCAACCTGCGCGCACCGTTCATTTGTCTCCAGGAGGCGCTGCGCTCGATGAAGGCACGCGGTGGGGGCTCGATCGTCAACATCGGCTCAATCAATGCGTACGTGGGACTCCCGAATCTCGGCCCGTACTCGGTGTCGAAAGGCGGGCTGATGACGCTCACGAAAAACGCGGCCGCGGCGCTTGCCCGCCACCATATCCGGGTGAATCAACTGAATGTCGGCTGGACGCTGACCGAGGGTGAGGAACGGGTCCAGCGCGGTGATGGCAAAGGGCCGAACTGGCTGGAGGACGCGATCGCGACTCGCCCGTTCGGCCGCCTTCTGATGCCCGCCGACATCGCCCACGCGGCGGCATACTTCGCGTCCGACGACAGCGCCCTCATAACGGGCGCCGTCGTCGATCTCGAGCAGTTTCCCATCGGCTGCCTGCCTGACTGGTAAGCCACCGAGACCCGGAAAAACACAGAGGCCCCAGGCCCGCGGCCCGTGACCCGTTATTGCACGTGGCTGATGTTGCGCGCGAGGAGCGGATCCCGGGCAGCGCCGGCGCGCGCCTTTGCCGCATGATCAGTGTACTGACCACGATTCTTGTCGGCGGCAATCAATGCGGCGGCGAACTGAATCGCGGGATCGTCGGGACGCGCTGAGATGCTCCTGCTGATCAACGCATATCCGTCAGCGTGGCCGAGGGTGGCACGCGCGCCCTCGGCACGCGCCGCGAAGTCTGCGCCCGGCAGGCTTGCAATCTCCCGAAACGCTTCCGCGACGTAGGCTGCATCAAGGAGCGCCATGGCATCAGGTCGTCCGGCCGTTTCAGAAGCGCCCGCGCGGGCAAGCAGCCGGCTCAGCAGTTGGTTGGCGATCTCAGCATTCGTGCTGGCGTAGAGTGCCGCGCGTCGCAGGGTTTCCATTCGAACCACGACGGGCATCGACGGTGTCAGCAAGGCCTCGGTGTCGGCAACGACATCGGCGACCTTGTAGTCCGCCTTGCCCTGTGACCAGTTGCCGTCCCACGGCAGGGAGCGGGCGGTGCCGATCTCAAATGGGTGACAAAGCAGCGGCGGACCCGCAAAAGCGGGCGTGGCGGTGACGATTGCGGCCAGCACAGCCGCGGACGCGACGAGTGCATTGATCTTCTGTCGTTTCATCTGTCCCTCCTGTTCATGGAGGACGCCGGGCGAGTGGTGATGTTAACCAGCTGAGAGTTGGCCAAAGTACTCTGAACGCTTCCGCTTCAGGAACTCAACCGAGCGGGCAATCTCCTCCAGGCCGTTGAGTCCCGCCTCGACCGAGATCCACCCGCTGAACCCGACGTCGGCCAGCAGACGGAAGATGGCGTCGTAGTCGTTCAACCCTTTGCCGGTCTCACCGTGCTTCAACGCCGACGCGTAACCTGTCGCGCCGTCGCCGGTGGCGAGATCGGCGAGTGTGGCGCCCGGTGCCAGGTAGCGATCGGAGGCGTGCATGGTGACGACACGGTGACGTACTTTTGCCAGGAACTTCACCGGATCGAACCCGCCGACAAACGCGTTCGATGGATCATACTGAACGCCGAAGTTCGGCGAATCAATCTGCTCGATGATTTCGAGAAAAATATCTTCCGGCTGCGCAAATTCAGGATACCGCCAGGTCCCGTCCTTGTAGTGATTCTCCATACAGAGCACGACTCCGTGACGTTCGGCGTATTCGAGCGATCGGCGAATGCCCTCGAGCGTTCGCGCGATGCCGTCTTTGCGCGTGAGTCCCGGGAACCGCTGGCCGCTCAGCGTGCGGCAATGTCGCGCGCCGAGGCGTAAGGCCAGGTCGATGGCGGCCTTTTGACGTTCGACCTGCCGCAGCCGCTCCTCCCGATCGGGAAGCGTGAAGTCCGGCGAGAAGCAGATCATCGACGTCATCTGACCGGTCTCCTCGATCGTCCGCCGGATGGGATCGACGCCGGCGGGGTCGAGGCTCTGGAAGAAGCCGTCGTAATGTTCGACCCCTTCCCCACCGAGCAGCGCCGCATCGCGGATCCATTGTTCAAACGACGCCTCGCCGGCAACGAGCTCGTCGAAATGGTATTTGGGAAAGACGCTGATGCGGGGCGGCATTATCCGAAATCTATCAGACTCAGTGGGTTTGATTCCTCACCCGCGAGCTCTCTCCTTCGCTCGGCCAGGGCATGCGTGAGGCAGCCGCTCGTGTGCCAGAAAACGCATGGACTGTTCCAGAATAGATCGCGCTGGCGCGGCCCCTGTCCCACTATCGATGCCTGCCAATGTCCTAACTTCTTGTCCAAAAGACGTTTGTGGTCACATCGTCGTCGGGGCGACACAGGCGTACGGCTTGCAACGGGTCCGGGGCCGACTACGATTCATGAATCCCAGCAATCGCGCGACTCCTCGCGGCGCGTCCGTCCTCGTTGTCGACGACAACGAATTGAACAGGGATGCGCTGTCGTGTCTGCTCAGGTTTCACCAATACGAGGTGGTGGTCGCGACAGACGGCCACGAGGCGCTTGCGCTCGTGGAATCGCGCAACTTCGATCTCGTCCTGTTGGATGTCGAGATGCCGGGTTTGAACGGTCTCGACGTCCTCACCCAAATCCGCACCACGCGAAACCAGACTGACCTGCCCGTCATCATGGTTACGGCCCGCACGCAGGGGCACGATATCGTCGAGGCATTCAATCTCGGCGCAAATGACTACCTCACCAAGCCGATCGATTGCCCGGTGGCCCTGGCCCGTATCGGCACGCATCTCTCTCATAAACGCGTGATCGAGAGCCTGCGTGAAAGCCAGGAACGCTACACGCTGGCGGTCAATGGCGCAAACGACGGCCTGTGGGACTGGAACCTGGTGACCAATCAGGTGTATTGGTCGCCGCGGTGGAAATCGATGCTCGGGTACGAGGACTCCGAGATCGAAGTGACCCCGGACGAGTGGCTCGACCGGTTGCACCAGGATGACTGGACCCGTGTCCGGCAGTCCGTGGCCGCCCATATAGCTCACGGCAAGGGGCACTACGAAAGCGAGCACAGACTCCGCCACAGGGACGGAACGTTCAGGTGGGTCCTCTGCCGCGCGGCAGCGATCAGAAACGAGGCCGGCCGCGCCACGCGTTTCGCGGGCTCGTTGACCGACATTACCGATGTCAAGCTGGCGGACGGTTTGACGGGCCTGCCGAACCGGGTTCTGTTTCTCGACCTCCTGGAGCGCGCGATTAACCGGACGGTACGCCGCCCTGACTACCAGTTTGCGCTGGTGATCCTTGGCCTCGATCGGTTCAAGGCGGTCACTCACAGCCTCGGGCTGACAACTGCGGACCGGCTGCTGGTCGAAGTGGCGCACCGTCTCCAGGCGTGCCTCAGAGCGACCGATGCGCTGACGCATGGCGGGCACGGATTCACGCTGGCCCGGCTCGGCGGGGACGAATTCACGGTTCTCCTCGACGACATCGACGACGCGAGCGACGCCGTGCGCGTGGCGGACCGCTTGCGAGAGGCACTTCAACGGCCGTTCGAGATCGAGGGACAGCAGGTATTCGTCACCGCGAGCGCCGGCATCACCGTCAGCAGCTCGGGGTACACGGATCCGGAAGACGTCCTCAGAGACGCCGCCATCGCGCTGCAGCGTGCGAAGGAGGGCAGCGCCACGCGCTGCGAGCTGTTCGATGTCGGGATGCGCGACCGCGCCGTGGCGCGGCTGCGCGTGGAAACCGACATGCGGCAAGCCATCGAGCGCGGCGCGTTCGAGGTGTTTTACCAGCCTATCATCGCGGTCAACGGCGGCACGCTCGCGGGATTCGAGGCGCTGGTGCGCTGGCGGCACCCGACGCAGGGCCTCATCGACCCGGCCCACTTCATTCCGATCGCGGAAGACACGGAAATGATCGTGCTCATCGGGCGCCAGGTTCTGGCGCAGTCCTGCCGGCAGATGGTCGCCTGGCAGCGGCGATTCGGTGAGGCGGCGCCCCGCGTCATGTGCGTCAACGTCTCCAGCAAGCAGTTCGCCGACGCGGATTTGACGGGCGTCATCGAGGCCGTGCTTGCGGAGTCGGGGCTGAGTCCGTCGAGCTTGAAGCTCGAAATCACCGAAAGCGCATTCCTTGGCGACATCCGAAGCGCGCAGCTCACGCTGCGGCGGCTGCAGACGCTCGGCGTCGCGTGGAGCCTGGATGATTTCGGAACGGGTTATTCATCGCTGAGTTACCTTCACCGCCTCCACGTCGACACCGTCAAGGTGGACCGCTCATTTGTCAGCCGCATCGGTCTCGACGATGGATCCGAAATGGTCCGGGCAATCGCGGCAATCGCGCACAACATGGGCATGGACGTTGTCGCCGAAGGCGTGGAGACCATCGAGCAGCTCGAACTGTTGCGCGCGATCGGATGCGAATACGCCCAGGGCTTTTACTTCTCCCGCCCGGTCGACACGACCGCCGCGACCGCGCTGATTGCCTCGTCGCCATGGCGCGACGACGACCTCTGCCTCCCAGGCAACGCGGTCCAGCTGCTCATGTGGCCGGCCGACCCGCACCAATCCCGCGTTTCTGTTGTAGCGAAGTGATAGTGTCCCCTCCTGAGCGAAATAGAAATGTCCCCTAAGCTGATGACCTCGAAGGGGGTCATCGTTTGGGAAGGACATGGATGAGTGCAAGAGAGTTGAGACGCGTGGAGGTGTTGAGCCGCGTG
>JBBQEJ010000141.1:0-13291 GCA_038320555.1 Vicinamibacterales bacterium | reverse complement strand
CAGCCAGCTTGCAGCCAGAGAACGCCTTCGGGCCCCCTCTCTTCTTGAGGATCTTCGGAATTTCGCGCTGAAAGAGCCGGCAGCTGCCAGCCGGAAGCTGGAAGCTGACAGGCATTCCATTCCCCGTAATGTGTTATATTTTCGGTGGATAGAAGGACTTAGAGGGATTCGCCATTCCAACAGGACGCAGAGCCGATTGACCGGGACAGGTCGGCAGCCTCGCGCCCGTCGTCAGTCGCGCCAGAAGGTTGCGACGGCCGCGCGTCGGGATCTTGCGGGCAGACTCCGGCCCCTGGAGGCGACGCTGAAGCGCCGGCTTTCGCGTGCCGATGTACTAGCCGACATGATTCGCGCGGTGAATGCGAGCCTCGATCCCGAGCGCGTCGCGGAGGCGCTCGTCGCGCGTGTCTCGGACTGGATCCCGGCGCCGGGCTGGCTCGTGCTGGCGGTGGACGGGGGCGGGCGGACGCGATCGATGGCGGCCCATGGCTTGACGCCGCCGCTGGAGTCGGCCGCGCACGCCGTTGGGGCGTGGGTGATGCGCAGCGGCGAGGTGTATTCAACGGCAAGCGTGGCCGATGACCGCCGCATTGCGGACAGCGCGGGAGTCGCCGCGGTCGGGTTTCCCCTCGAGTGCCGCGGCCGTACTATCGGCGCGCTGGTTGCGATCGATCGCGCGCCTGCGAAGACCGCGCCGCGGCTTTCGCCGTCCACGATCGCCGCGCTGCTCGCGGGGATCGCGCCCGGGGCGATTGCGCTCGAGAACGCGCTGCGGGTGCAGCGCGCCGAAGCCCTCTCCGTTACCGACGACCTGACGCAGTTGTACAACTCGCGCTATCTCTCGCAGGTGCTGCGTCGCGAGACCAAACGGGCATCGCGAAGCGGCCGTCCCCTGTCGTTGCTGTTCGTCGATCTGGACGGTTTCAAGGGGATCAACGACACGCACGGGCACCTGTTCGGCAGCCGGGCGCTGGTCGAGGCGGCCAGCGTGATCCGCGCGAGCGCCCGCGAGACCGACATGGTGGCGCGTTTCGGCGGGGACGAATTTGCGTTGATTCTGCCCGACACCGGGAGCGACGGTGCCGCGGCCGTGGGTGATCGTGTGCGGGATCGAATCGCCGCATTCAGGTTTCTGCAGGCCGACGGCCTCGACATCCAGCTCACCGTCTCGGTCGGCGTGGCGACGCTGCCGGATGTCGCGGCGTCTGCCGACGGCCTGATCCAGGCCGCCGACGAGGCGATGTATTGGGTCAAGGAACACGGGAAGAACGGCATCCACGTGGCCGGAAGCGAATAGGATTGCTGATTGCTGATAGCTGATTGGTCATGCCGTCGCCTGGCCGGCAATCAACAATCAGCGATCAGCAATCAGCAATTGTAAGGAGTAGTCGTTGAGTCTTCGATCTGTCTTTTCTCTTTTTTCGAGCGATCTTGCGATCGATCTCGGCACGGCCAACACCTGCGTCTACGCGCGCGGAAAGGGCATCGTCGTGAACGAGCCCTCGATTGTCGCGATCAACAAAGTCAACGGGCGCATCGAGGCGGTGGGCAAAGAGGCGAAAGACATGCTCGGTCGCACGCCGGGCAACATCGTCGCGATCAAGCCGATGAAGGACGGCGTCATCGCCGACTTCGAAGTCACCGAGAAGATGCTGACGTACTTCATCAAGAAGGCACACAACCGCAACGTCTGGGTGCGGCCGCGCATCGTCATCGGCGTGCCGTCGGAAATCACCCAGGTCGAGAAGCGGGCGGTGAAGGACAGCGCGTATCGCGCCAAGGCGAGCGAAGTCCACCTGGTCGAGGAGGCGATGGCGGCGGCGATCGGCGCCGGCATGCCCATTACGGAGCCGTCCGGCAACATGATCGTGGACGTCGGCGGCGGCACGACCGACATCGCCGTGATCTCGCTCGCGGGCATCGTCTACAGCAAGGCCGTGCGCGTCGCCGGCAACGAGATGGACGAGGCGATCATCCAGTACATCAAGAAGACGTACAACCTGCTCATCGGCGAGCGCACGGCCGAAGCGATCAAGATGGAGATTGGCTCCGCGTTTCAGCTCGAGGAGCGGATGACGATGGAGATTAAGGGGCGGCACCTGATCGAAGGCGTCCCGAAGACGATCACCATCAACGACGAGGAAATTCGCGAGGCGCTGGCCGAAACCGTCAACGTCATCGTCGATGCCGTGCGGGTGGCGCTCGAGCGGACGCCGCCGGAGCTCTCCGCCGACATCGTCGATCGCGGCATCGTGCTGACCGGGGGCGGATCGCTCCTGAAGAACCTCGACAAGCGCCTCCGAGAGGAAACCGGCCTCCCGCTCGCCATGGCGGAAGACCCGCTCTCGTCGGTCGTGCTCGGGGCCGGGAAGATGCTCTCGGATTTCAACCTGTTGAGGAAGATCTCGATTGACTAGTTTCCAGCACCCAGTGGCCAGTTTCCAGTCGGTGGAGACGTCGAGGCCGACAATGCTCAACTGGCAACTGGCAACTGGCAACTGGTTACTCGCACCGTGCTAGACATTCGCCGCCGTACCGGAGTGCTGCTGCTCGTCGTCACCACGGCACAACTGATATTGATCTCGGCGCAGGTGCAGTCGAAGTCGGGAATGCCAGTGTTCCAGGCCGTCACGTTCGGCGCATTTGCGCGTGTGCAGGGGAGCACGACCGGGGCGCTTCACGGGGTTCGGAATTTCTGGGGCAACTACATCTGGCTCCGCGGCGCGCGGGCGGAAAACGAGACGCTCCGCAGGCAGCTGGCCGAGATGGAGGTCAGGCTCCAGGAGCAACGCGGGCTTGCCGCGCGGTCGGTGCGGCTGCAGGAGCTCCTGAACCTGCAGACGACGACCACGTTGCCGACGGTTGCAGCGGACGTGATTGCCGGCAATCCGAATCCCGGCATCGCCACGCTGACCATAGGCCGCGGTTCGGCTGATGGCGTCCAAACGGATATGGCGGTGGTGGCGCCCGCCGGCATCGTCGGCCGCATCGTCGGGGCGCCGGCTGCGCACGCGGCACGCGTACAGCTCCTCATCGACCGCAACGCCGCCGCCGGGTCGCTGGCCGAGCGCACGCATGCCGGGGGCATGGTGGTCGGCGTCGAGAAGGACCCGCCGCTCTCGATGGACCTGGTGTCGAACCTCGCTGACGTCAAGGCGGGCGATCTCGTCGTCGCATCGGGAGTCGACGGGATCTATCCGAAGGGTTTCACGATCGGCCGCGTCGAGGCGTCCGACCGCGGCCCGGGCCTTTACCGCGCGATCAGCGTGCGGCCGTCGGTGGACTTCTCGAGCCTGGAAGAAGTGCTCGTCGTGCTCGTGCCGCCGCGTTCCGCAACCCCGGAGGGCTCTGGACCCGCGCCAGGAGCCGCGACCGGTACCGTGAAATGAGGACGGCCGCGGTCCTGGCCGCGCTGGCGGTCGCGCTGATGCTGCAGACGACGCTGGCGGGCATGTCGATGGCGGGTGGCACGCGCGTCAACCTGGTGCTCGTGGCCGTGGTGTTTGTCGCGCTGTCCTACGGCGCGGTGACCGGGATGCTCGCCGGCACCGTCGGGGGGCTGGCGCAGGATGCGATTGCCGGTGGTATCGTCGGAATAGGGAGCCTGTCGAAGACGATTGTGGGGTTTCTTGTCGGCGTGCTCGGTGCGCAGTTCATCGTGTCCACGCCGGTACCGAGGCTTTTGATGTTTGTCGGGGCCTCGTTCGTGAACGAAGTCTGCTATCAAGCGATCTCCGCGCTGGTCGAATCGCGCGGGTTCAGGATGCAGTATCGAGCCGCCGTCGTGCAGGCGTTTGTGAACGGCGCCATCGGGATTGTCGCCTTCCTGCTCGTCGAACGGGGTCCCGAGATGTTTCAGCGGGGGAACTGGCGGCGCTCGGGGGCAAGTCGCAGAAGGTACTAGGTTATGAGCTCCACTCCATTGATGCCGGACGACCGCCGCAGCCTGACGTTGCGGCTGTCGTTCATGCAGTACCTGGTGGCGGTGGCGTTTGCCGCGCTCGCCATCGGGTTCTGGATTTTCCAGATTGCGCAGCACGAGAAATTCCGGGAAATGGCGGAGGAGAACCATCTTCGCCGCCTGCCGCTTCCCGCCCCGCGCGGCGTGTTGCTCGATCGCGACGGTAAAGTCCTCGTCGACAACCAGAGCAGCTTCAACATCGCGCTCGTCCGCGAGCAGACGCGCAACCTCGACCAGACGCTGCACATTCTCGCGGTGGCAACCAACACCGACGAAGCCCAGCTTCGCGAGACCGTGAACCGGCGCCGCCGCGAACCGAGTTATCGTCCGATCGTTCTCATCGAGAACGCCACGCCCGAACAGTACATCGCGATGATGGCGCGGCGCTGGGAGCTGCCTGGCATCATCCCGCAGCAAGTTCCGGCCCGCAAGTACCCGGGCAGCGAAATGGCGGCGCACCTGTTCGGCTACGTCGGCGAGGTGCGCGAAGACCAGCTGCAGCATGCCGACTACAGCGGAATCGAAGCGGGAGCGGTCGTGGGACAGGCGGGCATCGAGCTCGCGTACAACCAGTTGCTGATGGGCACCGACGGCAACAAGACCGTGATCGTCAACAGCGTCGGGCGCGAGATCGGCCTGCCGCTCGGCGAAGAGCCGCCGCGCGAAGGGAAGCGGCTGCAGCTCACGATCGATGCGGACGTGCAGAAGGCCGCTGAGGATGCGTTCGATGCATCCGGGTTCAACGGGGCCGCGGTGGTGCTCGATCCGAACAATGGAGAAGTGCTCGCCTTCACGAGCCGCCCCGCGTACGATCCGAACTCGTTCTCCGGCGGCATCGATCGAGCGACGTGGAACGCCCTCAATGCGGACGAGCTCAAGCCGCTGCAGAACCGTGCCATACAGGGACGGTACTCTCCTGGATCGACCTTCAAGATGGCGGTCGCCCTTGCGGGCCTCGAAGAAGGCGTCATCACGCCGAAATTCCAGGTGTACTGCGGCGGCGGCGCCACCTTCTACGGCCGTCACTTCGCGTGCTGGAAGAAGCCGGGCCACGGCACGCTGGATCTGCGCCATGCCATCGAACAGTCGTGCGACGTGTACTTCTACACGGTCGGCAACATGCTCGGCGTCGATCGCATCAACAAGTGGGCGACCCTGCTCGGCCTCGGCGTCAAGTCGAATATCGACCTGCCCAACGAAGTCACCGGCCTCGTGCCGTCGACCGCGTGGAAACAGGAACGGATGCACGAGAAGTGGTACGCCGGCGAGACGATCTCGGTTGCGATCGGCCAGGGCGCTGTCGCGGTCACGCCGGTGTCGATGGCCGTCTACATGGCGACACTGGCCAACGGCGGCACGCGCATCACACCACATCTGGTGAAGGCCATCGACGACGGGACCGGCCTGAAGCCGGTACCGCCCCCGCCCATACAATCGAAGATTGACGTCTCGCCTGAAAAACTGCAGGCGATTCGCGACGGGTTGTGGATGGTGGTGAATGCCGGCGGGACCGGCGGGCGCGCCCGCATCGTGGGGCACGACGTCGCGGGCAAGACCGGCACCGCGCAGGTCATCTCGAATACCGGCCGTCTCGCCGCCGCCCGCAGCAGGAAGGATCTTCGCGACAACGGCTGGTTCGTGTTCTTCGCGCCGCGCGACAACCCGCAGATTGCCGGTGTCGTGTTCCTGGAGCACGGCATCCACGGCCCCAACGCGGCGTCACTCGCGCATCACATCCTCGACACGTTCTTTGCGAAGCAGGACGGCAAGCCGCTCCCGGCCGCTCCGACCCACGACGACATGCGGCTGGACTACAAGGACCCGTACGCGCGCGCCGGCACGCCGGTGGGCGGCGGGCACTGACGCGATGTTCGAACGGCGCCTGTACTTTCACATCGACTGGCTGCTCCTCGCGGCGGTGCTGCTCATCGCGGGCTTCGGCCTGTCGATGATATACAGCACCACCTACGTGACGCTGCCGGACGGCACCGGTCATCCCGGCGCGCGCTTCTGGGTGCAGCTCTACGCGGTCGGCCTGGGGGCCGTCGCCCTCATCATCTTTCTCGCGCTCGACTATCGATTTCTCGCGGAACACTCCCTGTTTCTCTATGGCGGCCTCGTAGTCCTGCTGATTTATGTGCTCGTCGGCGGCGGGGTCCGCGCCGGCGGATCGACCCGGTGGATCTCGCTCGGCGCCTTCAACCTGCAGCCGTCGGAATTCGGACGCATCGCGCTCGCGCTGATTCTTGCGATGTATTTCGGCGAGAACCGCCGCGGCGCGCGGAATTACGGCGATCTGATCATCGCCGGCCTGTTCTTCCTCGTCCCGTTCTTTCTCATCGCGAAGCAGCCGGACCTGGGCACGGCGGTCACGCTCGTGCCCGTCTGCTTCGGTATCGCATTCCTCGCCGGCCTGCGCCTGCGGCTCATCGCGATTGTCGCGATTGCCGCGGTGCTGCTGGCGCCCGTTGCGTGGAAAGTCGCGCTGAAGGATTATCAGAAATCGCGAATCAACACGTTCCTGGACCCCGAGAAGGACGCACGCGGCGCGGGGTACCAGCAGATCCAGGCCCGGATCACCGTCGGTTCCGGCGGGTGGAAGGGCAAGGGGTTCATGAAGGGCACGCAGGGACAATACAAGTTCCTGCCGGTCGCCGACAACGACTTCATCTTCTCGGTCCTCGCGGAAGAGCAGGGCTTCATCGGCGTGCTCGTCGCGCTGGGACTGTATCTGTTCGTCATTCTCAGATCGCTCGAGGCGGCCCGGCTGGCCAAAGACCGCATCGGCGCGTATCTCGTGGGAGGCATCATTTCAGGCTTTGCGTTCCAGGTGATTTACAACGTCACGATGTCCGCCGGCCTGGCGCCCGTGAAGGGACTCACGCTGCCCCTCATGAGCTACGGCGGGTCGTCGATGATTGCCACGCTTGCCGCATTCGGCCTCGTCCTCAACGTGCGGATGCGGAGATTTACGAATTAGACCGCGGCTGGCCGCTCGCGGTTCGCGATTCGCGATTCGCGATTCGGGATTCGATTAGGGATCAGGGATTAGTCACTATGGATTCGATGGTGCTGCTGTTCGTGCTGTTCGCGTGCTGGCTGGCCGGGCGGGGCGTTGTCCCGGCCGCCGCGCATGCGTTTGCGCGCGGCGCGCGGCGCTCCGACATTTTCTGGAGTTTTCTGCATGAACAAGGAGATGATCATCTCCTCAGGCGATCACGACACACGGGTCGCGATCCTCGAGGAAGACCAGGTCGTCGAGATCTTCATCGAGCGCGAACGTCAGCGCGGGGTGGTTGGCAACATCTACAAGGGCCGGGTCTCGAAGGTGTTGCCCGGCATGCAATCCTCGTTCGTTGACATCGGCCTCGAGCGCGACGCGTTCCTTTACGTCTCGGAGGTCGTCAATACGGTCGAGGAGTTCGATCGCCTCGAGTCCGGAGACGACGACGAGCCCGCTTTGGCGGCAGTCGCGGAACCGTCGGCGGATACGGCCTCGGCCGAGAGCACCGAGGCAGGCTCCGACCTGTCCGGTACCGTCCGCGCCGTCGAGCGCCGATCGGCCCCTCGCGTCGATTCGCGAACGCAATCGAGGGACGACAGGCCGCAGCCGAAGATCGAAGACCTGTTGAAAGAGGGCCAGGAGGTCCTGGTCCAGGTCGTCAAGGAACCGCTCGGCACCAAAGGCGCGCGGCTCACGTCGCACGTCACGATGCCGGGGCGTTTTCTCGTCTTCATGCCGACGGTCGATCACGTCGGCGTCTCCCGTAAAATCGAGTCCCGCGACGAGCGTGCCCGCCTCCGCGGCATCGTCCGCGAGTTCCGCGAGGAGCACGGCTTCACCGGCGGCGTCATCATCCGTACCGCCGCAGGCGGAAGAACCAAGGAAGACATCGTCAGCGACCTCGCGTATTTCCACCAGGTATGGACCGATATCCGTCAGCGGATGGAATCGCGGCGCCCTCCCGCCGTGCTGTTCCAGGAGCAGAGCCTCGTTACGAAGCTGCTGCGGGATCTGCTGACCGAAGACTTCACCGCCATCCGGCTCGACAACGAACAGGAGCACCGCCGCGTGGTCACGCTCGTCGAGCGCATCATGCCGAACCTGCTGGCGCGCGTGAAGCTGTACACGAAGGAATTTCCAATCTTCGAGGAGTACGGCGTCCAGCCGGAGATCGACAAGGCGCTGCGGAGCAAGGTCTGGCTGAAGTCGGGCGGGTATCTCGTGATCAACCAGACCGAGGCGCTCGTCGCGATCGACGTGAACACCGGGCGCTATGTCGGCAAGCGGACGGGCAGGCTCGAGGATACGATCGTCAAGACGAACCTCGAAGCGGTGAAGGAGATCGTCAGGCAGCTGCGCCTGCGCGATCTTGGTGGCATCATCGTCCTCGATTTGATCGACATGGAGGAGAAGAAGAACCGGCAGAAAGTGTTCCAGGAAGTCGAAAAGGAGCTGCGGAAGGATCGGTCGCCGTCCAAAGCCCTGCAGGTCTCGGACTTCGGCCTCGTCATCGTCACGCGCAAGCGTGTGAAGCAGAGCATCGAGCGCCAGCTCACCGATCCGTGCCCGTACTGCTCCGGATCCGGTTCAATCAAGTCGGCGTCGACGATCTGCTACGAGATCCTGACGGAAATGAAGAAGATCGGCGGCGAAATCGAAGGGCAAGGCGTGATCCTGCGTGTGAATCCGGACATCGCGCGCGCGCTCAAGGAAGAGGAAAGCGCTGTACTCCGCGATCTCCAGCAGACGCTCGGCAAGCCGGTGACGATCAAACCGGACACCCACCTCCATCACGAGCAGTTCGACGTGATGGCAATCTGAGGAGAAGACAGGAGGCAGGAGGCAGGAGACGGAAGGACAATCTGCCTCCTGTCTCCTGTCTCCTGATTGGGTTTTTGCAGCTACGCCGATCCGCCGGTCGGGAAGTAAATCAGGTAGTGGTTCCCGCCCTTGTTGAACCACACGCGCATGTACTCGTTCCCCTTGAGCATCTGAACTTTCGACATGCCAGCGGGGGGCGGCGGATCCTTGACCACGTTCTTGACTTCCCCGGATGGGACGATGCTGACGACTTCGCGCCCCTTGACGGCGCCGCGCTGCACGAATTCGACCCATCGCTCGATGTTCTCGCTGGCCCCCTTCGCGTCTGGCTTGGCTTCCTGCGCGGTCAACCGCACCGTGTAGATGCCGGCAGGCAGCGGCTTGCCGTCCGCGGTGGCGGCCTTCGTCAGATGCACCGTGCCGAGCACCAGCTCACCGGCCGGGGCCGTCGGGGCGCCGGCGGTCGGCGGCTGCTGGTTCGGCGCCTTGTGTTGCGCGAACGCGGGGACTGTCGCGAGCGATCCCGCCAGAATCCCCACCAGAACCCACTGATTTCTCATAACCACATTCTCCTGACCATCTTGTTCCGGCGTCCGTCATAGCAGCCTTGGCTGCGCAACAGGTCTTCCACTCCCCGGCTAGTGTAGCGCACGCTACCGGTGCTTTCGTCGCCGCCTCGCCCCGGCATTATAGCGGGCAGACCTCGGCGGAGATTTACGGGTGACTCAGCAAGGAGAGTGCCATTGAAGGGCTCAGGGCTCAGGACTTAGGGTTCAAGGAGAGTGAATGGTTCTAGGCCCAGAAAAGGCCTCTGCCGCAGACCTGGGCCTGCCTGCGGCTTGAGTTCCATGACCCGAGCCGCGATGTCGGCGTCTTAAAACCCGACACGCGCCCGAACTCGTGAGCTAGCGCCTGGTGATGACCACGTTGCCGGAGAAGGTCGTGACGTTCAGCACGGCGCTGCCATCGCCGAAGACGCCACGAACCGCACGGCGCCCGGAGCCATCCCTGCCGCGATCGCCCTGAAGCGTGAGGGCCAGGTCTGAGCGGACTGAGCCGCTGAATGAATTCGCTTCCACTTCGAAGCCGGTGCCGCCCGAGAGCGCGATCCGCACGTCGCCGGAATGCGAGTTCAGCTCGTAGCGTCCCCCTTTGGCCAGCGTCCCGGCGAACTCGACGCTGCCGCTGATCGAGTGCGCCTCGATGCGATCGCACTGGACGTCCTGCACGACCACAGACCCGCTGATGCTGCCGACATCCACGCGTCGCGCGGTTACCTTGCGCAGGGCGACGCTGCCGCTGATGCTCTGTACGTCGACCGCGCCGTCGGTCTCGGTGTCGAGGATCTCGACGTTGCCCGAGATTGACTTCGCCGCCGCGATCCGCCCGGCATTGGCGATACGTACCCCTCCGCTGATCGAGTTGGCCGAGAGATCCCCTTTGATGTCCGACACTTTGATCGAGCCAGACACCGATCCGATCGTGAGCCGTGTGCCGGCGGGCGCGCTGACGGTATAGGCCACCGACACGTTGACGTTCCGCCGGTTGTTCCGCCGCATCTCGTCGTCGCGCGGGTAGACGGTTTTGACGTCGGCGCGGCCGCTGCGCTCGGTGACGCTGACCGTCACGAGACCGAGAAGCTCGCGCGCGTCTTCGACAGTGCGCGCACGCGCCGTCTTGACGATCTCGATGGTTGCCTCTGCGCCGTTCGCGCGAGTCACCACGATGTCACCCGCGATGTTCGCGAGCGTGAGCTCTCCGCCGGCGCCGATCTTGAGCGTCTTGGTCTGCCGGTCGATCTGCTCCTCTCGCCCCTGCTGGTAGCCCGTCGTGTGCAGGGTCTCGACCCGGTCGCGCACGGCGGCGCGGATCCGGTCCGGGAGCGGCTGCGCGTGTGCGGGCGAGCCAGGGGCCGCGAGCGCGGTCAGTATGAGAAGCGTGATCACGATGTGTCGCATGGGCGTTGTCTGTGCTCCGTGCTACGACTTGTTCAAACCGTCGACGATCTGGGCTGCGCCGGCTGAATTGCCTTTGCGCATTTCATTCATCAGCGCGATCGTGTCCTGCAGGAGCGCCACCTTGCTCCGGAGCGCATCGAAGAGGCTCGCGAGCGCCGCAGCGCTCAACGGGTCCGACCGAAGCCCGGAGCGGCTTTCTGCGATCGCCTGATCGATGACCTGCAGGTTCTTCTGGAGCATCGCGGCTGTCTGCGCGTCGAGCGTGTTGCCGTTCTGGCCCGAAGCGGCCTGGTCGAGCTTCACGGCCTGTTCGAGCTTCGCGATCGCGTTCTGGTAATGCTGCTCCGCGAGCCGGAACTCAGCCTCCACGCTTTCGACGGCAACATCGCCCCCCGGGTTGCCCGGCTGTGGCGCCGGCGTGCCGACCGCCGCAGCGCGCGGGCCCGCGTTGTTCGTTCGGTATTGCGGCAGCAGCATCACGATTGCCGCGCCGACGGCAAGGAGCAATGACGCCGCGATCGCCAGGAGTGCGACGTGGCGCACACGCGCAGGCTGGCGCGCGGGCGGAAGCGCCACGCGTCCCTCCTGACGCAGGCGGCCGGCGATCTGCAGCCAGACGCCGTCGGGAGGCTCGAGCGGATCGAGCGAGCCGGCGGTGTCGCGGATCGCTTCCATGTCGGCCAGCCACGCGCGGCAGTCCGTGCAGTCGGCAAGGTGGCGCTCGAGCTCCGCGCGGCGGATGTTCCCGATCGTCCCGTCGATCAGCTCGTGAATAGACTCGCGATATGCCGTATGCATGGTCAGTGGCGCTCCGAGAGCAGCGCCCGAAGCCGGTGCCTCGCCTTGTGCACCTGCGACTTCGAGGTCCCTTCCGCAATCCCCAGCGCCTGGGCCACCTCACGGTGCTCCAGTCCCTGCACGTCGTGAAGCACGAACGCGGCGCGGCAACCCTCAGGCAGCCGGGCGAGCGCGCGTTCGAGATCCATTTTCGTGACCGTCTGCTCCGCGAGGCCCGGGCTCCCCGCCGTAAAGTACCCTGGCTCGTCGTCCAGCACATCGGTCAGCTGGTCCGTGCGTGCGGCGCGGCTGCGAAGATAGTCGAGGCAGTGGTTCGTCGCCAGCCGGTAGAGCCACGTGCCGAGCGCGGCCTCGCCCCGGAACCCGTCGAGCTTCCTATGCGCGGACAGGAAGATTTCCTGCAGCAGATCTTCCGCGTCCGCGGTGTTTCCCAGCATCCGGCAGGCCACGCTGAACAGCTTGCCGGCATGCGCCCGGTAGAGCTCCTCGAACGCTCCGAGGTCCCCCTGGCGGCATCGCTCGACGAGCGCCATGTCCCCCGCGCGCGCCGGTGACGGCGCCGATGGCTCCGACAAAGGATGGCCTGTCCTCTTAGACGTAGTCATGCCGGGCCCGCGTTGCCGGCCCTCCCAACGAGCTCACTGATCAGGCGAGCCGGGAGGCCGGTCCTGAGCGAGCGCACTATCATGCGAGTCGAAGGACCCTTCGTGCACGACCATTGGCGGGTGGTTTCTGCCGTCACCTCAGACTTAACGGATTTGGTGCCCCTTATGTTTCGGGGGTCCTTTAAAGGGATATCGGCGTGTTCGAAAATCCCGAATGATCGAGCCCACGACCTGCACCCCTTCGGCGCGAAGCAACTCGCGCTTCAGCCCGGAATAGCCGCCAAAGCCGCCGAGCCGTCCGGCGGCGGCCACCACGCGGTGGCATGGGACGTCCCGGAGGCTGCACTGGCGCATGATGTTGCCCACGGCCCGGCCCGCCCGCGGATGTCCCGCCGCCTCCGCGACGTCGCCATACGTGGCGACTCGGCCCGCAGGAATTCTTCGGACGATGGACAGGACGCGGGCGGTGAACGACATGGCGTTAGGTTGGGCGTTTTTCGGTTGACGAAAGTAGCAGAGAAGATTTCACCACAGAGCGAACAGAGTTAACTGAGAACAAAAAATTATGATCTCTGTTGACTCTGCTGTCTCTGGGGTGGAATTCCTCCGTTATCTCAACGGCTCTCCTCTGTCTCATCGGCTCTCCGCGATTCAGAACTTGACGCGGATTCCGATGCCTCCCTGCACGCCGCCGGCCTTTATGCCGATCGTGCGTCCCGGCGCGACCGTCTGGGTCTCGAGGTTCCTGTCGAGGCTGAAGTGTTCGGACAGGTTGCTCGCCGCCGCCTGCGCACCGCCGCTCACGCTGACGGTCACCCGCGTGGGCTTCAGCGGCCTCGGGCGCGTCTGGGCGGCGGCTGGCGCCGCGAGGACGAGCGGCCGCACCAACGGCAAGCTTTTGTGCATGAGGGCCCACGAGCGGGACTAGTGTTGCGCCTCCGAAGTCTTGTTAACACCGATGGCGGCGATGGGTCCGGCGCGCAGGGCGCGAGGAGGGCGACATACCGGGAGTATGTAACCGACGAGCAACGCCGCGCCCCGGGATGCAGCGCCGGCCGAATGTAACAGGACTCCGGGGACCGAACACTAGTTCACTCCTACGGCGGTCCAGGCGTCGGTGACGGCCCGTTCGGGGGCGCTGTTG
>JBBQEJ010000140.1:0-13381 GCA_038320555.1 Vicinamibacterales bacterium | reverse complement strand
CGGATCGCCGTAGATCGCGGGGACCGGGCCCGCCGCCAGACGGAGTCGAATCGACTTCGTCTCGGCCGCCGGACGGATGGCGTCGATCGCGGCGTCGACGACGGGCCCAAGCAGCGCGGGACGCATCTCCAGATGCAGTTTCCCGGTGATGATGCGCGCCATGTCGAGCACGTCCTCGATGAGCCGCGCCTGCGCCCGGGCATTGCGCTCGACGACCTCGAGCGCCCTCCCGATCCGCACCTCGTCCACCTGGCCGTGCCGCAGCATGGCTGTCCACCCGAGGATCGCGTTGAGCGGCGTGCGCAGCTCGTGTGACAGGGTGGCAAGGAATTCGTCTTTCAGGCGGCTCACCGCTTCCGCCTCGGTGCGCGCGGCATCGAGCGCGACGAGCGTATCGCGCAACTCATACTGGCGCATCCGCGCGCGCAAGGCCGCGCGAACCACACTGATGATCGCGGCAAGGCGGATTGGACGATCGATGAACGTGACGTTACGGAGCGCCTCGGCCAAGCCGAGCGTTCGCAGCGACGCGCTCGATTGCGCGTTCCCGGCGAACAGAATCACGGGGACATCGGACCACGCGGCCTGCCGGGCGAGCGCCACGGGCACGTGTGCAAAGCTGCGGTCGTCTAGGGCCTCTTCCGTGAGGATGACGACACCGGCTCCCCTTTCGAATTCGCCAATCAGGTGATCGACCGAGCTGCACACGAAGCCGTCGATCCCCGCCCGCCGCAGGAGATCCTGCGTCAGGGCTCCATCGCGCCCGATCGGCGCGAACACGAGCACGCGGCGCTCGTACTCAGCGTCCGGCGTGTCCATCTTTGTTCATGAGCGGGCCGGACGGCCCGACGTAGTGCGGCACGCCGGTCATGACTCCCTGGAATTCGGTCAACGGTTCGGCAACCCGGAGACGATCCGGCCCGATGGCGAACTCGCGAATCGTCGTTTCGTGCGAGCCACTCCGCTTCTTCACAACGGAGATGGCTTGCGGACCGAACCGTTGGCTTCGAAAAAGCGCAACAGAATCACGCAGTCGGCAAGGTAGCTGACGTCTATCGGTGCCCCCATCTGCATCCCCATCATGCCGTGCTGCGCCGTGATGAGAATGGCCGCGACGCCCCGTTCGTTCAGGTAGGCCAGCAACTCGTGCATCCGCACGAGAGGCGCATCACCCGAGGGGATGGCATGCAAATAGCCGTTCATGCTGTCGATCATGACGACGCGGCAACCCTCGTCGTCGACGCGGCGCCGCACGCGGGATGCGAATTCTCCCGGCGACACCTCTCCCGGCTCGATTTGTTCGATCGTCAGATTTCCCGAAGCTATCAGGGAGCGGATGTCCATGCCGAGCGCTTCGCAGCGGTCGATGAACGTCGCGCGCCGCTCGTCAAACAGGAACACGGCACCTGGAGAGTCGCGTGTACTGATCCGCTGCGAGAGCCTCAGTACGTGCAAGCTCGAAGACATGGACGCCGTCCAGGCTCCAGCCGTGCGAGGCGGCGACAGCCCGCAGCTCAACCGCTGTCTCCGACAGCGTGACATACAGGCACGATTCGGCGAGCCGTCGCCCTTCGAGGAGGAACTGGAGCGCGAGCGTCGTCTTGCCAGTGCCTGGAGTGCCTTCGACGAGGTGCAGCCTCTGGGCCGGGAGGCCGCCGCCAAGAAGCTGATCGAGACCGGCAACGCCGGTGAGAGTACGTATATCGGGATGGGTCACGTCCGAGTCCGACATCGTTCCTCCGTGCTGCCCTGGCGGTCTCGCCCGCCTGCGCCAAGGCTACGGGTCCGGAGCTTTAGCGAAGGCGGACGCCCGAGGGTCCCATCATGATGGTATGTCGGACCGCGCAGGTGAGTCGAGCAAACGAAGATAATGAGCCTATGACCATCGTCGCCAGGGATCCTCACGAACGGCTTCGAGACGATGTGCGGCTGCTCGGCGGGCTGCTGGGAGAGACGCTTCGGCTGCGGGAGGGAGCAGCGCTCTACGAGATCGTCGAGCGCGTGCGGGCGCTTTCCAAGAGCGGCCGCGCAGGCAGCGATCGCGATCTGGACGCGGTGGCTGAGCTTCTGCGCGGCATCCCGGTCGAGTCGACGGTTCCGATCGCACGGGCCTTCTCCCATTTCCTGACGCTTGCCAACATCGCCGAACAGCATCACCGGGTCCGCCGACGCCGCGCGTATCTTCGCGATCCGGGCGCGCCACCCCAGCGGGGATCGTGCGAGGAAACGTTCACGCGGCTGCTGGCCCGAGGCATCAGCCGGGACGGCCTGCACGACGCGACCACCTCGCTCAGCGTGGAACTGGTGTTGACGGCCCATCCCACGGCGATCACGCGACGGACGTTGATCCAGAAACACCTGCGCATCGCCGATGCGCTCGCGCGGCAGGATCGGGTCGACCTGACCGCCCCCGAGCGCGAAGAGATTGTCGCGTCGCTACGGCGCGAGGTCCTCGCGGCATGGGAAACCGACGAGATCCGCGCGCGGCGGCCCACGCCGGTCGATGAAGCGATTGCGGGGCTGCTGATCTTCGAGCAGACGGTGTGGGACGCGGTGCCGAGGTTCCTGCGATCGCTCGACGCCGCGTTGACGCGCGCGACGGGGCGACCGCTGCCGCTCAACGCCGCCCCTCTACGGTTTGGATCGTGGATGGGTGGCGACCGGGACGGGAACCCGACGGTCACGCCGGAAGTCACGCGCCTCGCGTGCAGCGTCGCGCGGTGGATGGCGGCGGACCTCTACGAGCGCGAAATCGCCGCCCTGCGGTCGGAGCTGTCGATTACGGTCGCTACGCCTGAGCTGCGGGCGCGCGGGAGGAACGCGCGGGAGCCGTACCGCGCCGTGCTTCGTGACGTGCGCGACCGTCTCCGTGCCACGCGAGAATACCTGGGCGGCGAGCTCGCCAGAGCCGAACTGCTCAAGGGTGATTCGGCGCGGCCTGGCGCCGCGCGCGTCGCGCCGTACCTCTCGGCCGCCGAACTCCTCGAGCCGCTTGAACTGTGCTATCGGTCGCTCATGGAGACCGGACAGGCGGTGATCGCGCACGGCCGGTTGACCGACGTGTTGCGGCGCGTGGCGGCCTTCGGTGTCACGCTCGTCCGGCTGGACATCCGGCAACACGCCGCGCGGCACGCGGCCGCGCTCGACGCCATCACGCGACATCGAGGCCTGGGTTCCTACCTCGAGTGGAGCGAGCCGCAGCGTCAGGCGTTCCTCACAGCCGCACTCCGCGATCCCGATCCGCTCGTCCCGTCCGGGTTCGACGCCGATGAAGAGGTTCGCGAAGTGCTCGACACATTTGCCCTCGCCGGCACGATGCACCCGGAATCGCTGGCAGCGTATGTGGTCTCGATGGCGCAAGCGCCGTCCGACGTCCTCGCGGTTCAGGCGCTCCAGGCGCATTCGAAGACCCGCTTGCGGGTCGTTCCGCTCTTCGAACGCGTTGACGATCTCGGCGCGGCCCCCGCGACACTGCGGGCGCTCCTGGAGATTCCCGAGTATCGCGAGCGCATAGACGGCCGGCAGGAAGTCATGATCGGTTACTCCGACTCGGCGAAGGACAGCGGCCGGCTCGCGGCAAACTGGGCGCTGTACCGGGCGCAGGAATCAATCGTCGAGGTGTGCCGCGAGGCGCAGATCGAGCTGACGCTCTTTCACGGCCGCGGCGGCAGCATCAGCCGGGGCGGCGGTCCGACGTATCTCGCAATCCAGTCGCAGCCGCCGGGATCGGTGAACGGCCGGCTGCGCGTGACCGAACAGGGGGAAATGATTCAGGCGCAGTTCGGGCTGCCGGAGATCGCCACCCGCACGCTCGAGCTCTATACCACCGCCACGCTTGGGGCGACGCTCGACGTCGCCGCGCCACCGGAGCCGCGGTGGCGCCCGGTGATTGATCGGCTGGCTGAGGTCGCGCGCGGGGTCTACCGCGAAGTCGTATACGACGATCCGCGCTTCATCGAGTACTTCCGCACGGCGACGCCAGAAGTCGAGCTCGCCACGGTGCCGATCGGGAGCCGCCCGGTGCGCCGCACGCCGGATGGGGGCGTGGACTCGCTGCGGGCGATTCCCTGGGTCTTCGCGTGGACACAGACACGCCTGCTGCTGCCCTCGTGGCTCGGCACCGGCGAGGCGTTGGCATCTGCGCTCGATGCGGGCCTTCTCGATGTGCTTCGCGAAATGTACGAGGACTGGCCGTTCTTCCGCTCGACGCTCGACCTCATCGCGATGGTCCTTGCCGAATCCGACGCGCGGATTGCCGCGGAATATGATCGCCGGCTCGTGCCGCCGCCGCTGCAGGAAGTGGGCGCCGATCTGCGTCGCCGCCTCGACAACACCGTCAAGTCGGTGCTGCAGGTGATGAGCAAGGAACGGCTCCTCACCGAAAACGCCGTGCTCCGCAGATCCATCGAGGTGAGGAACCCCTACGTCTACCCGATCAACCTTGTGCAGATTGAGCTGCTGCGCCGCCTCCGCGAAGACCGCGAACCCGATCCGCAGATCGCGAACGCGTTCATGGTGACGGTCAATGGCATTGCGGCGGGAATGAGAAATACTGGATAGCGGCTGGCGGCTCGCGACTGGCGGCGAGCGACTGGCGGCTCCGACTGGCGGCTCCGACTGGCGACTAGCGATTCGAGTTTCGCCCATCCGCGAGCCGCCAGCAGCTCACCGCCAGCCGCTTACTCGATCACCACATAGCGCTTCAGCCTGTCGGTCTCTTGCTGTCCGACGTACTTGCCGATTTCCTTGTCGAACTGCGCCCACGATTTCCACGGGCGGTATTCCTTGAACTCTCGCACCATGCGCGGGCCCGCGCCCGGAATGCTGAGTATGTCTTCGTCGGTCGCGGTGTTGAGCTTCACGGGAATGAAGCAGTACTGCGCCAGCTTGGCTGTCGCGTCGGCGCCGACGTACTTCCCGATTTCCTTGTCGAACTGCGTCCACGATTTCCACGGCCGGTACTCCGCGAACTCCCGCACCATTCGCGTGCCGGCGCCCGGCACGAGGAGGATCTGGTCTTTCGTGGCAGTGTTGAGGTTGATGTGCACGAAGGCCTTCTGGTAGAACTCCATGGCCTGTTCCTGTGTGAGCCCCTTCCCAATCAGGAACGTGTTCAGATCCGTGATGCTCTTGAACGGCCGCACCCCGACCAGCGCCTTCGCGGTACCGGCCGTCATGTGCGGCATCTTCGCCAGATCCTGCTCGGACACGGTATTCGCATCCACGACCCCCTGCGACTTGCCGACCTGCGCACGGAGCGTGACGGCAGGAACCGCAATGGCGAACGCCATCAATCCCGCAAGTGCCCAACGTGTTCCGACAGTCATGTCACTCTCTCCTCTGCCCCGCCGCTCCCGGCGCGGGCGGTTTGTCCGGACGCCGCTGACGAAATGCATTCCCATAGGCATACGTGTACGCCAGACCGATCAATCCCAGTTGCGACATCGAGCCCGGAGCGAGCGCCGGCGGTGTCTTCGCCGTCATCGCTTTCCAGAAGAGCGCCTGTCCGGCAATCGATGGATCGACTTCGCGCTGGAACGCCACGTTCGCGCGGAAGTGCAAGTACATCCCCAGCAGTCCCGCCGCGATGAACAGCACCATCGTCACCTGAAGCGTTGCGAGACTTGCAGAACTGCCCTGCGCCGCGTGCCAGGCAATCGTCACAAACGCGAACGCAATGAGGACCAGTGGAATGAGCTGTGTGGCCTCTTCGTCATGCTTGAGGAACAGAAGCTCGGTCCCCATTCCCACCAGGCCGATGAGCAGGATGCCCAGCAGGATCCGACGGATGACGAGAACGGTTGCCTCAGCCACAGACGCGTCCTTGATACTAACGTACGCTGGGCCAGTGCCGGCCCTGACACCAAAATGGCACGGTACACCTACTCGACGAACACGCGGACCTTGCGAGGCGTGACGTACAAGCGGTCGCCGGGCTGGACGGCGAGGCGTTCGAACTGATCGCGTCCGAGCTCGGCGTGGATCGGGCCACCATGCGCCCCGGCGAGCTCGAGCCGGACCATCGCTCCCACGGAAGCCACCTGCTCGAGCACAGCCCACAAACCCGATCCTGTTTCGTTTCGGCTCACGTCGAATTCGTGCGGACGCGTGTAGGCCGCGGCCACGCGGGGTGCCGGGTCGGCGTGCACCGGGTACTCGACAGCCAGCGGCCCGAAGATGCCGCGCCCGGCTTCCACACGGCCGTGGAAGATGTTGACCGAGCCGAGGAAGCCGATGACAAACGGCGTGGCAGGGCGTTCGACGACCTCCTCCGGAGTGCCCACCTGTTCGATCACACCGTGATTCATCACGGCGACACGATCGGCAAGCTCAAGCGCCTCTTCCTGGTCGTGGGTCACGAAAACGCTGGTCAGGTGAATGTCGTCGTGAAGACGTCGCAACCAGCGCCGCAGTTCCTGGCGCACTTTCGCGTCGAGCGCGCCGAAGGGTTCGTCGAGGAGCAGCACCTTCGGCTCGACCGCGAGCGCGCGGGCGAGCGCCACGCGCTGCCGCTGTCCGCCCGACAGCTCCGAGGGGCGTCGGTCCGCCATGAAGTCCAGCTGCACCAGTTCGAGCAGCTGCCGGACGCGCCGCCCGATCTCGGCCTCATCCGGCCGCTTCACCCGCGGACGGACGCGCAGGCCGAATGCCACGTTCTCGAAGACACTCATATGGCGGAACAACGCGTAGTGCTGGAAGACGAAGCCGACGCGGCGATCGCGCGCGTTGCGCGCCGTGGCATCTTCCCCCTCGAGGATGACGGATCCGGAATCGGCCGCCTCGAGCCCCGCAATGATTCGCAGCAGCGTCGTCTTGCCCGAGCCGGAAGGGCCAAGGAGCGCGACGAGCTCTCCCGACGCGACGCTGAGGCTGACGTCGTTCAACGCGACGAAGCGCCCGAACGTCTTCCTCAGACCGCGGACTTCGATTCCCATGGCATGCCCTCCGCCGCCCGCCGCGCCGCGGCCGCCGTCAGCCGGCGGACGCGCGCTTCCACGATCGCCTTGAGGACGAGCGTCACAATCGCCAGGCACCCGAGCAGTGATGCGACGGCAAAAGCCGCCTGCGCGTTGTACTCGTTATACAGAATCTCCACGTGAAGGGGCAGCGTATTGGTGACGCCCCGGATGTGCCCAGATACGACCGACACGGCGCCGAACTCTCCCATCGCGCGGGCGTTGGCGAGGATCACTCCGTATAACAGGCCCCATTTGATGTTCGGCAGCGTCACGCGCAGAAACATCTGCAGCCCCCCGGCGCCGAGCACACGCGCCGCCTCTTCCTCTTCGGTCCCGGTCGCCTCCATGATTGGAATAATCTCGCGCGCCACGAACGGGAACGACACGAAGATGGTGGCGAGCACGATACCGGGCACGGCAAATACAATCTGGAAACCGTGGTCGATCATCCACGGACCCAGCCAGCCGCGCCGCCCGAACAGCAGCACGAACACCAGGCCGGAAATCACGGGCGAGACGGCAAAGGGCAAATCGATGAGCGTCAGCAACAGCTGCCGGCCGCGGAACTGGAACTTTCCAATCGCCCATCCGGCGGCGATACCGAACACGACGTTGAGCGGCACCGCGATCGCGGCGGTGAAAAGCGTGAGCTTGAGCGCGGCCACCGCGTCGGGCTCGGCGATCGCGGACCGGTAGGCCTCGATTCCTTTCGAGAACGCTTCGAGGAAGACCGCGGCCAGCGGCACGACAAGAAAGAGTGCAACGAAAATCACCGCGACCGCCGTCACCGTCCACCGGACGATGCGGGGCTCGGTGAGATGGGCCTGCTGCGCCACGGTCCTCACGGCGCCACGCGCCGCCGCGCCCAGGTCTGCAGACCGTTGATACACAACAGCAGCACGAACGAGAGCGCGAGCATGACAACCGCGATGGCCGTCGCGCCCTGGTAGTCGTACTGCTCGAGCTTTGTCACGATGAGAAGCGGCGAAATCTCCGTGCGCATCGGCATGTTGCCGGAAATGAACACCACCGAGCCGTACTCGCCGACCGCCCGCGCAAACGCCAGCGCAAAACCCGTGAGCCAGGCCGGAAACAGATTGGGCAGCACGACTCGGACGAGCACTCCTGCACGGCTTGCTCCGAGGCTCGTGGCCGCTTCCTCCATTTCCGGATCGAGATCTTCGATGACCGGTTGCAGCGTGCGGACGACGAACGGAAGCCCGATGAAGATGAGCGCGATCGTCACGCCGAGCGGGGTGAACGCGACACGGATCCCGTGCCGCGCAAGAGGCGCGCCCAGCCACCCGTTCGGTGCGTACAGCGTCGTCAACACGATGCCGGCGACCGCCGTCGGCAATGCGAAAGGCAGATCGATGAGGGCATCAACGATGCGCCGGCCGGGAAACGAATACCGCGCGAGAACCCACGCCACGGCGAAACCAAACACGCCATTCACGGTGGCGGCCGCGAGCGACGCGCCCAGGCTCAACCGGTACGATGCGACGACCCTCGGATCCGTGATGGTGTCGTGGAACGCCTGCCACGACATCGTCAGCGTCTTCGCCGGCAGCGTGGCCAACGGGATCAGGACGATGAGGCTCAGGTACAGAACCGTGATGCCCATCGTGAGGCCGAATCCCGGAAGGACCCGGCGGGTCGGCGCTCGACTCATTTGGTCCCTGGTTTGTAAATCTGATCGAAGATGCCGCCGTCGGCAAAATGCGTCTTCTGCGCCTTCTGCCAGCCGCCGAAGACCTCGTCGATCGAGAAGAGCTTCACTTTGGCAAAGGTGCCGGCGAAGCGGGCGGCCACGTTCTGGTCGCGCGGCCGGTAATGGCGTTTCGCGGCGATTTCCTGCCCCTCCGGCGAATAGAGATACTGCAGGTAGGCTTCCGCAAGCGCGCGCGTGCCCCGGCGATCCACGACCTTATCGACGACCGCCACTGGCGGTTCCGCGAGAATGCTGACCGAGGGCACGACGATCTCGAGTTGCCCGGGAGATTCCTCGAGTGCCAGGTACGCTTCATTCTCCCACGCCAGCAGCACGTCCCCAATCTGACGCTGGACGAACGTGATCGTGGACCCGCGCGCGCCGGAATCAAGCACGGGAACCTTCTTGTAGAGCCCGCTGACGAACTGCCGCGCCTTTTCGTCCGTCCCGCCGGGCTGCCTCAGCGCGTAGCCCCAGGCCGCGAGATAATTCCAGCGGGCGCCGCCGGACGTCTTCGGGTTGGCGGTGATGATGTGAACCTCAGGCTTCAACAGGTCTCCCCAGTCCTTGATGCCCTTGGGATTGCCCTTGCGAACAAGGAACACGACGGTTGACGTGTACGGCGAACTGTTCTGCGGTAGCCGCTTCTGCCACGCGGCCGTCGTCAGCCCTGACTGCGCGACGGCGTCGATGTCGTACGCCAGCGCGAGCGTGACGACATCGGCCTCCAGGCCATCGATGACCGCCCGCGCCTGGCCGCCCGAGCCGCCGTGTGACTGCTTGATGCTGACCGTCTGTCCGGTCGTGGCTTTCCAATACTTGATGAAGGCGGCATTGAAATCCTGGTACAGCTCGCGCGTGGGATCGTACGAGACGTTGAGCAGCGTCTGGGCCGCGGCGGAGGTTCCGAGTGCCGTGAGCGCGACACCCAGCATCGCCGCACGGATAATCTTCAATGAGATCATGACCGTCTCCAATTAAAAGGCCAGCTGCGTGCGGAAGAGGATGACATTTTCCGTGGGGCGCGACGCGCCTCCGTCGAACGACGTCCGCTCGAACGTCGCGTAGTATCTGATGAACGCTGCCGGATACCAGTTCGCCGCGATCGTAAATGCGCTCGCCGTCCGGCTGGCGGTCGCCGCCGCGAGCCCGCTCGTGAACGCCAGCGGGTCCACGCTCAAATGCGAATACCTCGCTGCAAGCTGGAGCGCGCCCCACTTTCCGGCCGAAGGATCGAACGCACGGCTCGGGCGTACACCGCGATCCGAAGCCGCCTCTCCGGTCAAGATGTACGAACCGGTGGCCTCCCAGCCATCGTTCGCGACGTCATAGGTCGAATTGGACCGCGAGACTCTCTGGCTCGATCGCACGTACTCCACGAATCCGCCGAATGACTTGTAGTAATAGAACGCCGCCGGCGTGATGCGGTGTCGTGTTCCCGAGGCCGCGGCTCCGGTCGCATACGAGAAGTACGTCTGTCCCACCGAGGTTCTGAAAAACGGGAGCGTGCCGACCTGCTTGCCGGTCGATCCGCCGATGTGAAAGCCCAGGCCGTTCAACGCACCGGCCGGCGTCTTCGTCGACCGGAACGGCTGCCAGACGATGCGGCCGGCCAGGTCCTTTGAATTATTTACGTCGACATCGGCTGTCGAGCTGCTCACGTCGGGCACGCCGTTGAAGACGCCACCTGCGTAGCTCAGTTTCGACGAGAGATCTCCCTGCGCCTGGAATCCGACGTCACGGATCGGCACGAGGCTGGACGCGAGCGTGCGCTCTGGAAACAAGAGATACGCATCCCCTTGCAGGAGCTCATATCCCACGGGTGTCTTGTCCTTGCCGCTGCGCACGCGGAACTTCGGCGAGAACCGGATGTCAAAGTACGCGTCCTGAAGGACCGCCGTCCCGCTGCCAAAATCCGGCATGACCTTGAAGTCGAAATACTTTGCGACCCGTCCCGAAAACGTGGGGCGCGCTTTGCGAATCGCGAAGGTGTTGATGATCGGAAGCGGGTCGTCCAGCGAGAAACGCCCGTCGGCCTGCGCCGTCAGGCCAAGGACCAGGCGGTTGTCGCCGTTGGGAGACTGAAGAACGAAGCCGTCCTGCCAGCCCGGAGCGAATGGGGCCGAGGGAGGTTCGGCCGCGGCGGGCGTCTGCGCGCCTGCCGCGACCGCGGTGACCGCGAGAATGCCCGCAATGCCGAGAACGAGTGTCGACCGTCTCATTCAAGAGTCCTCACGAGAGCCGGGCGGAAACAGAAAAGCCCGGGAGTTGACGAGTGCTCCCGGGCTGAAAGGAAAAAGGCCCGGAAGCGGTGTGCCTTCCGGGCCTTCGAGCGTTAGAGCCTATCCGACAGCGATTACTGAATCACAAGGACACGCCACCCCGCGAGGACCGGATCGTCCCCGGACAACAACACGCGCAGGCGGCCACCATGAACATCTCTGCTCTTATGTCACAGGGACGAGGCGATGGTCAAGTCCCGGCCGGTGCGACGGAGTAAACTGTGCAAGTGACTGCGCGAGTCCGCAGGCTCGATGCTTTTGTGCTGATGGCCATCGCCTGGGGCACCACTGCGCTTCTCGCGCAGGGCCCGGCGATACAGCGTGCGCCCCGCACCCTGCGGTCGAGCATCGAAGTTACAGCGGTGACCGTGACCGTGCGCGACGCAGACGGACACCTCGTCCCCGATTTGCCGGCGAACGCATTCACGGTCTTCGAAGACGGCGAACCCCAGGCCATCACGCAGTTCACGCACGAGCGAGTGCCTATCGGCCTCGGCCTGTTGCTCGACGTCAGCGACAGCATGTTCGGCCAGCGGATCCGTCACGCACGCGTGGCCGTCGAGCGGTTCCTTCTCGAATCGCTCGCACAAGAAGACGCACTCTTCGTGATGACCTTC
Organism: Vicinamibacterales bacterium; assembly: GCA_038320555.1. GTDB lineage: Bacteria > Acidobacteriota > Vicinamibacteria > Vicinamibacterales > 2-12-FULL-66-21 > JALZOC01. The sequence goes on along the minus strand of JBBQEJ010000140.1, from coordinate 1,812 downwards.
AACCACGCGCCACATCTGCTGACCCCGTGGACGACCCCGGCCGAAGCGGTCACGGTGCGGAACGCGCTCGACATGCTCCATCCATCGGGTGGCACGGCGATCTACGACGCCATCCTGAACGCCTTGCCTCTCATCGATCGACGGCCGCGCGATCGTGCGGCGCTCGTCGTCATCTCCGACGGGGCCGATACCGCGAGTGACGCGACGTTGCGTGAGCTGCGGTCGGCGCTTCTGCGGACAGATGCGTTCATCTATGCCGTCGCCATCGACTCTCCCGTTCGCCAGGCGATCAACGCGCGCGTGAACTCGGAAGCCCTGAGCGAGATCACGAACCAGACCGGCGGGCGCACCGAGGTTGTTCGCGACACCACGGATCTGGCCGCGGCGACCGCGCGCATCGCCGAAGAGCTGAACTCCCAGTACGTGCTCGGCTATTCGTCGCCACACCCTGGGGACGGAAAATTCCACGGCATCAGGGTGAAGGTCAATCGCGAGGGCTACAGAGTGCGCGCGAGGAACGGCTACGTCGCGATGCCCGTGAAGAAAGACTGAACCCCCTGGGTTCTTACTAGTCTCTCGCGGAGATCGCAGAGTATTTCGCGCGGAGGACGCTGAGCACGCCGAGAGGCGCGGGAGCGACCCTTTGCGTCCTCGGCGCGCTCTGCGCGAGACACTCGACGATCTCGGCGCGAGAGGTTTTGAAACCAGTTCTTAGGCTCTGCGGGGTTCTTCTGGGTTCTACAATGTACTGCCGGGTTCCCGGAGACCACTCCCGGATTGGGTATCGCGCGTCGCGCCGTGGTGGTTTAACTTCCTGAGATGATCGCGAGTCTCGACGACCTCGAATCGGCGGCACGCGTCGTGTACGCCGCGATGCCTGCCACACCGCAGCAGCGATGGCCTCTGCTCGACGCGCGCTGTGGGACAGCCGTGTGGGTGAAGCACGAGAACCAGACGCCAGTCGGTGCGTTCAAAATCCGCGGCGGGCTTGTGTATTTCGATCATCTTCGCCGGATGGAGCCGGGCGTGAAGGGTGTCGTCGCGGCGACCCGCGGCAATCACGGGCAATCGGTTGCCTTTGCGGCGGCGCGCTCTGGGATCCCGGCCGCCGTTGTCGTGCCGCACGGCAACAGCACGACCAAGAATGCCGCCATGCGGGCGCTCGGCGCGGAGCTCATCGAGCGGGGACATGATTTCCAGGCGTCGCTCGAAGCCAGCGCCGACATCGCCGTTGAGCGTGGCTGGCACCAGGTCCCGTCATTTCACCAGCTCCTGGTGAACGGCGTCGCCTCTTACTCGCTCGAGCTGCTTCGCGCGGCGCCGGGTCTCGAGGTCTTGTACGTCCCAATCGGCCTCGGCTCCGGCATCTGCGGCGCTATCGCGGCACGCGACGCGCTCGGACTGAAAACCAAAATCGTGGGCGTCGTGTCCGCGGCCGCCCCTGCGTACGCGCGATCGTTTGCGCTTGGACGGCCGGTCTCCCATGACGTGTCGACCAGCATCGCGGACGGCGTGGCCTGCCGCACACCGGTCGCCGAAGCGCTCGACACCATTCGCGCCGGCGTCGAGCGCATCGTCGAAGTCGCGGAGGACGAGATCGAACAGGCCATGCGAATTCTCTTCACCGACACACACAACGTGGTCGAAGGCGCCGGCGCCGCGAGTCTCGCCGCGCTGCTGCAGGAGCGCGGAAAGATCCCCCTCCTTGCCGCGGGCATCGTCCTCACCGGCGCCAACGTCGATCCGCAACCATTCGCGCGCATACTCAGCGAACCAGGTAGAACTACGGAAAACCCGGCCGGCCCCAGTAGA
>JBBQEJ010000139.1:0-13446 GCA_038320555.1 Vicinamibacterales bacterium | reverse complement strand
TCTAAGCTTGTATCACCAGATTCGGCCTCAGGCCACTCGATGCGAGGTCGCTATCCGCCCTCGGCGACGTGCGGAGCGAACACGTCGCACTTGATGGTGCCGGTGATCGCCGCGCCTTCGGGCGTCTTCGCGTCGACCGTGAACACACCACCCTTGCCTGACGGCTGCAGCGCGACCCTGCCGGAACCGGCGATCGGCGCGCCGCGAACGGTGCTGACGCGATGCGACGATCGTCCGGACGAGATCGACAGCGACACCATGTCCGCGGATCCGTCTTTCGGACGCCAGAGGGAGAGGTTGAGCGACCGCCGGTCTTCCGACTGCTGAGCACTCCAGAGCTCCGACACGGCCTGGTAGATCGACGCGACCGGCGCGTGAGTGCACTTGCCTGGCGTGGACGACTCGTAACGCTGGTCCCCGATCTTCAGGGACACCTGCATCGGCGCTTTCCACTCCTCCGGCGCGGCCGGTGGCCTCCGCTGCTGCCCCGCCGCGTGAAGCGAGATCCACCCGCTTCCTGCCGCCGCCACCGCAATCCCGCTCACCAACATTCGTACGTTTCGTCCCATGTGCTCGTCCCTCCCGTGTTCGGTGGAGGGCATGATGATGCTCGGAAAAACAGATGTCAAATTGTCCGCCTGTGGCTTGTCCTCCGCCTGCCTTCGACTCGCTGCGCTCAGGCCAGGAACGGCAGAAGTCAAAGAAAGAATGTGGGGGGCTACGAATGCCTCGACGATTCGCGCGCGATATCCGCGACAATCTCGTACGACCGCAGTCGCGCCTTGTGATCGTAGATGTGCGAGACGATGATCAACTCGTCCGCGCCCGTGCGGGTGATGAAGTCGCGCAGGTCGTCCCGCACGGTCGCCCCAGACCCGACAATCGACACCGACTGGATCTCTTCGAGCGGTATTCTCCGGAACGGAACCACTTCTTTCTCAAACTCGCGGTTCGGCGGCGGCAGCGTGGTCGGCATTCCTCGACGCAGGCTCGCGAAAGCCTGCCGGCCGGACGTCGCGAGATACCGCGCCTCGTCGTCGGTATCCGCAGCAACAACGTTGACCCCCAGCATCAGGTAAGACTCCGGGAGTTGACCCGTTGAACGAAAACCTGCGCGATAGAGCGCGCTCGCCTGCATCATCTGCGCGGCGGCAAAGTGCGACGCGAAGGCGAACGGCAACCCCATCGCCGCGGCCACCTGCGCACCAAACAGGCTCGAGCCGAGAATCCAGATCGGAACGTCGAGCCCCGCGCCGGGGACCGCACGCACGGTCTGACCCTCCTGCGGGTGGAAGTACGACATCAGCTCGAGTACATCGTGCGGGAACGCGTCCGGATCGCTGGCCAGCGTTCGCCTCAACGCGCGCGCAGTTGCCCGATCAGTTCCAGGTGCGCGCCCAAGACCGAGATCGATCCTCCCCGGAAACAGCGACTCCAGCGTGCCGAACTGCTCCGCAACCATCAGCGGCGCATGATTCGGTAACATGATGCCGCCAGCGCCGACGCGAATCGTCTCCGTGCCAGCCGCGACGTGCGCGATCACCACCGAGGTCGCCGCGCTCGCAATCCCGGGCATGTTGTGATGTTCGGCGACCCAATACCGGCGGTAGCCCCACCGCTCCGCGTGACGCGCGAGGTCGAGCGACTGGCGAAGCGCGGTCGCAGCGTCAGCGCCGTCGGTGATCGGGGCGAGGTCGAGGACAGAAAGCGGAACCATTCGTTAGAGTGTGACATCATTCTGAATCCCTAATTTCTAATCCCTGATCCCTAATCGAATCGCGAATCGCGAACCGCGAACCGCGAAACATCATGAACACCTTCCTCTTCATATTTGCGCACCCGGACGATGAGAGTTTTACCGGGGCCGGCATCGCGATGAAGTACGCGGCAACTGGCGTGCGCACGGTGCTCATCACCGCGACGCTCGGGGAGCGGGGGAAGCGGGGCGACCCGCCGGTGTGCGCGGCAGACGAGCTGGCCTCGTGCCGCGAGCGCGAACTGCGAGAGGCCGCGGCGATCATCGGGATCGACGAGCTGCATGTGCTGGGCTATGTCGACCGGGAGCTGCACCAGGCGCCTCCCGACGAGATACGGCGCACGCTGGTGAGGCTCATTCGACGCGAGAAACCGGTCGTCGTCTTTACGTTCGATCCAAACGGCGTCAACAGGCACCCGGATCACATCGCGATCAGCCGCTTCACCACCGATGCGGTCCTCGCAGCGGCGGATCCCCGCTGGCATCTGGACAGCGGGGAGCCGTACACCGTGCCGCGACTGCTCTGGACACCGCCAATCACACCGTGGGACGCGGCTTCGGTCGAGCGGATCGAGCAGCATCCGGGGGTCGATTTCGTTGTCGATGTGTCGGCGTGGCGGGAGCGAAGGATCGCAGCGCTTCGCGCGCATCGGACGCAGCACCTGTCAATCGATCGGTGCTTTTTCTATAAGCCTGATGTCGATCGCATCCTTGGGACCGAGATCTGGCGGCAGGCCTGGGGACCTCCTCTGCGCACTCGGCCGGCGGAAGACATTCTCGAGGGTCTTTGAGCCACAGACGAACACGGATCAACAGGGATAAACACGGACAAACCCGAATGAAGACGGACGAACCACGACCCGTCTGATCTATAGTCTTACCCGTCCTTTCACCCTGTCGGTTACCAAAGGAGATGTCGATGCGTAGAGCTCGAACCACACTCGTCGTCCTTGTCGCCGCGGCTGCGATTGCGGCAGCGACGGCCGGCGCGCAGACCGCGCAGAAAGCCAAGCCGGCAGCCAAGCCGGCTGCAGCGGCACCCAAACATGTCATGGTCGCCGCCTCTGACGTGAAGTGGGGCCCAGGACCCCCGTCGCTTCCTCCCGGAGCGCAGATGGCGGTCCTCGACGGCGATCCGTCGATAGCTGGCAAGCCGTTCGTGATCCGCGCCAAACTCCCCGACGGCTACCGTGTCCCGCCGCACTGGCATCCGACCGACGAGAACGTGGCCGTGCTGTCGGGCACCTTCTCAGCGGGCATAGGCGACACGTTCAACGAAGGGTCGATGATGGCGCTCGGCGCGGGCGGCTACGCGAAGATGCCAAAAATGACGCACCACTACGCGATGGCGAAGGGGGAAACCGTGATCCAGGTGCACGGCGTGGGGCCGTTCGCGGTGACCTACGTGAACGCGAAGGACGATCCGCGCACTAAGAAGTAACTGACGACTCAGGGGTTGCTAGTTGCCAGTTACCAGTTGGCAGTTGCCAGTTGGCGGTTGCCGGAAAGCGGACCCGGATCGATCTGGAAACCTGGAAACTGGCTACTGGAAACTGGAAACTGGCTACTGGCAACTTCTTGAACAGGAGCGCACATGGGCAAGTACCTCGTTACAGCGTCCTACACGGCGGACGGAGCGAAGGGGCTGCTGAAGGACGGCGGCACGAAGCGCCTCCAGGCGGTGCGGGAACTTTTGAAGGGGGCCGGCGCGACGCTCGATGCCGGGTATTTCGCGCTCGGCGAACGGGACGTCTACCTCATCGTGGACGCGCCCGATCATACGGCGGTCACTGCGATTGCATTGGCCACGAATGCGTCCGGCGCGGTGAGGGTGAACACGACGGTGCTCCTCACGCCGCAGGAAGTGGATGCCGCCGCGAAGAAGTCGGTGAAGTACACCCCGCCGGGAGGATAACGAGCCGCACGGGTCGGACCCAGCGCTATTGTCCTTCCGCGTGCTCGTCCTTCCGCCTGACCGCCTCCGCCCCGACTCGCTGACGTTTGGTCGGGGCTATGGCGAGTCCGCCGTAGCCTCGCGCGAAGGCGGAAGGCGGAAGCCACAAAGTAAGGCGGGCTGCTACGTCAGCGGGCCTGGGCGGACGCGGTTCGGCCGGTCGAAATGAGCACGACGTCCGACGACACACGGCCGCGCACAAGAACAGCGTGCTGCTGATCGGGCGAGAGCGCGTAGCTGAATATTTGATCCGATGTGAATTTCGTCAGGGGGGTTGGGACGCCCCCAGCGATAGGATAGCGCATCAGGTTGGAAACGCCGGCGCGTGAGTCGATGTAGACGAGCGAGCGGCCATCCGGCGCCCAAGTCGCGGAGGCCGGCACTGTCGGCAGCTTTTTCGGCGACCCACCCTTGGTTGGAATCAGCGCGATCCGCTCAGCGCCGGCTGCGGCGTCGGTGTAGTGACCCGCGATCCACGCGCCATCCGGCGCCGGCATCGGCTCGTGGAAGCCAGGCGGCAGCGGCTCGGACAATGCCTTCACGATCTCTCCCGAAAATACTGACACGGACGCGCCGCCGTCAATCGATACCCTGCGCGAGTCGCCACTCGATTGCTCGCTGTAGTACACCCATTTGCCGTCGGTGGACAGGCTCACTCGCGATCGCGCGATTTGATCCTCTGAAAGGCGCACGCCGCCGCTGCCGTCGAGCCCCATCCGCCAGGCGCGCATTCCGCCGTCCCGATCCGACACGAACACGACGTACTTGCCGTCCGACGTAACGCGCGGCGACACATCCTGTCCTTGCGTCGAGGTGAGCTGTACGCGGCGCGTGCCGTCCGCATTCATGATCCAGACGTCGGGATTGCCGCTCGCCTCGGTCGTGTACACGATCCGCCCATCAGGGCTCCATGAAATCCCGTGGATTCCGTCGTCGGCTCCCGCGTCGGTCGAGATCGCAGCGCCCTTGCTCGCGTCGGACAGCGGCATCGTCCAGATCGTCGCGAGGCGTTCGTTGCGGATACAGACGAACGAGCGGCCGTCGGGCGCCACGCTCAACCCAAAATAGGTGCTGAGATCGTTCGTGATCCGCCGCGCTGAACCCGATGGGTAGCTGACGAGAAACACCTGGCTCGACGCTTCGGCGGCAGACTCCTGAGCCGTGGCGAGAAGGCCGCTGCCGTCGGGAAGCCACGCGACGCGGCTGACCTGCCGCCAGTCGGGTGTCGGCAGGACGCGCTCCGATCCAGTCGCGACGTCGACGACGACGATGTCGCCGCGGAGGTGCGAAGCGTTTGCTCCGGTGACGGCGATGGACCGGCCGTCGGGCGACCATGCGATCCCTTCGAGGGGAAATTCCAACGGCCGTTTGCGCGTCGCGATCGCGCGCGGCTTGCTGCCGTCGGAGTTCGCCACAATCACGGCGGTCTTTCCCTCGTCTGGAAACCCGCGGACGAAAGCGAACTGCGTGCCGTCAGGCGAGAAGCTGACCACGGTATCGACATCTTCGAGGATCAATCTCGAGCCGCCGCCGAGCACGGGGACCTGGTACAACAATCCAATGTTCTTCCCTTGTCCATACGTCGCATAGTAGATGTGATTACCATCGGGTGAAAAGGACACGCCGACGTACCGCACCTCGGCCGGCGGGACGATCTCTACGTTGCTGGTCGTGGCGACCTGCCGCAGCAACAGGCTTTGCTGGCCGCCTTTCGCCGTCACATGCGCGACGTAGCGGCCGTCGTTGGACATGGCGGCCAGGCGCGCCGTCCCGCTCGTCGTGAGCCGCGTCAGGTTGATCGAGTCGAACGGACGCGAAGCAGATGCCGAGGACGCGGCGGGCGGGCGCGACCGGACGAACATGCCGAGCGCAACAGCCGCCAGAACCAACACGCCTGCCGCGAGGATCCCTGCCGTCCGCCAGGAACGGCGAGGGGAAACAGGCGCGTGGGTCTCGGCCGATCCCGTGATCGGGACGATTTCGCCGGACGTCAGTTCATTCTTGAGCGCCCGCAAATCGTTGCGCAGATCTTTGGCCGTCTGATAGCGATCCTCCACATCTTTCGCCAGGCAGCGATTGATGATTTTTGACAGCTCACGCGGCAGGCCCCGGCGGACGTCCGCGATCGGGGTCGGTGTGTCCTTGATAATCGCGGACAGGATCGACATGTGGGTCTCGCCCTTGAATGGGCGGCCGCCCGTCGCCATCTCGTACAGGACGACGCCGAGCGAGAACACGTCGGACCGCTGATCGACTGGTTTTCCTTCCGCCTGCTCGGGCGACATATAGGCGACCGTGCCGACAATGCGTCCCTCGCTGGTCAATGCCGCCGTCGGCATGCCGGCGTCGGCGGCAAGACGCACGTCTTCCTTCAGCTTCGCGAGGCCGAAGTCGAGCACCTTCACCCGTCCGTCTCGGCTCAGCATGATGTTGGCCGGCTTCAGATCGCGATGCGTAATCCCGCGCTGATGTGCGGAGCCGACGGCATCGGTCAGCGGGATGGCCAGATCGAGCACCCGATCGAGAGGCAGCCCCTCGGGCGGGATCACTTGCTCGAGCGTTTGACCGTCGACGAGCTCGAGCGTGAGAAACGGCACGCCGTCGGCTTCCTCGACGGAATGGATCGTGACGATATTCGGATGATTCAGCGCGGCTGCGGCGCGCGCTTCGCGCTCGAACCGTTCGCGGCGATCGGGATCGAGCGCCAGCTCCCCGAGAGCACCTTGAGCGCCACGTGCCGCTGCAGCCGGGTGTCGTCGGCGAGATAGACCTGGCCCATGCCGCCGGTCCCCAGCAATTCGAGGATTCGGTAATGCCCGAGGAGAGTTCCGATCATCAGGCCCCCCGCCGCCTTGGCAATGTGTAGGGTGGAGGGCGGATTATATCGTTCTTGTCCTTCCGCCTAAAGGCGGAAGCCACAAAGAGTACGGCGGAAGCCACGAAGAGGATAGGAATGGCCGAACGGTGGCAAACCACACGGCAGAACTTATGTGGACTCCGTGCGTGTCACGCGGTCGATTTCTGCGGTCCGCGACTCGGGCTGGGCGCGCCGATCCGGCCGGCGTCTGGCATAGACGGCGGGCACCGCTTGCCAGGCGGCCTCCTGATTCACGTAGAGCTCAAATATCCGGCTGACCACCTGCGACCGGTTGGTCACCCTGAGCTTGCGGTAGATCCGTTCGAGATGGGTGTGCAGTGTATGAGGCGAGATCGACAGGCTCGCAGCCATCGCGTTTTCGCAGCTTCCGTCTCCGACGATCAAGCTGGCGACCTGCGCCTCACGGTCCGAGAGGCCGAGAGAACGTACGATGGACTGCCAGGACGGCTCCGGCAGAAACGTGGTCGGGGGATTGGGCATGGTGACCTCGCGTGCCCGCGAAAGTGCAAAGCCAGTGCCTTCAAGAATTTCCCGGAGTTTTTCGACATTCCACAGCCCTGCGTTGGAATTCGGTCGTTTATGAAGGGCTATCCGTTGGCCGGTGAGGACAAGAATTTGACCGTACTAAAAACTATCCACTGGGAACCGACAGCGGGGCCGGCTGATTACTTCTTCAACGCGGCGGTCCAGTTCAACACGACACTGATCTGCGGCCCCGGGTCCTGCGGCCGGTCGTTGAGAGAAAACGCCGGCCGTCCGCCGAGGCGGCATAGAGCGTGGCGAAGCCGAGTGACTGGCTGCCTTGCACAATCAGGCTGGTCTTGAACAACCTCGTCGAAGGTCCCGTCACAAACGCTGTGTCGTCCTGGAGGATGGGAACCGCCATGATGTCCTGCGTGGTCGCGAGATAGAACAGCTCCTTGCCATCTCTCCGCCACCGGGGCTGGACGCCGCCCTTTGAAATCTGATGCTTGCTTCCGGGGTGCGGGAAGCTGTCAACGTAGACTTCGTCTCCACCGGTTTCGTTGCACGTGTAAGCCAGCCACCTCCCGTTGGGAGAGACCTGCGCCTGATTACAGTTGAATCCATTCCGGAGATACAGAAACGGGCGGGGGTCGCCGACGAGCGGCGTCACCCAGAGATCGAGTCCGCCAGCGGAACCCAGCGTGGAGTAGAGGAGAAAACTCCCGTCGGACGACCAGTCCTCGAGACGATACAAAGCCGCGAGGCCTTTCATCTCGAAAAGCACATCTTCAGCGCCGGTGCTCATGTTCTTCGCGAGGATCCTGGTCACTCCGTCAGGTTGCGTCGACTCGAACGCGAGGCGGCTGCCGTCTGCAGACCAGACAGGTGCGCCGCTGGTTCCTGGGCCAAAGGTGAGCCTCGTGCTGGTTCCGTCGCTGGCATTCAGGATCCAGAGATCTCTGAAGTTGCGCCCAATCGCGATGCGACCGCCGTCGGGCGAGATCTCGGGACTCTGGCCCTGGAACCGGTCTGGCGGACTGACCGGCCCGAGCGAGCGGCCCGAACGGTCAAACCAGACCAGTTGGGAATTCCAGAGCGCCGCGTTCACATACGCCAGCGCCAGGCCCGTCGTCGAACTACTTGTTTGACCGGCTGCCCGCGCTCCCCAGACGCCGTCGGCCACCAAGCCTGGCTCGCCCGTGACCTCGAGCCGGGTCACGTCGAACGGCTGCGCCATCAGGGTTTCGTCGCGCGCAAACATGAGGTAACCGGCTTCGTTGTACAGCGCTCTGAAGTCGTTCTTCATTACAGGCTTGAACTCGTGTGCGCTCACTGAGGCAACGTAGACACTTCGAGTGCCGGCCGGACCGTTGTCCAGAAACAGGAAGTGCTGTCCGTCGGGAAGGAACTGAGGCCAGATTGGAGTGCGAGGCCCGCCCGCCAACAGGATTGGCGTGACAGGCCCGCCATTGGCCGAGACCGTCGCGAGCTGGCCCGTGCCTGGAACGAACACGATGAGACCGCCGGTACCCCAACTCCCCCCGCCCCGCGTGGCGCGATCCGTGAGCACCTGCACCGGGCCGCCGGCGGCTGCGACTTTCTTGAGCTTCCCTTCCGCCATGAACGCGAGAGAGCCGCCATCCGGCGACCAGAACGGGTGCGCCGCGTTCTCGGTCCCTGGCAGCACACGCGCATCCATCGAGTCGAACGCTCGAACCCAGAGCATCGATTGACCGGACGCGTCGGTCGTGACGAACGCGATCTGAAGACCATCCGGCGAGATCGCCGGAGCGCTCTGCGGCGTGATGACGCCAGGCACTGAAATGGACAGGCGCGTAGCTGCAGTGACCCCCGTGCGAGTACCGAAGCGCAGTGCCGCGAGCACGGCCAGCACCAGGAGCACGATCACGATCAGCGCGGCGAGCCAGACGCGCCGTCCCGCATGCCATGACGTGAGCGGCTGTGGGTCGGCTGCAGCGGTCAGCGCCTCATCGATGTCAAGCCGCAGGTCGCCAAAGTCTCGAAGCCCCTGCGTGAGATCCTTCTGTAGACACCGCCGCAGCAAACGGACGACGCCATGCGGCGTTGCCCCCGGGAGCTGCGTCCAGTCCGGCTCCCGCTCGAGAATGGCCGCCACCGTGTCCGAGAGCGTCGGGCCGGCAAACAGCGCGCGGCCAGTGAGCATCTCGAAGAGCACGCAGCCGAACGACCAGACGTCGGTGCGCCGATCGACCGACAGTCCTCGAGCCTGTTCGGGACTCATGTAGCCCACGGTGCCGAGCATCATCCCCTCCCGCGTGCCGGCGGTGGTCACGGTCGGCGACTCCGCGAGATCCGATGCGGCGCTCTCGGTCACCGCTTTGGCCAGACCGAAATCGAGCACCTTGACCGAAGCCTCCGGCGTGATCTTGATGTTGGCAGGCTTGAGATCGCGATGAATGATTCCGCGATCGTGCGCGGCCTCCAGCGCATCGGCGATCTGCTTCGCGATCGGAAGCGCTTCGCCGATTAGCACGGGGTCCTCGCGCGATTCGCTCCGCGAGCGTGATGCCCTCGACCAGTTCCATCACGATCGCACTGCGAGAGACTGGGGCGTCCGCTTCGACGACGCCGTAGATCTGGGCGATGTGGGAATGATTGAAGGCCGCGAGTACGTGTGCCTCGCGTTCGAACCGAGCCAGGCGATCCGGATGAGCGGCAAACAGATCCGGCAGGACCTTGAGGGCGACGTCGCGATGCAGCTTCGTATCGCGCGCCCTGTAAACTTCGCCCATCCCGCCGGCACCGATTAGGCCGACGACTTGATACGGACCGAGCATCGATCCGGGCCGAAGTGACATGTCTCTAGTGCTTGTCCTTCCGCCTCAAGGCGGAAGCCACAAAGAGTATAGGAGAAGGCGGAAGCTGCTTTCATTTTGTGGCGCAGTTAGGGCTGCCCTTCAGATCCCTTTAATGCCGTCCTTCACTCAGATATGCACGCGGCTGTGCCAATTCGGCACACAACTGGGCGCGCACGATGCCCACCCATCAGGGCGCCGATTGAGCTAAGGCCCTTCGTTTCAATCCCCTGGATGAACCCACCGCATCGGCCTTGTTCTTGCGAACGCGACTCTCGTCCCTCAATAGGAAGAAAAACGTGAAGCCACATTTGGGTCGCATCGAACAGGTGAACAAGGAGCTCTGGATACTCCTGTCGCTGTTCTTCATCTGCCTGCTTCTGAACCTGGTGGTTGACGGCCAGCGCATGGTCCTCAGCTTCTACACGTTGCCGACGCTCGGATCGGCATATCTGTATGGACGTCGCCAGGGCACCTTGACCGCTCTTGGCAGCGTGCTGCTCGTGTGCATCATGACGTGGTACAACCCCGTGCTGTTCGCCGCGCCCGCCCACCTGCAGACGCCGATCGGCAAATGGGTCGACATCACGGTCTGGGGAGGCGTCCTCATCATCACGGGATACTCCATGGGCTCGCTCTACGAGCACAAGGCATCACAGCTGGCGGAGTTGCGCGAGACCTATCACGGTGTGCTCATGATCCTCCGGCACTTCATTGCCAAGGACGAGTACACCGAGAACCATTGCTACCGCGTGTCGCTCTATGCGGCGAAGATCGCGTCGAGCCTCGATCTTCCGCTGGATCGAATTGACGATACTCGGGCCGCCGCGCTGCTCCACGACATCGGCAAACTCGACGTGAGCCGGGAACTTTTGTACAAAGCAGCCCGCCTCACCAACTCCGAGTACGAGCAGATGCAGCAGCACGTCAAGAAGGGTGTCGCGATTCTGGAGGGGGTCGGCGGGTCGCTGCGCCGCGTGATCCCGATCGTGCTGGCCCATCACGACAAGTTCGACGCCTCGGGCTACCACCCGACCGGCGGCGAAGACATCCCGCTCGAGGCGCGCATCATCTCGGTCGCGGACGTCTACGACTCGATTACGAGCGATCGGCCGTACCGCAAAGCGATGTCGCTCTTCGAAGCCAGAGACGTCATCGCCAAGGGGGCCGGCACCGACTTCGATCCCCGCGTCGTCAACGCATTCCTCGATGCCTTCCGCCGTGGCGAAATGGAAGTTCCGGCCCTCGTCATCTGAGACGACACATGAGCCCATCCACAGCGGTCGGCCTCCTCGAACCTGTCACGCTCGATGAGCGGAGCGACAACAAGAGCCCTCTTGTCCGGCTCGTGTCCGGACGATCGGTCGACGCAGCACAGGCGGTCAGCGAACGGCGCGCCTACCAGCGTCTCCGGGATCACGAGCTCGAGTGGATTCGGCATGCGCGGCTGAGCGCGGGGAAAGGCGTGTCGCTCGTCGACCTCTCAGCTGGCGGAGCACTTCTGAATTCCCCCGTCCCTCTGCGGCCCGCTTCACTGCTGACGCTGGAAATCATCGGCCATGGTCTCGAAACGTCCGTCCAGTTCCGCGTGCTGCGATGCGAGGTCGGCGCGATCGGACCCGCGGGACCGACGTATCGCGGCGCGTGCGAGTTCACGCGGCTGCTCGAATTGCCAGGCGTCAGGCCGGCGGCTGCGCAGGAACTGCCGCCCGGATCCTTCGTCGGACTGGATGTCGCCCTGAAGCAACTGGTCGAGCGCGTCGGACCCGCGAGCGACAGCCGATCACTCGATGCCGATTGCATCCTTCACGCCCTGCGGGCCCTGCAGCTTCGGGCACTCAAACAGCCGCTGGATCCGATAGGCAACCCGCTTGGGGGTCTGCTCGCGCACGTGGTGCCGGCCCTCGAGCACGCGGCGGGACTGCCCGCTCTCCTTCACGGAATCGAGCTGCAGCTTCGTCTCACGGTGCCGCAGGCGAACATCAGGCTCACAGGCAGCGGCGATTCGCCGGCGCCGGGCATGAGGTCCATTCTGATCAGTGTGCCGGGGTCGGCCGAGTCCTCCGCGCTCGTCAGCATCGACATTCCGCGCGGCGTGGTCTTGAACGATTGGCAGTCGCGCGTGCTGAGACTGACCAGCCGGGTCATCGCTTTGCTCCAACGGCTGGAGCCGGAGAGCGCCGCAATGTGTCCGCCCGGCGCGGCTGACCCGTCGCCATCTCCGGTCACTCTCCCTGCCTCAGCTCAGGTTTCCGGGCCTCTGCTTTCGCCAGGCGACGATTCGCCGCAGGCGATGGCCTGGCAGAAAATCGTCGTCCGTTATGTGGATGGCCAGATGCTGAAAGGCTACACGCAGGATTTCAGCGCCAGCCGGCCCCAGTTTTCTCTCTGGCCCTCGATCAATGCGGCCGCAGATACGCGTGTCATTGTGCCGCTCGCGAGACTCAAAGGCGTCTTCTTCGTCCGCGACTTTGCGGGAAATCCCGGCTACGTCGAACGCACCGACACCGGGGGACCCCAGCATGGGCGCCGCATCGAGGTGACGCTCGTGGACGATGAGGTGATCGCAGGGCGGACCCTCAGCTACCGGCCTGACGGCCATGGATTCTTTGTCGTCCCCGCCGATCCGCTCGCGAACAATATTCGCGTGTTCGTCGTGGCCAGCTCGGTCCGGCAAGTTCGATTCCCCTGAAATGAAGGACGTGAAAACTGCTGCCACTTCGAAGCAGCGCAGCACCGCTGACTGAGACTTTTGTCTGCCTGTCCCGGTGCTGTCTGGCCCCGCCCACAGCTCCCTGTCCTCACTTGGCTCGTGACGGCTGCCTTTAGGCGCTTTTAGGAGGGCTTTTCACGACTGCCGGCTTGGCCAAATGACCAAACGGTGGCGCAACATTTGCAGCCTTCGACGGTGCGGAATCGACGGGTTCGGCTACCGGAGGGGACCATGGCGAAGGCGCAATCGCGGGACTTTCAGGACCGTTCAATCGTTGCGTTTCAACCTGTCTCGGACATGCTGGACAGCGGGGCGTGCGAACCGATGAAGGCGGCCGTGCACGGCGTGCTGATGGCAACCGTGGCGGTCTGCGCCGCGTACAACACCGCGGCCTGGATCAAGCGGCGCCAGCCGCATCTTGCGATCAACGCCGTCGTCTATACCGTGGCCGTGTGGTGGGAAAGCTGTCACATCCGGCACCACCTGCGAGCCTGCCCGGTAAGACCGAACATCGAAGGTCCGGAGGACAATCTCAAGGACGCCGCCTGACGCGGGTACCAAACCTACGGGACGTACCGTCGCCGTCATGATCGCGGGACCCACTTTCGGGGGTTCATGGGCCACCAGCGCGCAGCTTCGACAGCGAGGGCATCGAGCACGCGGTTTTCGCATTCCCAGG
Source organism: Vicinamibacterales bacterium (assembly GCA_038320555.1). Classification (GTDB taxonomy): domain Bacteria; phylum Acidobacteriota; class Vicinamibacteria; order Vicinamibacterales; family 2-12-FULL-66-21; genus JALZOC01. The sequence goes on along the minus strand of JBBQEJ010000139.1, from coordinate 164 downwards.
CCGGAAGCCGCCTCATCAGTATTCGACTGCCGCGCCCTGATCACCGGCGATGAGCACGGACATCTCCGGCTTGCGCTCGCCGGCGCGCCGATGGACATCGAATTCTGTAGACGATCGAATCCGTAGCGTTGTAATTGTTAGCGGAGCATAATGCCACGTGGCAC
>JBBQEJ010000138.1:0-13509 GCA_038320555.1 Vicinamibacterales bacterium | reverse complement strand
GCGGCCCGATTCTCCAATCCGGGGATCGTGCAGTGTCCCGCTCCACGACCCGGGCAGGTTGCCGATGCAATCTGCACCCGATCCCTTCCAAATCGCCATCCTCGACCACTCTTTGAAGTTCACCGCCGCGATGGCGTCGTTTTGCCATCCGCGCTAACGTCGATCGTCGATGGGTCGAACACCACAGGCTTTGCATGGTCTGCCGGCGTCCGGTCCTTGAATGGATCCGGCGGGCAACCGCGACACACGACTCTCACCGGATACATCCGGTCGGCCCCGAAGCCCAGAACCCACAACAATCGGGTCGCGGCGACCTGCGCATAAACTTCGCCGTTCTTGCTGCCGTATCGGACCTTCAGCTCGCGCCCTGAGGGCAGCGCGCAGGCGAACTTCGGCGTACTGCCGCTTCCGTGCGGCCGCTGCACGAAGTCGCAGGTCACCGTCTCTCCCGCCGCGAACGCGAAAGGTCCTTGCGGCCCGGCCTTCAGGTCTATCGCGCGAATGTCGGTTGCCCTCCACACATTCGCATGGCGAATGGCATCGAGTCGCCGTTCGCGCAACGCGGATGGAGGGACTGTCGTCAGACGTACGCCCGCGGCCGGAGTAGGTGGAGCATACAGCCCCGCCATACACCAGATGCCGAGAGCGCCCACAACCGATGCGGATGCAGCTTCCAGCCGCGCCATTGCCTGAGCGAGCGAGCAAGAGGCACACCAGAGCCCTCGAGGATGCCTCTCGGATCCGGGTCCCTACTGCTTGATGACGATGAACCACGCAGCGACGATCGGACCCTGCGGACCGCGGCCGCGGCCACCCTGTCCAGCGGGCGGTGGCGGTGGCGCGTCAGCGGGTGGCGCCGGAACCGGACCGCGCTCGGGCTGGAAAAGGTATGCGTTGTGCGTTGCCGGATCCACGGTAATCGTCTTCGCGCCGGCGAACGTGGGGACGGTGCCAACCACCGTGTACTTGTCTGGCGAATCCTGATGGACGACCGTGACGTTGCCCTCGCCCCCATTCGGAATATAGATCAGCTTTTTCGACGAATCCCAGCCCAGGGCGTCAACCCGCGTGCCGTTCGGGATCGACGCCACGACTTTGCCCGTGCTCGCATCCACGACGACCGATGTCCTGCTGCAACCGGAGAAGATGCGGTTCGATGCCTTGTCGTATGCGATTCCGGTCGGCCCGTCGCACGGTGCGAGCGGCCACGATGCGGTCGCCTTCCACGTCTTGACGTCAATCACCTGGATCGTATTCTTGCTCTCGTTGTTGACGAAGATGTGTCCCTTGCCATCGGCCGCGGCACCTTCCGGCGCGGTGTCTTCGAGCTCCACGGTGGCGACGATGTCACCGGTGTTGGGATCGATCGCGGTGAGCGTGCCGATGGGGCGGCTGTGATTCGTGAGGATGATCTTGTCATCGGCCTCGTCGTACATGACGCCGTCGAGACCGGGGCCGACCTTGATCTGTTTGAGCACACCGAGCGTCTTGAGATCGAACATCGTCACGGTCTGGTCGCCGCTGTTCGTCGTAAACCCGTGACCTGCCTTGGTGTCGAGACCGGCGCCGTGGACGCCCGGCGTGTTCGGAATGTCGCCGAGTACCTTGCCCGTGGCCCCGTCGACCACCATCACGTGGGTGGAACGCGACACGAACACGCGGCCCGTCGCGGCCTCGACCGAGACGTAGTCCGTGCCTCCTTCGCCTTTGATATCGAACTTTTCGACCTTGAACGTCTGCGCGTGCGCGACGCGAGGCGCGGCCAGGATGGCCGCGGAGAGAACGGCAAGTGCGGTCAGCGAGTGTCTGCTCATACGGGACCTCGTTGGTGGTGGTGAAGTGCGTGCGGAAAGCCTGCAGAAAAGCCTGCTTCGGCAAACGACCATTGTAGCGATTGAACATGGCAGGGAGATGACAAGGGCACACCGGCACATTCGCGTGAAAACTATAGGAAACTCAACGATATGACAAGCTTGCTTGACATCGCGGCAACTGGCGATGTAAAGTCAGCTTGTCAGTGACCGACGTCAAAAACCGGGTCAGAGAACTTCGCACTGCGCGAGGGTGGACCCAGCAGGAGCTGGCCACGGCGGTTGGCGTCTCTCGTCAGAGCATCAACTCGATCGAGTGCAACCGTTACGTGCCGAGCCTGCCGCTCGCGCTTGTGTTCGCGCGTGTATTTGCGTGTGCGACCGACGAGATTTTCACGCTGGAGACGCGACCGTGAACATCCTCGCCCATATTTTCGACGAACGATTCCTCGCCCACCGCCAGCGGTCCACGAGCATGGCCGGCATCATCGGGGGCGGCGCTTCGATCCTGCTGTTCGAGTACCGGTTCTACGTGAATCACATCGCGAACTGGGACCTGCTCGCGATCGGAATCACGTTCGTCGTCGTGAAGATGACGCTGATGGTGTGGTACGCCCTCCACGACTAGTCCCTGCTCACACTGACCATCCTTATTCATACTCTGGAGACCGACATGAGACTTCAACGCCGCCAGCCCTTCAATCGCACACTCTGCATCGGAATGATGCTCATGGCCGTGACCAACGTCGTCAAGTTCGTGCTCGAGCGCCACAGCTCCATGCCGGAGGGACCGCGCGATGGTATCTTCGGGGTCCTGTTCGGCTTCGCGATGGGCTGCATGCTGCTTGGTATATGGCGTATGAGACATGCGGGCGCGCCGTCAGACAAGCAGCGCTGCGTCTGAGATACGACCCGGCAGCGACACTGCACGTCCAAAGACCTTTGCGGCGTCGGGCATCGTTCGGCGCGCAGGTCTCGCCAGTTGTGCCAGCCTGTACGCGTCTGATGCAGGATCTGCTGTTCGGCGTCACGGCCGCTCGACGCGGCGACCTTCACGGCGGCACCTGCGGTTCTCGTCGTGGCGTCCCTTGGAGCCTGTCTCGGCCCTGCGTTGCGCGCGGCATTTACGGATCCGGCCATGACGTTACGTTGGTTAGTGGCCTGTGGTTCACTCCCGTTCGTGTCACCAGCTTGTTCGACGAGATTCGAAACACGCCGGGCAGATGCCGTGGCTGAATCTGGCGTTCGTATGGTTGGAGATGTAGGTCTCGACGGTCTGCCAGTAGTTCTCATCGTCGCGGATCTTCTGGCAGTACATGCAGATCGGCAGTATCTCCTGCAACTCTTTCACATCCGCGAGCGCAGCCTGCAACTCCCGCAGTAATTGCTCCCGCTCCTGTTCCCTTTGCTTGCGCTCGGTGATATCGCGCGCGACCGAGTAGATGACCTGGTGGTCGAGGTCCGCCGTAGCGTTCCACAACAGCCATCTGTACGAACCGTCCTTGCAACGGTAGCGGTTTTCAAAAGCCAGTGCCTGCGCACCGCTCCTGACTTTCCGGTTCTGATCGAGTGTGTGCTCCCGGTCTTCGGAATGGACGAACTCGAACATCGGCTTCGACTGCAGTTCTTCACGGCTGAACCCAAGCGTCTTCTCCCAGGCCGGATTCAGCCTTTTGAAGTAGCCGCTGAAGTGAGCGATGCAAAGCATGTCGATTGAAAGAGTGAAAAAGCGATCCTCCAGGTCCGGGATTTCTTCTGGCATATCGTTTCTCGCGGTTCTTCCCACAGCATTAGGTACCGAAGACTCGTCGCTATGAATCAGGCGCCGCGCCTGATGGAGACCGGGCGAACTTTGTCGGTCAGCGCGGCCAGGAATGCGTCGGGAGCAGTCATGAACGCGAAGTGTCCGGCATTCGGGATCAGAATCAGGTCTTTCCTGGGCGCCGCCACCCCTTCGAAATAATCGATCGCCGCCTTGGTGGGCGTGATGACGTCGTCCTGTCCCTGGATGACGAAGAAGGCGGTATCGATCTTGTGGGCTGTCGTCGGCAGATCAGCCGCCATCTGATCCGGCAGAACATGCTCGGCGCTGAAGTTCATGCCATCGCCCAGGTCCTGGACGTCTTGGCGACCCTGAGCCATCAGCGCGGAAGCATCGAGGCCAGAACACGCGCTGGGGTTGTCGCAGACCCAATTGGCGCGTCGCATGAAAACGTCCCAGTCCTACGTCGCCAGAATCGAGGGTGGCAAGGTGCGTCCTTACCTCCCTCCGTCGAACGACGGGATCGGCATGTCGCGCATGGTGTGCAGCCCCGGCGTCACGTCGAGAATCTTCCGCAGCGAGTTGACGACGATCGACGCGGTTGCGATGTCTCCGTGCACGCCGCCCGCGATCTTCATCTTCAACGCCGGCGATCCGGTGATTTCCACAGCGTCGAACGACTCCGGCGCCCCCAGGTAGGCCTCCATGTGCAGCGTAATGACCGGCGTTCCGTCGCGGTAGCCAATTCCGTCCTGCACGATGCCACACACGAAGCCGGCGTCCACCGCGAGGAACTCGCTCGCCACAGTCTCCACTGCCATCTTCGGCTGGATCGCGTCGGTGATCCGATCCAGCGTCCAGCCCATCGCCTCCGCAATCATCGATACCGATTCGGCCAGCCCCACGTGCCGCACGCTCCCGTCATCCACCTTCTTCTCGAACTGCGCCCGCGTGAGCCCGGCGCCGATCTTCTGCTGGAAGGGCAGGCGGCGGATGCGCGCGTCCTGGACGCGATCGACGCGCACCCCGTCCACGCGCTCGCAGACGCCGGTGAGCATGATGGGCAGCGCGTCCATCACGAAGCCCGGATTGACGCCGGTGCCGAGCACCGCCACTTTGGATTTCTTCGCGCGCTCATGGATGGCTCGCGCGTATTTCAGATTGCCCTTCGTCGGATACGCGAGCTCCTCGGTCGTCGAGACGATAGGCACCTTCAGCTTCAGGATCTCCTCCATCTGGGGAAGCACCTTCTTCAGCGACGAGCTCGTGCAGAGGACGACGACGTCCGGCTTCGAGGCCTTGATGGCCTTCCTGACATCCCCCGACACTTTGACGCGCAGCAAGCGTCCCACGCCGGCCACTTCGCCGAGATCGCGCCCAGCCTTGAGAGGATCGATATCGGCCGCCCCCACGATGCGAAACCTTTTCCGGTCCGCGACCTGACGCACGACGCCCGCGCCAATCGGCCCGAGCCCCACGTGCATGACCTTGATCGGTGACATCCTGAAACCCCCGAATGAATTGCCGATTTCGCTCAGTATGAATGTGACCCGTGATTATACCCATGCAGCCACGACGCCAAACGACCACACCAATGTTCTGATGTAGGATTGGCGGGTGTTCGCGCGATCCGCGGCCGTCGCGACTCTGTTGATCCTCGGCGGGGCGACCCTTCCGGCGGCGCGGCAACCGCCCGCCGCGCAACCGGCTGCGTCACCCCCGGCCGGAACCCCGGCGCTATCCCCCCGGAACGCGAGCTACGCCATCACCGCGCGCCTCGATCCCAAGAGCCGCACCCTCACCGGCGACGAAATCCTCACCTGGCGGAACACTTCGACTATCTCAGCCACCACGCTGCGTTTCCACCTCTATTACAACGCGTGGCGCAACACGAACTCGACGTGGATGCGGGAGCGGTGGCTCGCGGGCGACACGCCGCTGACTTCGCGTCCCGAATCCGACTGGAGCTGGATCGACGTGACGACGGTGCGCGTGATCGGCGCCGGCGCGGGCGGCGATCTGACCGGCGCCGTCCGGTTCGTCGCGCCAGACGACGGGAACAAGGAGGATCGGACCGTGATGGAGGTGCCGCTCGAGCGCCCGGTCGCGCCCGGCGGAACCCTCAACGTCCAGATTGCCTGGGCCTTGCGCGTGCCCAGGACCTTCGCGCGGACCGGCACGATCGGCAACTTCTATTTCATGGCGCAGTGGTTTCCGAAGATCGGGGTGCTCGAAGACGGCGGCTGGAACTGCCATCAGTTCCACTCGGCGACGGAGTTTTTCTCCGACTTCGGGACTTACGACGTGCGGCTGACGGTACCGAAGGGGTGGATGCTGGGCGCGACCGGCGTCGAGCGCGATCGCCGCGACGAGGCCGACGGCACGACGACGCATCATTATTATCAGGAGGACGTTCACGACTTCGCGTGGACCACCAGCCCCGATTACGTCGAGCGGCACGCCAGCTTCGAGCATCCGAACCTGCCGCCGGTCGACATGCGGCTCCTGCTGCAACCCGAGCATGCCGGCCAGGCCGAACGGCACTTCGAAGCCACGCGCGCGGCGTTGAAGTATTACGGCGAGTGGTTCGGCCCCTATCCGTACGGACACATCACGATCGTGGATCCGGCGTGGCAGAGCGAAGCGGGCGGCATGGAGTATCCCACGCTCTTCACCGCGGGAACGCGCTGGCTCGCGCCGCGCGACGTGACCACTCCCGAAGGGGTCACGGTACACGAAGCCGGCCATCAGTTCTGGTACGGGATCGTCGCCACCAATGAGTTCGAGCACGGGTGGATGGACGAAGGGTTCAATACGTTCTCGACCGCGCGAGCGATTGAGAACGTCCAGCGGTATAGTCCCAACTATTACGCGAAGCGGTACTTCGGCGGGTTCATCCCGTGGACGTTTCGGGATTTTCCGCTGAGCCGCGAAACGGACGGTGATCGCCTTGCGTCGTACCGGTTGGCGGCAAAAGCCGATACGCAGTCGACGCCGACGTGGCGCTACTGGCCGGGAACCGCAAGCGCGGTCACCTACGCCAAGGCCGCCCTGTGGCTGCACACGCTCGAGCGCATGCTCGGCTGGGAGACGATGCAGCGCATCATGTCCACGTATTTCGCGCGGTGGGCATTCGGACATCCGAAGCCGCAGGATTTCTTTGCCATCGTGAACGAAGTCAGCGGGCGCGACATGACCTGGTTCTTCGATCAGGTGTCTCGCAGCTCCAACGTCTTCGATTACGGCGTCGACGCGTTCAGCAGCGAGCCGGCTGCTGTACGCGGATACGTGGGTGACGGCAACGCGCGGACGTTCGCGGGCGCCCCGGACGGCGGCGGGCCCTTCCGCACGACGGTGGTCGTCCGACGTTACGGCGAGGGACTGTTTCCCGTGGACGTCCGAGTCGTCTTCGAGAACAAGGAAGAAGCGCGGTGGCGCTGGGATGGACGCGATCGCTGGAGGATGTTCGAAATCGAGAAGCCCGTGCGCGCGTCGTTCGTCCAGGTCGATCCCGATCACGTGCTGTTGCTCGACGTGAACTACACGAACAATTCGGTCACGCTCGCGCCGCGCACGAAGCAGGCGGCCACCAAATGGTCGCTCGCCTGGCTCGTCTGGCTGCAGGATCACCTGCTTACGTACGGTTTCTTCGTCTGATGACTGGGCGCGCCGCATTTCGCGAGGGCATCCGCAGGGTCAACGGCGCACCGATGGTCGTCGCGGGGATGTTCGCCGTCACGCTGTTCGTGACCCTGCCGTTGTCGTACGCGCTCCGCGGCATGATTGCGGCCCACCTTGGAGCGAGCATGGCCGCGGACCGCGCGGCCTCAGGCACTAACTACGACTGGTGGCAGGAGTTTTCCGCGCAGGCGTCCGGCCTCGGCACGACGTTCGTCCCGTCGATCGCCGGCTTCGGGGCGGTTCTCGACAACCTGAGCGGGTTCCTCGACCATACACCGCTGGCCGCGACGATCGCCGGGGTGACCGCGGCCTGGCTGGTGCTGTGGTCGTTTCTGGCCGGCGGCATCATCGATCGGTTCGCGCGCGCGCGGCGGACGCGCGCGCACGGGTTCTTCGGCGCCTGCGGCATGCACTTCTGGCGGCTGCTCCGCCTCGGCGTGGTCGCGTGGCTCGCGTACGGCTTTTTGTTCGGCTACGTCCACGCCTGGATCTTCGTCAGGGCGTACCCGTGGCTGTCGAGGGACATCACGGTCGAGCGCACCGCCTTTGCGCTCCGGATCGCGGGGTACGTGGTCTTCGGAACGCTCCTCATCCTGTGCAATCTCGTTCTCGATTACGCTCGCGTCCGCATCGTCGTCGAAGACCGGCGAAGCGCGCTGGGCGCGATCCTGGCCGGCGGCCGGTTCGTCCGGCGGCATGCGCGGGGCACGGGGGGCCTCTACCTGCTCAACGCCGCGGCATTTCTCCTGCTTGTCGCGTTGTACGGCTTGCTGGCGCCGGGTACCCCCCGGTACGGGCTGGCGATGTGGCTGGTGTTCGGCCTCGGAGAGCTCTACATCCTGGCCCGGCATTACCTGAAGCTTCTGTTCTACGCGTCGGAGACGGTATTCTTTCAGGGTGCGCTCGCGCACGCGGCTTACACGGCGGCGCCGGCGCTCGTGTGGCCCGATTCCCCGGCGGCCGAGACGATCGGCAACGCAGAACCGACAGCAGGCTCCTGACCCGCACACTTTTACATGGGCCCACGCATCTTCAAGAACGCGCGCATCCTGATTGTCGACGACGAGGCCAACAACGTCGACCTGCTGCGACGGCTGCTCGAGCGCGCGGGGTTCAGCCGCATCGAGAGCACCAACGATTCCCGGGATGCTGTCGATCTTTACCTCAGGTTCCGGCCCGACCTGATTCTGCTCGACCTGCACATGCCGCACCAGGACGGCCTCGCGGTGATGGACGCGCTCAACCTGATCGCCGAGGCCAGCTACCTCCCGATCCTGATGTTGACCGGCGACGACACGCCGGAGGCGAAACGGGAAGCCTTGTCGCGCGGCGCGAAGGACTTTCTCAACAAGCCGTTCCACAGCGACGAGGTGCTGCTGCGGATCGGCACGCTGCTCGAGACGCGATTCCTCTACCTGCAGATCCAGAGCCAGAACCAGATGCTGGAGGCGAAGGTTCGCGACCGGACGCGCGAGCTCGAAGCGGCGCAGATAGAGATCATCGAGCGCCTTGCGCGCGCGGCGGAATTCCGCGACGACCACACAGGGCACCACACGGAGCGAGTGGGCCAGATGGCTGCCCTGCTCGCGAAGCAGATCGGATTGCCGGATTCGCAGGCCTATACCATGCGCCGCGCCGCACCGCTGCACGACGTCGGAAAGATTGGCATCCCGGATTCCGTGCTGCTGAAACTCGGAAACCTCACCGCCGATGAGTTCGAGATCGTGAAGACGCACACGACGATTGGTGCGCGCATCCTGTCCGGCAGCCGTTTCACGATCCTCCGGCTCGCGGAGGAAATCGCGTTCAATCACCACGAACGGTGGGACGGCACCGGCTACGTCGGGATCACCGGGGCCGCCATTCCGCTTGCCGGCCGGATCGTCGCGGTCGCGGACGTCTTCGACGCCCTCACGCAGAAACGTCCGTATAAGCCCGCCTGGACGGTGAACGAGGCGATTGGCGAGATCGAACGGCAGCGCAGCCGGCAGTTCGATCCGACGCTGGTCGACGCGTTCCTGCGGATCATCGAACAGCGCGAACCTCAGCCGCCGGTCACGTAGAATCCGCGCAGGTCCACGGTTCATGCTTTCCTGTGTGGGTGGGTCGCCATGATGACGCGCGCGAAGGATCTCGCGGAATGGATGCGGCAGCAGGCCGCCATCGCGGCCGCCCGCGGGCTCGTCGTCGGGTTGAGCGGCGGGCTCGATTCCGCCGTCGTCGCGCGGCTGTGCCAGCTTGCGATGCCCGGCCATGTCGTCGGTTCCATCATGCCCTGCCATAGCGATCCGCGCGATGCGGAGGATGCCGAGCTCATCGTCCGTCATTTCGACGTCCCCGTGATTCGTCTCGATCTCGCGCCCGCGTACGATCATTTCGCCGGCGATCTGAAGAGGCTGTTCCTGCAGCTGCCCGTCGATCATCCCGCCCATGCCGGGGGCCCTGCCACCGACGGCCGCGCTCAGATGCCGCTCGCGAATATCAAGCCGCGGCTGCGGATGTCCGCGTTGTATTTCCTGGCGAACTCGCTCAGCTACCTGGTCGTCGGCACCGGAAACCGCAGCGAGTTGACGGTCGGGTACTTCACCAAGCACGGGGACGGCGCGGTTGATCTCCTTCCGCTGGGCCGGCTGCTCAAGAGCGAGGTTCGCGCGCTCGCGCGCGAGCTCGATGTGCCGCCGGCGATTATCGACAAGGCGCCGAGCGCCGGCCTCTGGACCGGCCAGACCGACGAGGAGGAGATGGGGTTTTCGTACGCGGATCTCGAGCGATATCTGACCGATGGTCCGGATGCTGTGTCGCCGGCCCTGGCGATGCGGATCGAGCGGCTCGTGCGCACGAGCGAGCACAAACGCGCGCTCGCGCTGATGCCTGACAACTAAGATTCGTAGCGCGATGAGAATAGTCACTGCTTGAAATCGCCCAAATGGAGTTCGGTATGAACATCAACAACAGAGGAGTGGATCGGCGGTCGTTTTTGGCGTCCGCCAGCATGGGCGTCGTCATGATTGGCGTCGAGCCGTCGCGACGACAGGCCCCGCCTCCGAAGCCGCCGGATCCGGCGGATCACCCGTTATACATGCCAGGCGCGGACATCAAGTGGCAGCGCATCGCGCCCGAGGCGGGAGAGTGGTCGCCGGAGATGGCCATCCTGCACGTCGCCCCAGGCACCAACGCGACGCAGCTGATGATCCGCGTGCCGAAAGGGCAGCACGTCCCGCCCCATTGGCACACCGCAAACGAGACCCATACCATTCTCAGCGGTACGTTCCTGATGGAATGCGACGGGCAGAAGGTCGAACTCGGTCCAGGTTCCTTCAACTACATGCCGCTCGCATGGTTCACCAGGCGTGGACGAAGCCGGACGAAGGCACGCTGCTCTTCATCACGGTGGACGGCGCGTGGGACGTCAACTTCCTCACGCCGCCGAAATTCGGTAAACCAGGCGTCTGAAAGAAAGGGGCTGACAGACTACCAACGGCTCTCATTCAAATATGAATTATGACGTGGCTACCGCAACCGAGACGGTCGGCAAGATCGCCTGCCGTGTGATCGCGGCTGGCGTCATGGACGTGCTGGCCGTCGCGGCCATCGGCGCGTTCGTGCTGGTCGACAAGGTCGTGCGCCACAGTCCGCTCGTCGGACGCGTCGCCCCCATGCTGTTCATCGCCTGGGGAATCTACTTGATGCTGAGCGGCTGAGATCGGCGGTGGAAGATGACCCCACCCGATCAACCGACATCTCCGCAGTGCATCGGAGCGCAGGACGATGGCACAGGGATGGAGAGTGATCGGGGCTCAACGATGGAGGATTTCGCCGATGAGCTTTTGGGAATCTCTCGACCGAATCGAACACGTGCTCGTTCGGCTGCTCCGCGTCCTGCTCGTTATATCCCTTGTCGCGGTACTCGTTGTCGGCACCCTGATGATTCGCAAATATGGGTGCGTCAGAACGCAGTAGGGCGGCGTCCTCTACGTGGGTGCGGCGATAGTACTCGTCGTAGCTGTGATTATCGGAAAAATGGTGAAACTGCGCAGGACAGGCCGGCTATGACTGCACGTCAGACCAGCCATTGAAGCTCTATTCGATAGTGATGGCCGTCACTTTCTGGTCCGACGACACGGTAAACGCAATCGGCCTGCCCTGGAACGTCGTCCCAATCCACTGACCGTCGTAGCTGACGGTTGTCGGACTAGTCCCGCCGCCATTGCACGAGCTCATGAAGGCGCACAGCGCAATCGTCAGGATGAGCGGGCCGGATTTCGACATCTGCGGCTGTGCTCCTATCCTTAGGGTAGCGACGTTCTCACGGACGCCCCTCTACGCTTGACCAACGAACCGAAACGACTGATCTCACAGAGTGAGGTGAACATGCGCATGAAAGTCGCTACCGTAGTTCTGATAGCCGTTGCGGTGTTGTACTGGGCGCGATCGACTAACGGACAAGCGCAGTCTGTGCCGGGCCTCGGCAGCGGAATCGTACCAGTCCAGGGAGAGGTCGACGTTCGCAGGCTCCCGCCGATCGACGTGGGTCAACGCGGAGACTGGAAGGTGTCGCTGGCCAATTCGGATGTCCGGGTCGTCAACACGCCCACGGTCGCGGTCGCTCCACTGGCGTTCCTCAAGACCGGAGGCAGGTACGAGGTCACCTGGCCGGCAGGAGATCGCGAGACGATAGGAATCGCCGAGTTTGGAGGCGGCGGGTGGGTGCGTGCGGCGGCCGACGGGCGCCGGCGATGGCTGAATCTCGCCGCGGCGAAGACGATCGAGGAAATTCCCTGAAGCGCGCCTGGCACTCATTCCGATCACGGGGAAGGAGGGCACGAGCACCTGAAACTACCCGGGATCCTTCAGCGGCTGCCGCCCTCCCATCGGCTGATGGCTGCTACCGCGTGAAGTTGACCGTGACAGTCACGAGGACTGGCACCGGCACGCCGTTCAGCATGGTCGGCAGGTACTCCCACTGCTGCACGGCGTCGAGCGCGGCCTGATCGAGCAGCGGGATCGAACGTACGACCTTCGCGTCTATGACTTTCCCGTCGGGTCCAATCGTCGCTTCTATCGTGACCACCCCCGTAACGTGCGCCGACTGCGCAAGCGCCGGGTACACCGGCGCGACGTTCTTGATCTTCTTGGGAGGCATGATCCGACCCCCGGGGCGGACCGCCGCCATCCTGGCCTTTTCCCTGGCCGCGGCGTTTGCCTTCTGTTTGGCCGCGACAGCATCGGCCTTTTCCTTGGCGGCGGCAGCATCGGCCGCCGCCTTGTCGCCTGCCGCTTTCGCAGCGGCGGCGAGCTCCTTGGTCTTGTCGTACGACTTGACCATCTTGGCTTCCTGAGTTTTCAGCTCGGCGTCGAGGGCCGCCCGGGCGTCCTCGGCAGCCTTGAGCGACTCGGGGGCATACTGACCCGCGCGGTCGGCAGCGGCCTTGTCAACGGCGGCCTTCGCCGCATCCACGTCCGCGGTGGGCGGCGACGCGCAGCCCGTGACAGCGATCGCGAGGCCCAGGGCAATCGCCACGAATCTGATAGTGACGCGCATGTGTTTTCTCCTTCGAGCATCGGAAAGCTCCGGAACAGGCAGATACTACACCCGCGCGCGCCTGCTATTGAACCTCCCTGCGGATGACGTCGACGAAGGTGTGCCATGCAGGATGCCCGCGAAAGTGGAGAATGTGGTGAACGCGCCGAGAAAGCCCACGCGAACACCCCTCGCGAGGTGGATCCAGACACCCAATCCCGAATGGCCGACCTGACTCTGCGGCCGAGGCGATCATGTTGCTCCATTTCGGGCGGCAGCCTTCAGGATGTGATCGGCCGGATGGCCGACGAGCACGTACGTCTCGAGTCTCACGTTCCGCTCCTGTGCCTGACGCCGCAGGCTCTTGAAGAGTTCTTCATCATGACGTGTCGCCAGTTAGATCGCCGCCTGCGTCTCGACCTCGGTCGGCGGCCGAGTGGCTGAAGCCGATGTTTTGCTGAACCCCTACCTCCGTCTATCCGACGCCGCTGGCCATCTCGGCGGGGACCGTGGCCTGGGTCGTGTCCGGCTCACCAGCCAGCCGCTGGAGCGCCACCTGCACGCCTTCGCGGAGCGCCGGATCGGCGGCCCCTTCGAACCGGTGCAGCTCGGGCTCGAGTCCGTGGAGGTGGAGCGCGCCGACGGCGTAGACGGCGCACGATCGGAGCCAGGGATCTTCGCTCGCCAGGAGTGTCGTGACCGACTGCTCCACGGTTTCGAGCGGCGCGCCCACG
>JBBQEJ010000137.1:0-13900 GCA_038320555.1 Vicinamibacterales bacterium | reverse complement strand
GGGGCTTCGCCCTTCGGACTCCCCTGCACGCGCCCTCGCTCGCCGCTGCGCCGGCTCGCTCCGGTCGCGTGGCTCGCTCGCTCCGCTCGCTCGCGACGTGCAATCGATTCCCAGACTTCATTTCGCTCCGGGGGACTTCGTCCCCCGGGCCCTTCTTACGGCGAACGCCTCGAGGGTAACTTTATAATACAAAGCTATTTGCGTCAATGCGTTTTCCGCTCGCCGCTCAGATGGTGAAGCTCACCGGCTCGCGAACGGCGCGAGCGCGGTCTCGGCGACCGGCACGCAGTCGAGCGTGTCGCGCCGTGGATGGGACTCCCAGTAGTCGCGGCGTAGAAAGGCGGCCCGGTCCATACGATCGTACGGCGCGTTGCGGACGAAGAGGTACTCGCGTTGAAACCGCGGCGACGACACCATCTCGAGAATCATCTTGCGGCGGCGCCTACCGATGATCTCGTCCGGGCCGGCGCCGCGGAGAAGTGCCAGCCCCGACAGGTCCCCCTCGACGATGTCGGGGCGCTGCTCGATGACCCAGCGCATGTCGGTCTTCGAGTCCTGGGGGCCGTCGGGATCGAACGTGCCGTGCCTCGCGATGTAGGGGGTGTTCAAGCCAAGCGCGTCGATGTGAACAGCATCCACGATAAACGGCAGCGCGCCTCCGTAGCTGCTGGAGATCGTCGTCGTGGGGCTCGCCACCGACGCGAGCCACGCAGAATAGGCCGCGTTGCCCGGTCGCGGACCGCCGCCTCCCTGCACCAGCAACACGCCAAGGTCCGCCGCGAGCGCCAGCCCGACGGCGGCGCTGACCTGTCTCCACCGGCGGTCGCGTACGACGCGCGTCAGACCTGTCATCGCCACGAGCAGCCAGGCCGGGGCCACGTGGACGAATTGGCGCCAGGCTGGGAATGCGGTAGGCGGGTCTCCTCCCGCGATCGCCATGTAGGCGATGTACGCGACGAAGAGCGCCAGGCACGTCAACCCGCGGCGATCGCCAGCGCGCCTCGCGGCGACGGCCCCAATCACCAGAAAGGCGACGACCACTGCGTGCGCGAGCATCCAGCCCACGTACACCAGGCCGAGCCGCACGTGTCCGATGCCGCCGCCCGCGACCTTCGCGTAGTAGGTGTTGGGCGCGAGCGCGCCATATGCCACCCAACGGTGAACCGCGATCGCGAGGAGCGTTAGGCCGCCGGCGATCGCCGTCGCGGCGACCCATCGCCAGCGCTCACGCCGCCAGGCGAGCGCGAGCACGTCGACACCCGCGACGAGCACGCCCTCGGGCCGCATCGCGACGAGGAGCGGCGCGACTATTGGCTGCCAGTGCGCTGGACCGACCAGCACGAGCGTGACGAGGCTGGTGAACGCCACGGCCTCCATGCCCGACGCGGCGTACAACATGAACGGCAAATACAGCGGGAGGAAGACGCCAGTGAGCACGGCAGGACGATCGTTGGGGCGCCGGAAGAGCACGGCAATCACCGTCAGCGCCGCCGCCGTCCCGAACACCTTCGACGCTATCCGCACATCTACGCCGAGCCACGCGGCGCCGCCGAGCAGCAACATCCACAGCAGCGACGAGTAGCCTTCGACGTGCTCGCCGGTATGGTTCCATGCGCCGAATCCATACCCTTCCGCCAGATGGCGCGCATATCTGAACGTGATGTAGGCATCATCGAGCGTCAGCCGCGAAAAGAGCACCGTCAGCGTTGCGACGACCGTCATCGCCGCTGCCGCAAGCAGGATCGCGTCGCGTTTCGAGAAGACGGCGCCCGCGACCGCGCCTCGGTCGTCAGATGGCATGGCTGATCCCCTGCCGGAAGCTGTCAGTCATCCTACAACGCCCGCCGGGCGTCAATCGCACAGAGATCCTCGAGCGAGCGGCCAGGCATGTTCATCTCGTTGAGGTGCTCGGACAAAACTTGACGGGCGGAGAAGATAACAGATACATCTCTTTGACATGAGACTTTGCAGCCTCACTGCCATCCTTGCATTCTCCGCCACGCTGACCGTCTCCGTTCGGGAGCAGAAGCTTCCAGGGATCGATACGGCGATGCAGGCGATGATCGCAAAAAACGAAATCGCCGGCGCCGTCACGGTCGTCGTCGCGAAAGATAGAGTCCTCCACCTCGACGCCAGCGGTTTTGCGGATGTTGCCGGGAAGCGTCCCATGAGGCCCGACACGCTTTTCTGGATCGCGTCCATGACCAAGCCAGTCACCGGCGTGGCGATCCTGATGCTGCAGGACGAGGGCAAACTCACGGTCGCCGATCCCGTCGCGAAATATCTACCCGAGTTTGCCTCTCTCAAAACGCCCTCGGGCAAGCCCGCGAATCTCACGCTCACCCAAATCCTCACGCACACGTCCGGACTCGGCGAAGCCGGTGGCCCGGCCGCGCAGCAGGCCAGGACGCTCGCCGATCTGGTCCCGCTGTGGCTCGCCGCTCCCATGCAATACGAGCCTGGCGAGAAATGGAAATACACGCAGAGCGGCATCAACGCCGCCGCACGAATCGTTGAAGTCGTGAGCGGCATGACCTTCGACGCGTTTGTCCTGAAACGGCTCTTCGACCCGCTGGGGATGACGAACACGACGTTCTACCCGACCGACGAGCAACGCGCCAGGCTTGCCACCGCCTACGCGAAGAACAACGATACCGGCGCGCTCGAATCTGTGCCGCCGCGTTCCGACTTCGGCCCGCGCGACCGGGCACCCCAGGGAAACGGCGGACTCTACTCGACCGCGCCCGACTATGCGCGGTTTTGCCGGATGCTGCTCAACGGCGGCACGCTCGACGGCCGCCGTTACCTCAGCGACCGGGCGATGAAGTTCCTCACCACGCCGCAGACCGCCGATTTGCCGACTGGCTTCTTCCAGAACGACACCTACGGCAATCGCGGAGCGAACTACGGCTGGGGCATTGCCACGTGCATCCTGCGCGCGCCGCACGAGGGTGTGGCCGCGATGCTTTCGCCGGGCACCTACGGACACGGCGGCGCCTGGGGCACTCAGGCGTGGATCGATCCCGTGAAGAGTGTCGCCTATGTCCTGATGGTGCAGCGGTCGAATTTCCCGAACAGCGATGCCAGCGACGTCCGTCGCGATTTCCAGCAGGCTGCCGAAAACGCGCTTGCGAAAAAGTGAGAGGGTGCGCTGGGAGCGCGAGTCAGGCCGTCGCCGCGGCAGACGTCCGGCCACGCGACGCCCCCGGCACTTCGCTGAAAACCGGCCGTTCGGGATCGACAACTGTCCAGCAGACCGCGCCGACGAGAAACAGCGCACCCATCAGGTAGAGCGGCAGGTTCCAGTTGCCAAACCACTGAACCGAGTACGCGACGATCAGCGGGTTGAGCATCGCCGCCAGGTTCCCAACCGAGTTCATCGTCGCGCCGACGACGCCGACGTGGTTGCGGCCGATCTCCATGACCGTTCCCCACGCGGCGCCCAGCGTGAACATCGTCATGCCGGTCGCGAGCGCGATGAGCGTTGCGGCGACGACCGGCGTCGACGACGCGGCCGCCGACACCAGCGCAATGCCGGCAATCAGATACGCCGCCGCTCCCAGACCGCATCGTCCCACGCGCAGGCCGTAGCGCGCCGCGAGGCGGTCCGTGACCAGTCCGCCCAGCAGATCGCCCGGCATACTGACGATCAGCGGCAGACCCGAGAAAATTCCGAGGCTCGTGGCGTCGAATCCGTGACGCTGTCTCAGGTACGTGGGAAGCCAGGTGATGCAGAAATAAAAAATCATGCAGTTCGGCACATACATGATGCACATCGCGATCATGTTTCTGCTTCGGACGAGATGCCCCCAATACTCCCAACCCGCCGCGTGACCGCAGTCGGGCGGCCGGTCCGAGACGATGGCCTGCAGTTCGGCTGCATTGACGGCGGAATGCTCGGAGGGATCATCACGGAACCACGTGTGCCAGACCGCCACCCACCCGAGGCCGACTGCGCCGAAGCAGAGGAAGATCGCGCGCCACGACAGGAAGTGCAGCAACCACAGCACGAGCGCGGGCGTCAGCCCGCCGACCAGGTGCGCTCCGGCAAAGAACACACCCTGCGCGCGTCCGCGCTCGCGAATGGGTATCCAGCGTGAGAACGTGCGGGCGACGCACGGCCATGCGCCCGCTTCGCCCATGCCGAACAAAAAGCGGATCGCGAGCAGCATGGGATAGCTGAGCGCCGCGCCGGTCGCAGCCGTGAGGCACGACCACCACAGCACGATGCGTGACAGGACCGAGCGCGTGCCCCTGCGGTCTGCCCACCACGCGGTTGGAACCTCGAACAGCGCATACGCCAGCTGAAAGACCGTGAACACATAGCCCATCTGGATCATGGACAGACCAAGATCCCGTACGATGCCCGGTGCCAGGGTCGCGATGCATGCCCTGTCCAGGTAAGTAATCATGCCGAGGCCTGTGGCGAGGGCCACGACCCGAAAGCGAGTGCGCGTAGCGCCAATAGTCATGACAGCGCACTATACGCAACTTTCGGATGGAGTGGGTGCGGTACACTGGCCGCAACGGCGGCCGAGGCCTTGCTGAAATGTGGCACATTATCGGCCCACCGTTCGCGCAAGTGACGGGCGGGCAGGGCGTTGGCTCGCGGAGTGTATGATCGTGCACCCAAAAGGGGGCGGCCATGGATGATTCAAACGAAAAAAACCTGGACCGGCGGTCGTTTCTCAATAAGGCCGCCGGCGCGGTGGCGGGCTCGGCCTTTGCGTCGACCGCGCTTTCCTACGGCCGCATTGTCGGCGCCAACGACCGGATCGCGGTGGGCCATATTGGCGTGGGCAATCGCGGCAACGGGCTGCACATGATGGTCTCCCAGCTGAAGGACAAGTACAACGTGGAGACTGTCGCTGTCTGCGACCTTTGGAAGAACAATCGCGAACGGGCGGCGGCTAACGCCGAGCGCTATTACGGCCGCGCCCCGCGGGCTTTTCAACACCTGGAGGACCTGCTCGCCCTCAAAGACGTCGATGCGGTGCTGATCGCGACGCCGGAGCACTCGCACTCCCCGGTATTGAAGGCCACCGTCGAAGCGGGCAAGGACGCGTACTGCGAAAAACCGATGGGGAACGTGCTTGCGGAAGTCAAAGCCGCGCGCGACGCCGTCAAGCGATCCAACCGCGTCGTCCAGGTGGGCACGCAACACCGCAGCGAGCCCTACCAGTTGGCGGCGCGTGAAGTGCTGCGTAGCGGCGTGCTGGGGGATGTGAGCAAATACGAGATCGTGTGGAACTACAACGGTCCGCGCTGGCGCGGGCGGCCCGAGGTGAAGCTGCTCCGCGAACAGGACATCGACTGGAAGAAGTGGCTGATGACCAAGCCGTACCGCCCCTTCGACCCCCAGCTGTATTTTGAATTCCGCCTCTACAAGGAATTCTCGAGCGGAATCCCCGATCAGTGGATGAGTCACGGCATCGATCTCGTGCACTTCTTCATGAAGGATGAGCCGCCGCGCTCGGTCGTGGCGCACGGCGGTGTCTACGCCTGGCACGATGGCCGCGAAAATCCCGACACATTCCACGCGCTCGTCGAGTACCCCTCGTTCCTGGCGAGTTACTCCACGAGCTTTGGCAACGACTCGGACAGCTTTTCCCGGATCATGGGAAAAAAGGGCACGCTCATAAATATCGGCGGAGAAGGCAGCCCACGATGGAAGGTGGTCGAGGAAAAAGGCAATCACGAGGACAATCCCAACATCGCGCGCGCGGAACGCTGGGTCACTCTGCCGGGCGACGACAAACCGGGCCCGATCAACATCGGCGACGAGGATCTGTCACATCTCTCGAACTGGTTCGAGTGTGTGCGCAGCCGCAACACGCGGACGAACGCGACCGTGGACAACGGGTTCCTTCACTCCGTCGCGTGCATCATGGCCGCAGAATCGTACTGGCAGGGGAAGCGGCTGTATTACGATCCGAAATCCGAGCAGATCAAGGACGCTGCACCCGCCGTTTCCTAACCGTCTCCCCATGCTGGAGCGAATCGTTCGTCTGTCCTTGGCAGCGCTGGCGCTCATCGTGGGCGGAGGCGCGACCTTTCCTGCCTCGACGAATGCGACGATCGCCGCGGTGCTCGCCGACGGCCTCGGAACTTCCATACGACAAGTCCAGCCTCCCGCGGTGTTCGCCGTGCAGTGTGCGGGTTGCCATGGGGAAGAAGCCCTCGGCACCGCGAAAGGCCCGGCGCTCGCGATGAATCAGCGGGTGGCGGAACAGTCCGCTGATCAGCTCGCCACATACCTTCAACGCGGCAACGTGGCCGCGGGCATGCCGTCCTTTGCCGACCTGTCCGCCAGCGATCGCGCGACGCTTGTCCGCTACCTGCTGAATATCAATGTCGAGACGATCACGAAGCCGGCGGCAATCGCTGCATCGACACGCCCGACGACGTGAGGACCGCCGCAGCCCGGAGACTGGCGCACTTACAACGGCTCCGATTCCGGCAATCGATACAGCCCGCTCAAGCAGATCACAACGGCCAACGTGTCTACCCTCAAGCTGAAGTGGGTGTTCCCGATTCAGTATTTCGGGCTCGAGACGACGCCGGTGGCTGCGGACGGGGCGCTGTATGTCACAGGACCTAACCAGGTGTTCGCGATAGACGCCTTGACCGGCGGCCAGCTGTGGCAGTACTCGCGTCCGCCGAGCGCAGGCTTGGTCGGCGACGCCCGCCTGGGGACGAACCGCGGCGTCGCGCTGCTTCGCGACAAGGTTTTCTTTGTGACGGACAACGCGCACCTGGTCGCGCTGGATCGCGCCACTGGCAAGCTGTTGTGGGACACGCAGATGGCGCCCGACACAACAGGTCAGCACTACGGCGGCACCGTCGCCCCGCTCATCGTACACAACACGGTCGTCGCCGGCGTTGCCGGCGCGGATGCAGGAATTCGCGGATTCGTCGCGGCGTTCGCACCCGACACCGGCGCGACCCTGTGGCGGACCTGGACCGTCCCTCGTCGCGGCGAGCCTGGAAGTGATACGTGGCAAGGCAGTGAACCTGTCACCGGAGGCGGCTCCACGTGGCTCACTGGCTCATACGACGCGACGACCAACACCCTCTATTGGGCGACCGGCAACCCCTGGCCGGATTCCAACGACGCCGATCGCCCCGGCGACAACCTGTACACCAACTGCGTCCTTGCGCTGAACGCCACGACCGGCGAATTGAAATGGCACTACCAGTTCACGCCTCACGATGTGAAAGACAGGGATGCGAACGAGCCAAACGTGCTGGTCGACACCGTCTATCAGGGGAAGCCTGCCAAGCTCCTGCTCCACGCCGATCGCAATGGGTTCTTCTACGTGCTCGATCGGACGAACGGGAGAGTGCTTCTCGCGAAACCCTTTCTGCGCCGTGTGGACTGGGCGTCGAGCATAGGACCCGATGGGCGGCCGGTGATGACTGATCCCCGAGGCTGCCCTGGCGATGCCGCCAACTGGTCCTCCACCGCCCACTCACCGCAGACCGGCCTTTACTACTTCCTGGCGCTGGAAGAGTGCGTCGGCGACAAGCCCGGCGGCTATCCCGATGAAACAGGCCAGCGCTTCCTGCGCGCGGTGAACATCGAGACCGGCGACATTGTCTGGGAGGTGCCGCAACCGGGTGCCGCGCGCGCGAAAACGTGGAGCGGAGTGCTGGCCACCGCCGGCGGACTGATTTTCTACGGCCAGCCCAACGGCGGATTCACGGCAGTCGACGAGCGTAACGGCAAAACGCTTTGGCACTTCCCGACCAACGTGCGCATGAAAGCCTCGGCAATGACATTCGCCGTGGCTGGCCGGCAGTACGTCGCTGTCGCCGCCGGGCCGAACATCCTCTGCTTCGGCTTCTGACGCGCCGCTGGCGCATTACATTCCGCGGCGCAGCGTCGCGCCCTCCGGCGGACCTGAGACGCGCACGTAATCGACGATCATCTGCTGCGGAAACTGAGTGGTCGCGTCCGGCGCGCCCGGGAAGTTCCCTCCGACAGCTACATTCAAAAGGAGAAAGAACGGGTTGTCGAAGACCCACGTCGCGCCAGCAGGGAGCGAGGCGGCGGTGACGGTCTTGTAGGCAGTACCGTCTACCGAAAACGTGACCGCGCCGGGGGCCCATTGGATCGCAAAGACGTGAAAGTCGTCTGCGAATCTGGCCGAGCCGGGGAGCGTATACAGACCAGAGATTGCATTTCCGCCTGAATAACCCGGACCATGCACGCTGCCGTGGTTGATCGACGGCTCACGGCCGATGTTCTCCATGATGTCAATCTCTCCACTTCGCGGCCAGCCCGCGCTCGTGATGCTGGTTCCGAGCATCCAGAATGCCGGCCAGATTCCCTGGCCAAATGGCAGACGGATACGGGACTCGATCGTGCCGTAGCGAGCCGAAAACAGCCCCTGCGTCTTGATGCGCGCCGACGTGTACATCGATCCGCTCCGCTCGACGCGGATGATCAGGTGCCCCCCTCCGTCCACGTGCGCATTCTGAAGGAGGTTCGTGTACGTCTCCAGCTCCTGATTCCCCCAGCCGTTGTTATTGCCCAAGTCATACGTCCACTTTGCGGGGTCGGGTGCGAAGTTCGCGGGGCCATCGAATTCGTCGGCCCAGACCTGTGACGCCGATGACGACGGCGAGGGCGTGGTGGAGCTCGCGTGTGTGTCCCCGTCGCAGGCCGCTCCGAAACCGATCAACAGGAAGACCGCCCAGCAACGCCAGCGACATCCGGGCACGCGCATGTTCATTCGAAGGGATAGTCTAACGGAGGATTGGAGCAATGTCGTTCAGTGCCCGACCGGGCCGTCGGTTGCGACTTGTGAAGCCGTCTTGAAAAGGGCGAAGGTCGAGCGCTGTCGAGCCGCCACCGTCCGGCAGGCTTGTTGCACACCTCAACCGTGTGAAGTTCACGATCCGGTATCACCACAAGCTCGTCTTTTCGATTCTCATCGTCCTCGGGATCGTCGCGCTCCTGCTCGCGATTGCGCAGGATCAGGAGACGCTGAAGATCGAGAGCGCCCACAGCGCGGACGACCCTCTGTTCCCCGCATACGTGGCCGCGCTGCTCAACGCGCAGGCGACGGGGGGCAACCGTTACGAGGTGCTGACAAACGGCGATCAGATCTTTCCCCCCATACTGGCGGCGATTAATGGCGCGCGGCGGCGCATCAGTTTCGAGACGTATATTTACGAAAAGGGCGTCATCGGCGAGCAGTTCACCGCGGCACTCGAAGCGGCGGGGAAGCGCGGAGTCCAGGTGAACCTCGTTGTCGACGCCCTCGGCTCGAAGGCGATTCCGAAAGAATGGCGCGAGCGTCTGAGGGCCGTGGGCGCGCAGATAGGTGAGTTTGGACAGCCTAACTGGTACTCACTCGAGGAGCTCAACTACCGCACGCATCGAAAAATCCTCGTCGTCGACGGACGAATCGGCTTCAGCGGCGGCGTGGGCGTCGCCGATCATTGGCTGGGGCACGCGCAGGACAAGGAACACTGGCGCGACACGATGGTCCGCATCGAGGGTCCAGAGGCTCGTTTGATGGAAGGCGCGTTCACCGAGAACCTCATCGAGACGCTCGGTCCTGTCACACCTGTCGTGGACCCGCCACCCCTCATTCCTCCCGAGCCGAAGGACAGCGCGATGGTTCTGCGCAGCTCTCCGAGCGGCGGCGCCAACGATCTGAAGCGCCTTTACATGCTGAGCATCGCCGCCGCCCGACGGACGCTCGACATCTGTTCCCCGTATTTCATCACCGACGAGTCGAGCGACTGGGCGTTGACACAGGCGGTCAAGCGGGGCGTCCGCATCCGGATTCTCGTGGAAGGGGACATCACCGACGCGAAGCCCGTCAAATACGCGAGCCGCGAAGCCTACGAGCGCCTGATGGACCAGGGCATCGCGATCTACGAATACCAGCCGACGATGATGCACACCAAGACCCTGATCGTCGACGGCGTGTGGAGCATGTTTGGATCGGCGAACTTCGACAACCGATCGCTGGAGCTGAACGACGAGATGAACGTCGCCGTCAGCGATCCGGGCCTGGCCGGGCGCCTGCTGCAGGATTTCGAGCAGGATCTGGGGCGCGCGAAGAAACTCGAATTGTCCGAGTGGCGCCGCCGCTCGCCGCTCGAAAAAACCCGCGAATGGTTCTGGAGCTATTTCGGGGAAATATTCTGATTGCTGATTGTCGATTGCTGATTGTTGATTGAAGGCAATTGCCAATAGGCAGTCAGCAATCAGCAATCAGCAATCGACAATCAGCAATTACAATGCTCCAATGGTTCGTGTCCGCTTCGCTCCTTCTCCCACAGGTTACCTGCACATCGGCGGTGCGCGGACGGCACTCTTCAACTGGTTGTACGCAAGACGGCACGGCGGCATCTTTGTGCTCCGAATCGAAG
This sequence comes from Vicinamibacterales bacterium, assembly GCA_038320555.1. GTDB lineage: Bacteria > Acidobacteriota > Vicinamibacteria > Vicinamibacterales > 2-12-FULL-66-21 > JALZOC01. The sequence goes on along the minus strand of JBBQEJ010000137.1, from coordinate 3,508 downwards.
ACACCGACACCGAGCGATCATCGTGGGAGATGGTTTCCGGGATTTTCGACGGCCTGAGATGGCTGGGGCTCGACTGGGACGAGGGACCGGACATCGGTGGTCATCACGCGCCATATTTTCAGTCGCAACGGATCGAGACGTACCGCGCGATGGCGGAGCGGCTCGTCGCAAGTGGGCACGCGTATTACTGCTACTGCAGCACCGAGACCCTTCAGCAAAAGCGTCAGGCGGCCGAGGCTGCGGGCGGTGGGTGGATTTACGATCGGACCTGTTGCGCGCTCGGTGCGGACGCGATTGCCGCGCGAGAGGCGGCGGGCTCGCCGCGCGCGATTCGATTCAAGGTTCGCGCCGGTCAGACGTCGTTTGCCGATCTCGTGCACGGTCCGATCGCGTTCGACAACGCGAACATCGAAGACTTTGTGGTGCTTCGATCGGATCGGCAGCCGACCTATCACCTGTCGGTCGTGGTGGACGATATGGTGATGGAAATCACCCACATCGTGCGCGGCGACGATCACATCTCCAACACGCCAAAGCAGGTGCTCCTTTACCAGGCGTTCGGCGCGACGCCTCCGCGCTTCGCGCACGTGCCCCTGATACTTGGGCCCGATCGAAAGCGGTTGAGCAAAAGGCACGGCGCGACGTCCGTCATGGAGTACCAGCGTCTCGGTTACCTTCCGGAGGCGATGGTGAATTTTCTCTCGCTCCTCGGCTGGTCGCCCGGGGATGATCGCGAGCTGTTCACGCGCGAGGAGCTCGTCGCAGCGTTTACCCTCGAAGGTATCAGCGGCGGGAACGCGATCTTCAACCCCGACAAACTCGACTGGTTCAATCAGCAGCACGTCATGCGGCTGCCAATCGATGAGCTCGCCAGGCGGGTTGAGCCCCTCCTGCGCGAAGCGGGGCTGTGGAGCGACGACCTGTCGGGACCCCGGCGGGATTGGCTCTATCGACTGATCGAACTCGTCCGGCCACGCGTCAGGACGCTCCCTCAGTTCATGGAAGAAATGCGCCCTTTCCTACAGCAGACCGTCGACTACGATCAGGTGGCCGTCGCCAAACACCTCGCGACTACCGAGGTTCGCGATGCGCTCCTGGCGTTGCCGGCGACGCTCGCTGCCCTCCATCCATTCTCCACCGCGACACTGGAACCGGCCGTGCGCGCGCTTGCGGAGTCCCGCGGGATCAAAGCGGCCGCGCTGATTCACGCGACGCGCGTGGCCGTGACGGGGCGTGCGGTCAGTCCCGGCCTGTTCGAGGTGCTCGAACTACTCGGGCCAGACCGCGCGAGTGCTCGCCTTTACCACGCTGTGAACTTCGTTCCCAAGTAATACACTGCCACCCTTTTGTGCCCTGACACGGTCACATCCGACGGGGATCTCAACTGGGAAACGATTTGCTCAACAGGACCCCGACGGCTCGGCCTCCAGCCCATCCGTAACACAGAACCTCGGAATCGCGGCAGAAAACTGCCCGGATCGATGCAATCCTTTACTAGAAAGTCCCACTCGCGCGCATCACTATAACTCTTACCCCGTCAATAGCTTCCGGCCAGCTCGAATCTCCGCGTGGCACCTCGGTTGCACAGGTTGTGGCTCGTGGGTCAACGCCGCGGGAGTTGAACCAGGGATAGACCCGGCACGGGAGGAGGACAACGTGGCCAAGGAAGATCGCGGATTTGCGTCTATGGATCGCGCCAAGCAGCGCGAGATTGCAAGCAAGGGTGGAAAGGCGGCCCATCAGAAGGGCACCGCGCACGAGTGGACGAGTGAGGAAGCGCGGGATGCGGGCCGCAAAGGCGGCATCGCCAGCCATCAGCGCCGGCGCGAACAGGTCGGCCCGAACGGCGAGGCCGAGGACACGCAGGCTGGTCTCGGGTCCAACGACTCGATGCGAAATTCGAGTTCGTACGAGTCGTCATCATCGTCGTCGATGGACGGCTGGTCGAGTGACGAGTAGGCGTTAGACGGAAGCGGTAACGGTAACGCAGGAACCGGACACAACACGGCGGAGCGAAGCGATCGGAGAACGACGTTCTCTACGGATCTATCCGTTCCCCGTGTTGATTTTTTTTGCCCTCCCGGTGTTGATCACTAATAATCACTCTAATCACTGATCCTGGAAATCGTCGAATCAGATGATCGGCGAATCCTCAGTCGCCGCGATGCGGACTGGATGATTCGTGATTAGTGATCAGTGATTGCCCCCGTGACTCCAGACGACTACACCCGAGCCCGACGGCTGCTGCTTCGCCGCGATCCTGTTCTGGCGGCCTTGATCAAGAAGCACGGGGCGTGCGGCCTCGCGTCGGCGCAGCGCGCCGACCATTTTTCCGCGCTCGTACGCGCCATCACGGGTCAGCAGCTCTCCACGAAGGCGGCGTCGACGATTTACGCGCGCCTGGCCGCGCTGATGTCGGGGGACATCACCCCCGCGGCTCTCTCAACGCTGACCGATGAACAGATGCGCACGGTCGGAATGAGCCGTCAGAAGATCGCGTATTTCCGCGACCTGTGCGACAAGGCCCTGAGCGGAGTTGTGGCGCTCGATTCGCTGGAATCCATGACAGACGACGAAGTCATAGCTGCGCTGACCCAGGTCAAAGGCATCGGACGCTGGTCGGCGGAGATGTTCCTGATGTTCCGGCTGCATCGGCCCGACGTCCTGCCGGTTGATGATCTCGGGATCGTGAACGCGGTGAAAAACGTATACGGCCTGCGCAAACGCCCGACCGCCGAGCGGATCCGCAAGATCGGTGAGGCCTGGCGCCCCTATCGTTCCGTCGCCTCCTGGTATCTCTGGCGCAGCCTCGACAACGAGTGACGTCGCGCGACTCCAACACTCTCTTCTGGACGCCAACACTCTCTTTGTGGCTTCCGCCTTTAGGCGGAAGTTGCACGGCCCGTTCGGGGGCCGGTATAATCAAAGTTTCCAGCCTGTCGGGTTCTCGCCTACTGGGACGTCGTTCAACGGTAGGACACCGCGCTCTGGACGCGGTTATTGGGGTTCGAATCCCTACGTCCCAGCCAATTTTCAGTTTCGTTGCCTTCGACGAGCAAGTCGAATGGCTTAACGTAAGCAACCGAAAGACTTCCGCGGTCGAACGTCGAGTTCGATACCAGTGTTTTGAGCAGTCTCGCCTGTTCGGGCGGATCTTGCCGAATAAACAGGTTATGGGCGTTTTTCGCGAGTTCTAGAATTCTTGACCCTGTTGCCCCGTAGTCGTGACTCGCTCGCTCGTGGCGCGCGGTCTCGCGGCGGATCGATGCGAGTTCTGCCTCCCAGTCGCCCGACTTCCTCAACCACAGCTCGTCAGTGATTCGCCCACCCAGGCGATCGTCGTACGCCCTATCGAGCTTGGCCTGAACCGCCAGGTACTGCTGTAGCTGCATGACGGCCGTTCGGTGGAAGCGCTCCTTGTCATCCTGGCTCTCCCGCAAGGCCTCGGCGATCCAATCGGCCACGTCGACCGGCACCTGGACGCGCTTGACGACGTCGGCGACGAGCC
>JBBQEJ010000136.1:0-14246 GCA_038320555.1 Vicinamibacterales bacterium | reverse complement strand
GGGTTCGACAACTCGCTGCGCGACTCGATCAGCCAGCTTGGACCCAATACGATCATGGTGCAGAAGTGGGGCGCGCTCAGCTTGGTCGGCTCAGGCAAGAGCTTCCTCGACGTCGCGCGGCGATGCCGACCGCTTTCGTCTTGTCGTGCCCGTAGTAGATGCGGGACTGCGCGTTCCCGTACAAGCCGAGCCACACGTCGACCAGCGCGACCGACGGGCATTCACGCTCGATCGCCAGCGCGTCTTCTCTCGACAGGTTGGGACTTTTCCGCCAGCATCGGCATCTTTTTTGGTCTCTTCCCAGCCATCAAGGCTTCGCGGCTGGATCCCATCCAAGCGTTGAGATACGAGTAGACGTCTCGGAACGTTTCCGGTGATTGTCGTACGAGGGCATCGCCCACCCGAGACGAGTACCAGAGGTCGCCGAGTCCGGCAAACTCTGATCGTTATCGAGGGCGCACCGATGACATTATCAAGCCAGGAGAGCAGACTTCCCCTGTCCATTGTTTGCTGTCACCCCAAGGCGCCGACTTCATTCGATCTCGATCGAATCGGCGATGTGGCTGCAGGTCTCAGCGCGAACGCTCACGCCCCTTTTCGATCTGCGCCAGCAGCTTGGCGGCTGTGTCTCTGATTCTGACGAGCTGGTCTGAAATCGTCTTTTGCTGACCGAGGAATTCGGTCGTCTTTCGCTCGGCCGTTCCCAGCCAGGTGCCCAGCTCCTCGGCCGCACTCATGAGTTTTTTTTCAATTTCGGATACCGGAGCGCCTTGCGGTCCCTCCTGGTTCCGGGCGTCGTGCCGATCGGACCCGGCAAAGCCGCCGGTCTTGTCGATCATCGAACTGTTTGGATCGTCGTCGTTGATTGCCATGGCATTCTCCAGATGGAGCGGCTGTTACCTCGCTCGTCAACCTTTGCCGATTCTAGCAGTGACCGTGCAAAATGCGTTTTACTGGCACCTTTACGGCCTCACGACGAATCGCATGGCGCGCCCCGCAACGCGGGCGCCCATTGTCGTCTCGACTTTGAGGAGGTAGTCCCCCGGCGCGAGCGTCGCGAGCGGGATGGTGAGGTAGTGGTCGGCTGTCCGGCCCGTTGCGAACTGTCCCGTGTCGAGCGTACTGCTGTCGCTCGCCACCACGGTGCCACGGGCGTCGACGACGGTGGATTGCAGCTGCACGGGCGCCAGGGCGTCCTGCCGTGAGGTTCCCTGGTAGACCCTGAAGAACACGACCAACCGATCCGCGCGCGCGAGTTCGCGCTGGGCCGTCGGCACGACCGGCAGCAAAGGCGACAGGAAATCCTTGGGCGCGGCAGGAATCGAGCGCCAGCCGCAATTCAGAACATTCGGCCATCTCCGTTTTCCTGCCTATCCTTCACCGAGTAATCCACCTGTCGTCGCTAGCGCTTCGCGGTCGTCACTTCCACGTATCGATTGTAAACCTCGTTCTTCATCAGTTCTTCGATCTCAGGATGCTTCTTTGTCGCCGACTGGAATGCCGGACTCTTGTGAAGTTCGTCGTACACCGCACCAGAAGGCCACGAGGATTCCCACATGTAGTTGTGGTTGCCGACCTGCTTGCCGCTCACCCTGTACAATTGGTAACGGATTTCGGGGTGCCCAGCCTGAGCGAAGACCGCGTTCAAGTCAACGAATGCTGTCAGTAGTTTCGATTCTTGCGCGGGTGTCAGCGTAACCAAGTGGACTGCTTTGAATGCTTCCTTCGGAGGAAGCTCCTGCGCGTGGAGGGCCACGGTCCCGAGCGTCGCAGCCAGCACGAGGTCAAGAACGATCCATTTCGGGTGCATCATGAAATCAATCCTTTGGTGAAAGCTGCCAAGCGCATATGGCGTTCGAAACGACCCATCACGCCGAGCGATGTCCTTTCAACGAGTCGCGGCATTATATCTGCACACTCGGCGATTGGGAGCGTCTCATAATGGAGTCCGGTGACACCGGGTTGCGACCGTCGAACTGACACACACACACACGGGTGCGCTACTCGAACGGGCTTGCACCCCTTTATGCCACGGCCGCGTCGAGCGGCGCGCGGCGTAAGTAAATCGCGCCGCCGGTCAGGCCGAATCCCCCGTACAATCGTCAGAAGCAGGGGACATCGCAGCGGTCACGCGCTCGCGCTGAGGGCCTAATGCTCGCTCTCATAGTCCTGGCGATTCTCGTCGCGCACGCTCCGCTCACCACACAAGCGAGTGCCACTCGGCAGCCACCCGCGTCGCCGCCTCAGAGACGACACGACTCGCTCGTCCACGCACTGGAGACGCACGAACGCGCGCGCGCGGAGCTGCAGGCGCGACTCGATGCGCTGCGGCAGCCGACGCCGACGTTAGACCCGTGGCGGTGCGGAAGCAGTTGAACGGCTACGTGCGCGACTGGCAGGGCCTGCTGCTCGGGCACGTCGGGCAGGCGCAGCAGGTGCTACGGCGGCTCATTATTGGCCGGCTCGTGCTTACGCCGGAAAAGGCCGGTTATTACAGGTTCGCAGGGAAAGGGACGGTGAAGCCGCTGCTCGGCAGCGTCATACGTAACTTGGCGTCCCCAAGGGGAGTAGAGGATAGTAGGCAGTGGCAGCCGGCCACTTTCGTCGTGGGCATCGCCGCCTGACCGCATCGTCGCCACGTTCCTTTCACGCCCGTCCCTGACTCGCCTACACTATCCAAACTCCGTGCTTGACTATCACCAGGCGACCGTTGCGCTCTTCGACAGTGACGTGCTCGCCATGATAGTCGTCAGCGTTGAGTGTCACCTCCACTCCATTGTCCGTGCGCCGGACGTGAGAGATCGCCAACGATCCGTTGATTCTGGGGGCGTTCGGTAGTGGCGATCCTTCCGGGCTTCTCCGAAATGAGTGCGACCAAGCCGAAGAGCGTCTGGTCGTCGAACTCGCCGTCAACCTGAAACGGCCGGTGCAGGTCCCACTTTCTCCTTATCTCGTCAGGCCGACGGCCAAGTACAACAACCTGTGCGTATTTCGCAGCGGACTCAATCCGCCAGGAGTCTTCTGTTGGGCACCTGCAGACCCGGACATGTCCACGTGGAGCACGCGACCGCGACGGAGCCTACCGTTCTCCACGTCAGGTTGCAGATAGATTTCGAGCTGCGTGCGTCTGGGGTCGACTTTGCGCCGAGGCTGTATCTGAATCCGTAGATTAGCCAGGGCTCCTTCCCCTTCGCTCGAGTCAACTGCCGCAGCTGCACCAGCTCTGCGGGGCGTGAGATCCTGCGCCTCGATGAAAACACCTTGCAGAGACTCACGCCCGGTCGCGAGCCCTGACGAAAGCGACCCAACAGCGGCGACGGCATAGCGGAGCATTGGCATGACCAGGCTCAGATTCAGGGCTATCGGGACCGCAGCAAGTACCGCGAGGTCATTGGCACCAAGTACGCGCGCGAACTGGTCTTGAAATAGACTGGCGCGATCTGCCGCCGCTGCCGACAGTCAGGCGCGACGCCGCGCCTGACTGTCTTCGGAAACTCCATCGGCATGGAAGAGCCCCCTGTCCCCTGATGTGTTGTAAAGTCGCTGACACACGCCTTGAAGAGTCCCGAACGCGCGGTATCTGTCTCTGAGGACGACCGAAGCCAGTGTGGATGCGTGACGGCGGGGCTATAGCGAGTGTGGCCAGCGGTAGATGGCGCCGGGAGCGAGACCAGTGATCGGCAAAACGATTTCCCACTATCGCATTCTCGAGAAGCTCGGTGGCGGCGGGATGGGTGTCGTGTATAAGGCCGAGGACACCAGGCTCGGCCGGATGGTGGCGCTCAAGTTTCTGCCCGAAGGTCTTGCGAATGATCACCAAGCCCTGGAGAGATTCCAGCGCGAGGCGCGCGCCGCCTCGGCGCTGAATCATCCGAACATCTGCACCATCTACGAAGTCGACGAATTCGACGGCCAGCCCTTCATTGCCATGGAGCTTTTGGAGGGGCAGACGCTGCAGCGCCTGATAAATGTAGGGGAGGGTCTTGACGGCCCTCCCGGTGCGGGTACGCAGCGGGAGCACCGTCAAGGTGCTCCCCTACGAAGTGATTTATTGTTGGAGCTAGCGATTCAGATCACCGATGCGCTCGATGCCGCGCATTCAAAACGGATCGTGCACCGAGACATCAAGCCCGCGAACATTTTCGTGACCGCGCGCAACCAGGCGAAGATTCTGGATTTCGGATTGGCGAAGTTAGCTGTAGCGCCGGGCTTCAGCCCGGCAACTGTCGCCCTAAAGGGCGGCGCTACAGAAATGGCGGCGGCCGCGAGGACAGAGGCGCAGCTGACCAGTCCCGGCGTGGCGATGGGCACCATCGCCTACATGTCGCCCCAGCAAGTGCGCGGAGAAGAGTTGGACTCCCGGACCGATCTGTTCTCCTTTGGAGTGGTGCTTTACGAGATGGCGACGGGACGTCAAGCCTTTTCCGGCAACACTTCGGGCGTCATCTTTCACGCGATCCTCAGCCAAGCTCCGACTTCGGTTCTCCGGCTCAAACCTGAACTCCCGCCGAAGCTTGAAGAAATCATTAACAAAGCACTCGAGAAAGATCGCGAGATGCGCTATCAGAGCGCCTCTGACCTGCGAACCGATTTGAAGCGTTTGAAGCGCGACACGGATTCAGGGCCGTCGACGGGCGTAGCGGCTGTCGTTGGACCAGTGGGAACCACGCCTGCGGCCGTACCTCACGAACAGGATCTCAGTTCCGATTCGCAGATGGTCGCCGCGCTCGTCACGAGGCACAAGGCGGCAGTCGCGGTTGCGACGCTCGTCGTCGCCGTAATCGCCGTCGGTTTGGCGGCCTGGTTTCATTTCCATACGCCTCAACGAACAGGGACGGACCTCAAGATCGTTCCCTTCGCCAGCATTGCCGGCGAGCAATCCGGCCCGGTGTTCTCGCCCGACGGCAACGCGATCGCTTTCGCTTGGGGAGGAGAAAAGGACGACCAGCAAGATATCTACGTGAAACTGATCGGCGCCGGGACACCGCTCCGACTCACGACCAATTCCGATGCGGATTCGAGTCCGACCTGGTCGCCCGACGGTCGCTTTATCGCCTTCTTCCGTCAATCCACAACCGGCGGCGCGTATTACCTGGTTCCATCCCTCGGAGGTGCGGAGCGCAAGCTGGCGGATGCCTACACAAACCAAATCGTTTCCGGTCGTTTTCTCGACTGGTCGCCCGATGGGAAATTCTTGCTGGTCGCCGACCAAGACTCGCCCAAAGATTCCCGTGTAAGTATCGTTTTGATCTCAATCGAGAGCGGTCAGAAAACAACGATGACATCGCCGCCTGGCCCCTATTTGGCCAGTCCTTCGTTCTCCCCGGACGGAAAAAACCTGGCCTTTGTTCAAGGCCTCGGTTACTTGGCGCACGACATTTATGTGGCGCCCGTGGCCGGTGGGGAGCCCCGGCGTCTCACCCTCGACAATCGAATTATTGGCGGCTTGACCTGGACTTTGGACGGAAGGGAAATCGTCTTCTCATCCAATCGCGGAGGTCTTTATAGCCTGTGGCGTGTTTCGGCATCAGGTGGGGCGCCCGAGCCGTTGAGCGCGGTTGGAGAAGACGCTATCCAGCCTTCAATTTCTCGCCACGGAAATCGCCTCGCCTACTTACGGAGGCGGAGGAACATAAATATCTGGCGCACAGAAGGGCCAAACTGGACAGGTCCAAAGGGTCCTCCGACCAAGTTGATCTTCTCCAGACGGGATCAAATGGATCAGGATATCTCTTCCAACGGCCAAAAGATTTCCTTCCGGTCCAATCGCTCTGGCAGTTTCGAGATTTGGACGTGCGACAGTGACGGCTCGAATCCGATCCAGTTGACTTCATTAGGTGCTCCTAACACAGGCACCCCACGCTGGTCTCCGGATGGTCAGCAAATTGCCTTCGACTCGCGCAAGGAAGGCCACTCGGATATCTATGTGATCAACGCGGAAGGGGGCTCGGCACGCCGCCTGACGACGGAACCTTTCGAGAACAACGTGCCGAACTGGTCGCGAGATGGGCGGTGGATCTACTTCGCATCGAATCGCAGCGGAACCGGGCAGATCTGGAAAATGCCCGCCCAGGGCGGCCAAGCGGCGAGGGTCACGAAACAGGGAGGATTTGCGGCACTCGAGTCAACCGACGGCAAGTTTCTGTACTATGTCAAGGCTGCGACCGGTCCGATTTGGAGAATGCCGGTTGAGGGCGGTGAGGAAACTCCCATCCTCGACCGGAAGATCGCATGGAGCCATTGGAGGGTCATGGAGAAGGGCATCCTCTTCCTCGAGTCGGGCGCAACTCCGCCCGAGATCGATTTCTTCGATTTCGTGACCCACCATGTGAAACAAATCGCCACCGTAGATAGAGAAAGGGGCATCTGGGGAGGGTTCGCCGTTTCTCCCGATCGCCGGTGGATTCTCTTCACTCGCGTAGACCAGATTGATAGCGAGATCATGCTGGTGGAAAATTTCCAATGAAGGTGTATGCTGCCGTCGTGCAACGCATCTTCGACCTCTGTGCGACCGGCGCGGGCTACACGCGCATCGCGAAGACGCTCAACGCCGAGGGCGCCGCGTGTCCGCGTCCGCAACAGGGCCGGCCGGCGGGCTGGGCACCGAGCACCGTGCGCGACGTGCTGCACCGTGAGCTCTATCGGGGTGTGCTGGTGTGGAACCGCACGAAGAAGCGCGATGTCACCGGTGATGTGAATCCCACGCCGCGATCCGAGTCCGAGTGGATCCGGTTCGACCGTCCGAACCTCTGCATCGTCAGCGACGAACAATGGGAGGCGGCGCACGCCCGGCTGCGACGCGCGCGGACGACGATGACCACGGCGATCGGAAACCGCGCGACGATCCGGCGCGACTACGAGTCGAAGTATTTACTGACGGGTTTCGGACGCTGCGCGACCTGCGGCGGCTCGATCACCGTCGTCAGCCGCTCGCACGGCCGCCAGCGAGCCTACTTCTACGGTTGCCTCACGAACTGGAAGCGCGGCGCGACGATCTGCCCGAACGATCTGGTACTCCCCATCGACCGGGTTAACGATGCGGTGCTACGGGCGCTCGCGGGCGACGTGCTGCGGCCCGCCGTCGTGAGTGCGATCATCGACGGCTTCTTGGAACAGCTGCTGCCGTCGAACGTCGGCACGCGCGTGGATGATCTTCGGCGGGATCTGCGGGTGCTCGACACGAAGATTCAGAACCTGACGTCGGCGGTCGAGCAGGGCGGCGCCACTATTCCATCGATCATCGCGCTCCTCGCGGAGCGACAACAGGAACGGGACGCGCTCGTCGCGCAGATCGGCTCAGCGGAGACCCTGCATCAGATTCACGTGGATCGCGCGGCCATCGAAGGCAAGGTGCAGAAGACGGTCGCCGATTGGCGCCGGTTGCTGAATGGGTCGGTCGCGGACGGGCGACAGATGCTGCGGGAAGTGCTGGAAGCGCCGCTGCGATTCACGCCTGACGGCAAGATCTATCGCTTCACCGCGCCGGTGGCTACGGGCCAATTGATTGCCGGTGCAGTGCTACCTACCAAGGGAACGTCCCCAACGGGATTCGAACCCGTGTTTTGGCCTTGAAAGGGCCACGTCCTGGGCCTCTGGACGATGGGGACACGAGGAAGCGCTGACAGGTGCTCCCGGCGCGTAGCCTGAACACCCGATGATAGCAGGCCCCTCCACAATCGCCAAACCCGCTGGGCGACCTGACTTGATGTCCGTCGCTTCGCGGCGTTGCTGAAACACTTCACGGCGAGCACCGCACACACGGCAACGGCGATGAGCACGAACACCCAAATCGAAATGGCAGTGGGTCACACCGTTTCCCAAAGCAGCGCGGGCGCTTGAACTGCGCCCTCTTCACGTCAATCAGCCGCGCGCTATCGCGAACGACGCGTGCGTCCGATACACCCGTGCAAAGGTTCGAGGATTCACGATTCGAGAATTCACCTCTACGTTTGAAGGATTTCAGCGATTTTAGCGACGTCTCCCAATCCTCCTTGCCGCCGGCGCGCGGAATGGCTCTCATCGTCGTAGAATGCACGGCACGAGTCTCGTCTCCATGCCCTTTCATCCCCTCGACCTCATCCGCAAGCTGAGCGTGAATCTGCAGCAGCGTCCCGCCGAGATCGAAGTGATCCTCGACGTGCTGCCGATCGGGATCGCGATTGCGGATGACCCGTGGTGCCGCGGCACGCGTGTGAACCGTGCGCTGGCGCGGCTGCTCGGGCTCGAGGGGAGCGGCCATGCCTCGTTGAGCGAGCCTGCGTTTGGACCGCTACCGGTGAAGGCGCTCAAGGACGGCCGCGAGATGAGCCATGACGAGCGGCCGATGTACGAAGCCGCGACGCAGGTGATCGAGGTCAGCGGCGTCGCCGTTGATATCGTGATCACCGATGGCAGCCAGATCACATTGATGGAATACGCGGCGCCGTTGTTCGATGTCAGCGGCAAGGTGCGCGGAGCGATCGGGATCTTCGTTGACATCACCGAACGGCGCCGCATCGAGGAGGAGCAGCGGTTCCTGGCAAAGGCCAGCTCGATTCTCTCGTCGTCGCTCGATTATGAAACCACGTTGAGGGCGCTCGCGCGGCTTGCCGTGCCTACGTTCGGTGATTACTGCACGGTCGATGTGATGCGCGACGATGGGACGTTTGCGCGGGTGGATCTCGTGGTGGACGATCCGGCCCGCACGGAAGTCGCCAAAGCGCTGCGGCGATATCCCCCGACGCTTTCAGTGGAGGGCCCGGCCGTCCTTGCGATCAGAAGCGGGGAGCCGTATGTCGAGAACGCGGCATCGTCGGAGAAGTCGCACAGGTCGGCGCAAAACGCAGAACATCTCGAGCTGCTGCACCGGTTCGGCGTGCGATCCTTCATGATGGTTCCGCTCCGCAGCCGCGGCCGGACGCTCGGACTGTTCGCTGCGGGTTCTTTTCGTGGACGCCACTACGACGAGCGCGATCTGGCGCTCGCGCAGGACGTAGCCGCCCGGGCGGCGCTGGCGCTCGACAACGCGATCCTGTACCGGAACGCGCAGGAAGCGAACCGGTTGAAGGAGGATTTTCTCGCGACGCTTTCGCACGAGCTGCGCACGCCGTTGAATGCGCTGCTCGGGTGGATGCACATGCTCAAGATGCCCTCGGTGGACGAGGCGACAAAAAAGCGCGCGCTGGAGAGCATCGAGCGGAACGCACGCGCCCAGTCGGTCCTCATCAATGACCTCCTCGATGTCTCCCGCGTGATCAGCGGCAAGCTACGGATCGAGCAATCACAGGTCGATCTGCCGTCGGTCGTCCTCGCGGCAATTGATGCCGTGCGGCCCGCGGTCCGAGCGCGCGACATCGAGTTGACCGTGTCGCTCGGTTCGGTGGCGCGCGAAGTATGGGGAGATGCCGACCGCCTTCAGCAGGTCATGTGGAATCTCCTGTCGAACGCGGTCAAGTTCACTCCGCTGGCCGGACGCGTCGAGGTTGTGGTCGAGGAGCTCGCGGGCGCTGTGCAGATTTCGGTCGCGGACAACGGCGGGGGCATCGACTCCGCGTTCCTGCCTCACGTGTTCGAACGCTTCAGGCAGGCAGACAGCAGCACGACACGCATGCAGGCGGGGCTCGGACTCGGACTCGCAATCGTGCGCCATCTCGTAGACCTGCATGGCGGCACCGTCACGGTGGCGAGCGCCGGCCTCGGGAAGGGCTCAACCTTCCTGGTAACCCTGCCGACGCGCCAGGCGCCGATTGCGCACGCCGATCTGCCCACGACGCCGGACCAGCATCCGTCTTTGAAAGGCATCCGCGTGCTTGCGGTGGACGACGACGCGGATTCGCGCGAGCTGATTCTGCTGACCGTGCGCGCCGCGGAAGCGGAGGTGATGGTGGTGAGCTCGGCCCCGAGCGCGCTCGACGCGATCTCAACATTTCGCCCGCACGTGATCGTCGCGGACCTGGCGATGCCGGGGATGGACGGCTATGCCTTGATCCGGGAAACCGCGAAGCTCGTTCGGGGAAGGATGCCGCCGATGATCGCGATGTCGGCATACGCGAGCCAGCTGGACATCGAGCGGTCCGCACAGGCGGGCTTTGCACGTCATCTCGGAAAGCCGGCGGACTATCAGCGCCTGGTCAACGCCATTGCCGAGGTCGCCGGTATGGTGAATTCGACCGATTAGAGTGCGTCAGCGGCATCGAAGCCGCGTCAACATCCGGCGGGGAAGCCGGCGGCCGCGCAAGAGGCGGACCACGGGAATATGCGAGGTCAACTGGCAGGTCGTCAACAGTCGGCCAGTTTCCTCTGCTTCGATGTCGTTCAACGAATCGTCCAGCAGAATGACATCCGGCACCTGGCAGGAGGCCTTCACGATGGCTTCAAAGCCCGTGCGGGCCACCGACACGCGAAGACCGGCGGCCCGGAGCTGCGCTTCGCGAAGTTCCCGCGATACAGTGTTTCCGTCCGCAATCAACACGAGCGGGGGAGCCCCGTTCATCTGTATCGATCTTCCGGCCGCCGATTGAAACTCCGTTGGCATTTGAGGCATCACGGCCCAGCCTTTCGGGGAACCCCCGGGGACCAGCAAGAATGCTGCCTTCATCCAAAGTCCGGATCGGGGACCGGGATGCGGGACCGGGGTGCGGGATCCGGGACGCGGCTGCCTAGGGAAGGATCATGAGCCGTCCAATTGCGCCTGAGTTTGGATTTGGCGCAGAAATCACGGGGCTTATCCTCGCATCACGCGACGGATGCCGACCCCGATCAGCGCGCCCGCGGCCACGACCAGAATCAAGTCAACGTTGGTAATTTGTTCGTGGGTATCGAAGATGGCCACGAGGAGGAACCCGGCGAGGGCGCCCGCGAGCGCGACAGCCGTGATCTCGGCACCGACGATTGCAGGCCGTCGCGGACACTTGTGCGAATCGGTCAAATGCCCCTTGCATCGGGGACAGGTGGCCATCAGGAATGATTGGGAAGCCGACGCCACAATAATACAGCCTGATTCCCATCGCGACCAGCAAGTTTCCCTCCCTCGCGAACCATTTCGCGCAATATCGCGTATCATTTACGCACCGACACCCATGGGAGTGGTCAAGCGCGCCGCCTCGTCGTTGCTGCTGGCCTGCGGGATTGTGCTCGTGATTGTGAGCCTGAGCGCAGCCTTCGGGTTTACCGTGGGTGCGATGGTCGCCAGCGTTGCAGCTATTGCGGCGCTTCTCTACGCCGGCGGCGCCTGGTTCGGCGGTGCGCCGGTGCCTCTCGTGCCCGCAGGCGCTGAAACCGTCATTGTCTTTGACCGTTCCCTGCGTGTTGCCGCGGGCGCCTCCCCAGGCACGCCACTGCTCTCCCGGTTCCCCGAACCGCTGCGCCCCGAGATCGAAATGCGATGCCGTCTGGCGTTGAAAGGGGAGCACACCCACTTCGACTGCGAGCACGCCGGTGCGCGTTTCTCTTTCGACATCGCGCCCGTGCCGAGCATCAACGGCATGGTGCTCTACGGCGTCCTGATCACGGGCGCCGGCAAGCGTGTGCCTGCTGCGACCTCCGCGCCGCTCACCACTGTCGCGTGATTTGTCATGTCTCCGCCGCCGGTGCGCCGAGGGCGACCGCTGTAGCTTCAGCGCAGCGGGTGCCTTACCGCCGGTCTTTCGGCTTTCGGGCTGCTGCCAAAAGGTGAACTGATGAAGAAAGCGGCATATGCGGCCATAGTGAGTTTGCTAATGTGTGCCTGTCGTAGAGATCAGCCGAAGCTGGCCTGGGAGTATCCAGCCGGCTCGAGCGCCGTTTCCTTCCAGATCTGCCATGTGGCGAAGGGTCAGACTCAGGAGACGTGCAGGCCCGTGGAGAACCCCCGGCAGCAGCCGCAAGGGCAGAAGGTGCTCTATACGGTCCCACTGACGCGTAGCGAATCGGGAGCCGAGCGGATCGGGGTGGTGGCGTGCCGGGGCGCGTGCAGCCCAGCGACGTGGGTGCGCGTGGACGTGAAATGATGCGCGCTCATTTAAGTGGGCGGCCCGGGGATCGAACCCGGGATCGTCGGCGAGTTACTTTTTCGGCAGCCTGCTATAAGAAGCCCGGAGTCATTCTGCGCGCAGCGCTGTGATTGGGTCGACTGCGACCGCGCGGCGAGCGGGGATCCAGCTGGCGAGCGCGGCAACGTTCAGCAGCGCTGCAGGGAAAGCAGCGAACGTTATCGGATCGTGCGGTGAGATGCCGAAGAGGAGGCTGGAGAGCAGACGGCTCATGGCGGCCGCCGCAGCGATTCCAATGACGCAGCCGAGAGCGCCGATACGAAGCCCATCACCCACCACCATCCTCAACACGTCGCCGCTCGCCGCGCCGAGCGCCACGCGAATCCCGATCTCCTGCGTGCGCTGCGCCGTCGAGTACGCGATCACTCCGTAGATGCCCACAGCGGCAAGCACCAGCGCGCCGAGCGCGAATACGCCCAGCATCATCATCGTGAAGCGCCGGGTCGCCTGTACACGTCCCACGAGCTCTTCCAGCGTTCTGACACTCGTGATCGGCTGCCCCGGATCGACGGCCCAGACCTGTTCCTGTGCGGCGCGCGCCAGGGCGATCGGGTCTCCGGCCGTGCGCAGGAGCACCATGAGGCGCGAATCGGCCGACTGCGGGAGCGAGAAGTAGAGCTCGGCCCATGCCGGACGATCGACGCCGCCGCAGCGCGTGTCGGCGACAACGCCAACGATGGTCAGCCACTGGACGTTCTCGTCCTGCGGATTGAAGGTGACGCGCCGGCCGATCGGATCTTCAGATGGGAAGAAGCGACGGACGAACGCCTCGTTGACGACCACGCGCGCGGGGGCCGTTGCCGTGTCTTCCGGCCCGAACAGTCGTCCGCGCGTCAACGGAATGCCGAGCGTCGCGAAATACCCGTTCGTCACGGTATCGAATGGCACGGGAATGTTGACCGCATCACGCGGCACGGGACGGCCTTCCACCGACAGCGTCGACGAGTTCGGCAGGCGGCTGAGCAGCACCGACGATCCAAGTTCGACCGACCGCACCCCCGGCAGCGCTGTGAGCCGGTCGCTCAGTTGTTGATAGAACTGCACGATTCGTTGATCATCGGTGTCCTTCTGACGTGGCAGGTCGGATCAGGAGTACGAGCACGTCCCGTGGATTGAAGCCGAGATCGGTTCTCGCGATTGCCGCAATCGAGCGCGCGAGCAACCCCGCTCCTACGAGCAGCACGAGCGCGACAGCCACCTCGACGACGGCCAGCGCGTTGCGAACGCGCCGCCCGCGCGCGCCCTCGCCACCGGAGCGGCCACCCTCCTTCAACGCGCCCGACTGATTTGCCGAGGCGCTCTGCCAGGCCGGCGCAATCCCGAAGATCACGCCCGTTGCGAGCGCCACGCTGAGCGTGAACATCAGGACGGGAAGGTCGATCGCGATCGACGTCAACCGCGGAATGTTCGCAGGCGCCGCCTGCTGGAGCGCCGCCACACCCCACGCGGCGAGGAGAAGTCCGGCGCCTGCGCCGGCCAGCGCGAGCAGGAGACTCTCCGTCAGCAGCTGTCGGACAATCCGGAGGCGTGGCGCACCAAGCGCCGCGCGGATCGCGATCTCCTTCTGACGTCCGGCCGCGCGGGTCAGCAGCAGGTTTGCGACGTTCGCGCACGCGATGAGCAGCACCCAGCCGACCGCACCGAGCAGCACAAGTAACGCGCCACGCACGTCACCGACAATCTCGTCGTGGAGCGCCGTCAGGCGGATCCCTTGGCCGCCATTCACATCCGGATACTGCTGCTCGAGCCGGCGCGCGATCAGGTCCATCTCCATCTGTGCTGCCCCCTGCGTCGCGTCGGCGCGCAATCGTCCGATCACGTTCAACCAATATGATCCGCGCGACTCCATGATCTGCTTGTACGGTTCGACGGGCGCGAGCGGGAGCCACAGCGTCGCGTCATCGGGGTACTGGAACCCCGCAGGCATGATGCCAATGACCTCGTAAGGCCGCCCGCTCAGCTGAATCGTGCGTCCTACAATGCCGCGATCGCCGCGGAATCGCTGTTCCCAGAGTCCGTGCTCGAGCATCACGACACGTTCGTGTCCGGCGGTCGCATCTTGCTCGGTGAACCATCGGCCGAGTGCGGGCTGCACGTTCATGGTGGGAAAAAACGAGGCGGTCACCCTCGCGCCCCGCAGTTGCGCCGGGTCTCCGACACCGGTGAGGCTGACACTCGCTCCCGAGTACGCGGCCAGAAGCTCGAAGCGTCGGCTTGAGCGCGCCCGTCCGAAAACGT
>JBBQEJ010000135.1:0-14377 GCA_038320555.1 Vicinamibacterales bacterium | reverse complement strand
AACGACGCCGTCCACCCCGGCGCGAGCGTCGGGCCATTGCACGGATGATCTTTGCCATCAAACTTACCGTTGCAGGTGAGATCCATATCGACAATCTTGAACGTGATCCCATCCTCGCCAGACGATGACAGTTCGAGCACGCTGGGGGCGGTGGACTTCATGTTCTTCGTTTTCCATTTGCCGGCAAGTCCGGGCCCACCAGAAACGCGCTGCGACACAACCGTATCGTCGAGCATCTCGCCGTTTGGTTTCTTGCCCTTCGAGTTGACTGTCAGCGTCTTGCCGTCCGCCGACAGCGTGAGGGTGTCCGTGGTCAACACATTGCCATTCAGTTTCCACGTGGTTTCCCAAGTCGTCGGACCGAGAGACTTCCAGGCTGCAGTGGAACCGAAGACTGCTGGGTACTCTTTCCCGTCGATCTTGAACTTGTAGGACTCGCCCGCGGTCGTTGCCTGCATCTCCGCTGACGGCAGCTGCTCGTAAGTAACGGTCGTCTCACCGAAGTCGCTTTTCGCCGGATTCATCTTCCACTTGCCGGCATAGGGAAGCTCGGCTGCCGCGACCGCCGTCGCGGCAGCGATGGCCAGCACAATCCAAAGCAGGTGACGTCGCATAACCGCTCCTGTCCTGAAGGCGTAAGAGCCTACGCGTTGAGTCGCGACAGGCTTCAACCTTCTGCGCTGACACCGTAACACAAACACGGGTCCGTTACCGGTCCGGCTCGCGCACGTGGAACGTGAACGCCAAGGAACCGATCCGCGACGGGAATTTTGGCGTTGGAATCGCCCCCATGGAACAGGTTGCCGACCGCCCGATGCTGAACGCCGTTTTGGTTGAAGCTCCGAAGATGACACCGGAAGATCGACGCGCTCGCATCCTCAGATGCGTCGCCGAGGGACGGCACGATCCAGATACGCTACCGTTCTGTGTTGAACCATCAAACCAGAAACTGGTTCGATATTGCGGTCAGTGCTGGAGCGTGATCGATCCTCACGGCCTCACGTGGAGCTGGGGGCCACAGTAGCGCCCTCGCCCCCGTCGTCATTGAAATGGTGCTGCGTGCCGCTTCGAGCCTGCCAGACCCGAGGCAGCCCTGGCCGGTCAAAGAGGGACAGTCACCTGTTTGAGGATCACGTTCTCGAGCGCGGCATGAAGCTCGTCTGCCCGGACAGGCTTGGTGAGGTAGCCGTCCATTCCGGCCGCCAGGCATCTTTCGCGATCGCCGATCATGGCATGAGCGGTCATGGCGATGATCGGTGTGTGCGTCTGGCCCCGCCGCTCGCGCGTGCGTATGGCGGCCGTGGCTTCCAGGCCGCTCATCTCCGGCATCTCCAGATCCATCAGTACCAAGTCGAAGATGTGCCGTCCTGTTGCATCGAGGGCCTCGCGACCGTTGCAGGCCACCACGACGCTATACCCGCGCTTTTCCAACCGACGGCTGGCGACCAGCTGGTTCACCGGGTTGTCTTCTGCCAGGAGAATACGGAGTGGCTGATCGACCTGATCGGACACACGCGGCTTCAAGGAGGCGCTCTGAGGCGCGTCCGGCCTTTCCTGCCCCGCGTCCTCAGCTCCCTGCGCCGAACGTGAACCGTCGAGCATGCACGAGAGGCCGAGCCGCGCCGTGAAGGAGAAAGTGCTTCCGCGTCCGATGTCGCTCTTGACGGACAGGCGGCCGCCCATCAGGCCGACGAGCCGGGACGAGATCGTCAAGCCGAGGCCAGTGCCTCCATACTGGCGCGTGATCGAGTTGTCGGCTTGCGAGAACGCCTCGAAGATGAGGCGCTGCTTGTCGGCCGAGATGCCGATACCGGTGTCGGTCACCGCCAGCAGCACGTCGATGTCTGTGGGCTGCCGGTCCCCGGCGATCTGTGGCTCGCTGGCGGCGCAGGACACGTCAATCACGATTTCCCCTCGATCGGTGAACTTGATCGCGTTTCCAACCAGGTTGATCACGATCTGCCGCAGGCGGCCCACGTCACCCACCACGGCGGCAGGCACATCCGGGTGCACCTGGCACGCCAGCTCGAGCCCCTTCTGGTGCGCCCGCAAGGCAAGTGCCTTCATCGTATCGGCGAGACACTCGCGCAGATCGAAATCGACGGGATCGAGCTCGAGCTTGCCGGCTTCGATCTTCGAGAAGTCAAGGATGTCGTTGATGATCGTCAGGAGCGAGTCCGCTGATGCCTTGACCGTCATGAGGTCGTCGCGCTGCCCGGGTGTGAGATCGGTGTCGAGGGCCAGGTCCGTCATGCCGATGATGCCGTTCATCGGGGTGCGAATCTCGTGGCTCATGACGGCGAGGAACTCGCTCTTGGCGCGGTTCGCGGCTTCCGCGGCAGCCTTGGCCTCTTGCAGCTGCCGGGTGCGATCGGCGACCGTCACCTCCAGCTCGGTCTGGCGGGCCGTCAGCTGCTTGACTCGGAGCACATAGACAGATCCGCCGAGCATCAGCGTCGCCCCAGCGCACAGCGCGTAAAAGAGGTACGTCTGGCGGAAATGTGGCGCCACGTGGAAGCCAAGGGCTGCGCCGGTTTCGTTCCAGATGCCGTCGTTGTTCGAGGCCAGCACTCGGAAACGGTAGTCTCCGGGCGGGATGTTCGTGTAGTAGGCGACACGCCGCGTTCCCGCGTCGACCCAGTCGCGGTCCAGGCCTTCGAGCCTGTACTTGAACTGCACCTTTTCGGGCGCCAGCAAACTCAGGCCCGTGTAGTGGAACTCGAACTTCTCCGCGCCCGCCGGTACGCGTGCGTCCGCAGCAAGCGCCGCACCGTCGACCAGGATCTGCTCGATGATGACCGGCGGCGGCACCTGGTTCGTCATCAGCCGCTGCGGGTCCACGACGGAGACGCCCTGGAAGGTCGAGAACCACAGTCGCCCGTCGCGACCTTTCCAGCCCACCGACTGCGAGCCGCCGACGCCCTGGCTGCTCTTCACACCATCCGCCTTGCCGTAGGCGACGGACGTAATGGATGCGATTTTTCCATCAGCGAAATCATTCAAGTCCTGTTTGCTGACTCGAAAGATCCCGCGGGGACTGCTCATCCAGAGATTGCCCTGGCCATCCTCGAGGATCAGCCAGATCACATCGTCGAACAGACCCTTGCTGGTCGTATACGCCGTGATCCGGCCGTTCTTCAGGCGGTTCAGTCCGCCGCCGATCGTGCCGATCCAGACGCTTCCCTGATCGTCGGCGTAGATTGATCGCACGACGTTACTCGAGAGGCCGTCCTTCGTCGTGACCGTGGTGAAGCGGCCCTGCGACATTCTGGCCACGCCGCCGTTGCTCGTCCCGATCCAGAGCGTTCCCGCATTGTCCTCCTGGATCGCTCTGACGGACGTGTCAGGCAGGCCATCTCTTGACGTGTAGACGTCGAAACGGCCGTTTTTCAGACGGTTCAAACCACCACCGAACGTGCCGATCCAGAGGCTTCCGTCGCGCCCCTCGTGAACGGCCCAGACCATGTTTGCCGAGAGCCCTTCTCGGGTGGTGAAATTCGTGAACTTCCCATCCTTGAGCCGACTGAGCCCTGCTCCCGTTCCGAGCCACAGGCTCCCATCGTGCCCCTCGTCAATCGACCACACATGGTCGCTGGCCAGGCCCTGTCTGGTGGTATAGGTCGAGACGCGCCCTCCTCTGAGCCGATTCAGGCCATGGTCTTCAGTGCCTATCCAGACGTCACCCGCCCGATCTTCGTAGATCGGGTAGACCAGGTTGCTCGAGAGTCCTTCCTGGGTCGTGAACGTCGTGAACCTGCCGTCTTTGAGGCGGTGCAATCCGCTGCCGGCGGTGCCGATCCACAAGCTCCCTTCGCGATCCTCATAGATGACTCTCACGCCGCCATCAGCGAGCCCATATTCAGTCGTCAGGGACGTGAATCTTTCGCCGCCCCATCGGCTGAGCCCACCGCCGTGCGTTCCCACCCAGAGATTCCCGTCGCGATCTTCGGCAATTGCGTACACCGCATTGCTTGGAAGCCCCTCTTTCACTGAGTAGGTCGTGAACCTGCCATCACGCAGTCGGCTCACGCCCCCGTCAAACGTTCCCACCCAGAGGCCCCCCTGCCGGTCCTCCTGGATCGACAAGATGATGTTGCTCGGAAGGCCATCCTGCTTCCCAAAGACCGTGAACTGGCCGGACCTGAATCGGTTCAACCCGCCACCGTCGGTGCCTATCCACAGGTCTCCCTGGCGATCTTCGTAAATCGCTCTCACGAAGTTGTGAGACAGCCCCTCTTTCGTCGAGAAGGTCGTAAACCTGCCATCTCGAAATCGGCTCAGCCCACCCCCGTGGGTGCCGATCCAGAGATTCCGGTTCCGATCCTCGCATAACGCAAATACCACGTCGTGCGCCAGCCCATCCCGAGCCGTATACGTAGTGAACTTCCCGTCTTTCAGTCGCGTCAACCCGCCGCCGTACGTGCCGATCCAGAGACTCCCGTCCCGGGCGGCGAGAAGAGCCATGACGTTGCTGTTTGTGAGCGCGGGCGCATTCGCCGTGCTGAACACGGTGAATCGGACACCGTCGAACCGTACAAGGCCTGCCTGCGTCGCGAGCTATAGGTACCCCTCGGGGGTCTGGGCGATGGCCCTGATAGAGTTCTGGGGCAGCCCATCCTCCATCAGCCAGGCCGAATGAGTGAACTGCGTGAGGGCCTTTGCGGGATCGAGGGCAAGCGCCTCTGCAGGACACAGGCACACCAGCGCGATGAGCGCTGCGATATTTCGTATGATCTTCACAGCTAAAACCGTCATGCAGGGAGGGTGGCAAAAAGTGCTTAGCGGCACACTCCTTGACCACGTGTGCAAGAGCCTAACCAGTTGGGCAGACGCAGGAAGCCCAAAGGTCCCGTAGAAACGTCGGGCGCGGGCACTACGAAAGTTGGAGGATGTGCGGATGGGCGCCGCGACCGACACACTTAGTGTGCGCGTGCGCGCTGGGGCACACGGCCCCAATGTCAGGCTGAGTTTCGGCGGCAGGGGCGCCTGGGCCACCACGCGAATGGGGGCGGACTCAATATGCGAAAGAGGTCGCCCGAAGGCGACCTCGCACCCGCAAATTCGGATTCCGGCGAACCGCTGCCTGAAGTAGCAGAGATACTTATTGAAGAGCGCCAGCGTCACGATTTCGGCTGCGGCTGGAATGCGATCTGGGCATAGTGCGCGAGGAAGTCGCGCCACAGGAACCAGTAGTGCCGCCCCGGAATCTCACGGTACGCGGTGTTGAAGCCGTCCTTCTTCACGAGCTCCGACAGGGTGACCGTTCGATCGCGCGCCATGTCGGTCGTCCCCGCTCCCAGCCAGTAGAACTTGACGCCCCCGCCCTTCACGGCTTCGAGCTGCTTCTCGAACGCCTCATACACGGCCGCGGGTCCCGAGCTGAAGACCCCGATGTAAGCGAAGGTGCCCGGATTGTTGTTCGTCGCCGCCAAGGTGTGCCCGCCGCCCATCGACAGGCCGGCGATCGCCCGGTCGTCCTTCTCCGCGAGCACGCGGAAGCGCTTCTCAACGAACGGAATCACGTCCTTGACGAGGCTCTCGGGATACGAACCAGCGTAGGGCTGCGCCGCTCCGCCGCGTCCCCGGCCCGGCTGCCCGCCGCCTTGCGCCACCTGGACAGGCGGCGGCGCCGGTGCCCGCACCGACTGCCTGGCCGGCGTCGGGCCGTAGCCGAACCCCTGCGACACCGACTGCGTCGCGTTGCCGTTGGGCATGACGACGATCATCGGCTTCGCCTTGCCGGCAGCGATCAGGTTGTCCATGATGATGTTCGCGCGCCCCATCGTCAACCACGCGTCCTCGTCGCCGCCGCCGCCGTGCAGCAGGTAGAGCACCGGATACTTCTGCGTGCTGGTCTCATAGCCGGGCGGGGTATAAACCATCAGCCGCCGGCTCGCCATTTTCAGCGTGGGCGACGGATACCAGACGGCCTGAACACTGCCGTGCGCCACGTCCTTGAAGTCCCACCAGTCGGACTCCGGCCCGGAGATCATCAGCAGGTTGTCGTAGCGGGCGCCGTCGCGCTGGGTCTCGCCGTTGCCCGGGTCGAGCGCTTTGACACCGTCGACCATATACCAGTAGCCCCACAGTTGTGGCGCAAGCGGACCGACGGTCGTCGACCACATGCCGTTCTCGTCCTTCGTCATCCTGATGTCGGTCGCTCCATCCCAGCTGCCATTCAGCGTGACCTCCGCAGCCTTGGGAGCTGATAGCCGGAACGTGACCGTACGGTCCGCATGAATCTCCGGCGAACGCGGGACGGCGGGTCGTGCCGGCTGCGCCGCCGCCGCAGGTACTGACGCTTGTTGGGCGAGAGCGGGGGCTGTAAGCAGAAGGGCCGCCAGCGCCGCGTTGAAGCCGGCCATTGCGATCTGCCTTCCATGTTTTTGCTGTGCACACATAGATGTTGCTCCTTACGTCTCGCCGTCGCTGAGAGGACTGTCAACGTGCATAGCGACGGGCCGTGACCATCGGCGCCAGGAACGCGTTCTCGCCACGCTCGCCCTAGCGCAGATGCGTGTTGAAGTGAGCGAGCGTCCGCTCCCACGCGAGCTTGGCCGCGGCGGCATCGAAACGCGGCGTCGTGTCGTTGTTGAAGCCGTGCTGCGTTCCGGGGTAGACATAGCGCTCGTACCGCACGTGGGCCGCCTTCAGCGCCGCCTCATACGCCGGCCAGCTCGCGTTGATGCGCTCGTCCACCTCGGCCGACTGAATCAGGAGCGCCGCCTTGATCTTGGGCACGTCCTCGAGATTCGGGGCGCTGCCGTAGAACGGCACGCCGGCCGCGAGGTCCGGCAGGCGGGTGGCCAGCATGTTGACGATACCACCGCCGTAACAGAAGCCGACGGCACCGAGCTTGCCGTTGGTCTCGGACCGTGCCTTGAGCCACCCGGCTGCCGTCACGAAGTCTTCGCGCGTCTTCGCCTGATCGAGCTTGGGAAAGAGCTCGCGGGCCTTGTCTTCGTCGCCCGGATAGCCCCCGAGCGGGAACAACGCATCCGGCGCGAACGCCACGAAGTTGTCGAGCGCGAGCCGGCGGGCGATGTCCTCGATATGCGGGTTCAACCCCCGGTTCTCGTGAATGACGAGAACCGCCGGCAGCTTACCAGCGGCCTTGGCCGGCTGCGCCAGGTAGCCACGCATCTTACCGTAGCCCTTCGGCGACTCGTACTCGACCGACTGCACCTTGAGGCGCGGGTCCTCGGGCTTGACGACCTGCGCCTCGAGGAACTTGGGGCTGAGCTGATCGAGCAGCATCGCGGCGGTCACGCCACCAACCGCATACTTGGCGGCCTTGTCCAGAAAGCCGCGGCGGTCGAGTGCGCCGTGCACGTAAGCGTCGAACAGAACGAGCAGTTCCTGATCAAAATCATGAGCAGTCTTGCGTTCCATCATCGTCCTCCCCACTTTGCCGGCTGCTGCGCGACCGCCTCGCCGCTGACGCCGGCCGACAGCAGCACTACCCAGATTGTTCGAGCCATCATCCTTGCGCCTTCTCGTTCGTCACAGACCACCGCCACGTCCACCGCGCCCGGCGGCCTGCAGTTCCT
The DNA here is from genome assembly GCA_038320555.1 of Vicinamibacterales bacterium. Lineage (GTDB taxonomy): Bacteria > Acidobacteriota > Vicinamibacteria > Vicinamibacterales > 2-12-FULL-66-21 > JALZOC01. The sequence goes on along the minus strand of JBBQEJ010000135.1, from coordinate 6,827 downwards.
GATCGGTCCATGGCTTCGTGCGACCCTTTGAAAGGCCTCGAACCTCCATGACGTTCAGCGGATCGACAGCCGAGCCCGTGTGCCCCCACGCGCGGCGGACGTAAGTGAGCGCGGCGGCAATCTGTTCGTCGCTCAATGCCGGTCCAAGAGGCGGCATGAGGCCGATCGCGCCTTCCTTCCCCCCGACCAGAATCCGAATGCCCGCGGCAACGTCGGCGGCGGTCACAAAGGGCGAGTCCACGAGATTCGCGCCCAGCTTGTCCTTGCCGCGACCATCTTCCTGGTGACACCCCGTGCATATGTTCTTGTAGATCTCGGCACCGGCATCGAAACGCTTCTGCTGCTCCGCCGTCAGCGGCGCTGCAGTCACGACGGGCGCGGGCCTTCCCGGCCAATCCAGCTTCGCCGACACGCTCTTCGCGAGAAGTCCGATCGCATTGGTTCCGGCCGCCAGGGTCGTCAGCCCGGCGGGTTCGCCCGGTAACGAAACGCCGCGACCCGGCGTCACCGCCACGCGGCCTCCCGGCGCACTCAGTCCAGGCAGGAGGCCGCCGGCTCGACCTCCACGACCAGTGGCGCCTCGCGCCGGCAGACCGGCGTCGAGGCCCTGCAACAGCGCCTTCCGTTGCCACTCCGGCTGCGAGGCGTCGGCAATCACGTCAATCGCTCGCTGGACGGCGGCGACATCGCCGCTCTTCGCCACGGCCGCTGCCAGCATCGCCACAGCCTCGGTCGGCGCCGCGCTCGCGGGAGGCTTTGCCTGAATGATCCGCGTCAGCACCTCGGCTTCGCTCCCCTTCAGGCTGCTGACCGCCGCGTCGACAATGATCGGATCCGCGCCGTCGCGCGTGAGCATCGCCGTCGCCGGCTCGAGCCGATCCGCGGTGGGCATCTCGCCGATCGACGCGGCCAACTGCCTGCGCACGTTCCAGTTCTTGTCGTCGATGAGCGCAAGCACAACGCCTCTAAGCGCCTGGTCCCGATCGAGCCACCGCTCCGACAGCCGGACACCGGACGCACGGACGTCGACGTTGACGTCGGCCAGCGCTTTCCGCACCGAGGCGACGTCGATCGCGTCGAGCCCATCGAGCGTCCAGAGCGCATGCAGTCGCGTGCGCCAGTCGGTCGCGCTGGCGGCCAGCGTCTTCAGCGCAGGCGCAGCGGTTGCGTCGCCACGCTCGACGAGGAGCCGCTGCGCCGTATCGCGCCACCACCCCTTCGGATTCGACAGCGTCCGAACCAGTTGCTGAGACGTCGCCTTCGAGAGCGCCGGCGCCGCCAGACGACGCGCGTTTCCGTTTCCGTACACAACGCGCCAGATCCGACCCTTGCCGACGGGCAGTTCCATGTCGTGCGCTTTGATGTAGTCGGTGAGGTACGCGCTCCAGATGCCGCCCGCCTGGACGACCCCGCGGTACATGTCGACCACATACAAGTTTCCGTCCGGGCCGTCGAACAGGCTCACTGGACGAAACCGTTCGTCGGAGGACGCGAGAAATTCTCCTTGCGCGTAGCCGTTCTTCGCCGTCAACCGGCCTGATCCGTCGTGTGTGAGCACGAAACGATGGACGAGATTCGTCGGGGAGTCAGTGATGAACGCGTTGCCCTGCAATTGCTCGGGATACACGTCGCCGCGATAGATGGTCGGTGTGCCCGCCCCCTGAATGACGATCGACGTGTCGTCCGCGCGAAAGAACGGATCCCGATAACCGCGGTTCACGCCACGGTTGTTTCGCACCGGGTATACGGTGGCGTCCGCTTGTTCGATCAGCAGCTCGTAAAGGCCGCGCGTCCTGGCACTGTTGGGATTGCGGACGAAGTAACGCGACGGCGTGTAGTCGACAAACAGCGGCGAGTCGTTCACGTTGCGGTAGATGCGCCCGGCGTCATCCTGCGACACCTGCCATTGGCCACGACTCAAAGCCGGCAGAGGTTCGAGCTTTCCGTTTCGCCACCGCAGGTCCCACACGTGTTCGGACGAGTACATCACGTTGTCCATGGCCCAGAACAGACCGTTCGCGTTGTGCTCGATGCCTCCGTTCGGGTTTCCGTACGTGTTGACGATCAGGTCCTTGGTATCAGCCTTGAGGTCGCCGTCGGTGTCTTTCATCAGCCACAGGTTCGGCGGCTCTCCGATCAGCACGCCGTGATCGAGCACTTTCAGGGCACGCGGCATCGACAGCTTGTCGGCGAACACCGTCTTCTTGTCCATCGTGCCGTCGCCGTTCGTGTCCTCCAGAACGCTGACACGGTTAAGAGGCTCGCGCGAGTCTCGCCCCGACGTGTCGGGCAGGAACGTCAGCATCTCGAGCACCCATAATCGCCCGTCCGGATCGAAGTCCATCAGGATCGGCGATTCGATCATCGGTTCTGAAGCGACGAGCTCGACCCGATATCCCGGCGGCATGGAGAATGTCTTCATCTCCTCCTCGGGGGACAACGCGATGGACTTCTCCATCTGTTTCCTCGCGGGCGGCCAGATGTTCCCCGCCACCTTGGCGGCGCCTTGCCCCGCGATCGCGGCCGCGAGACCGACGATGCCGGTTGTGACGAGAGCCAGGACGACGCGTGTGCGATTCATGGGCTGTCTTGTGGAAACGTGGAGGCCTGATGTCTGCTACTTCTGCCCGGCCGGTACCAGTCGAATGACCATTCCAGGCGTTGACGCCGACAGCCCAACTCCCGTGCCGGACCCTGTCGGATTCTGCAGCAACACATAGAGCAGGCCATCGGGTCCCGTTGTGACCGCGCGGACGCGGCCGAACTGTTCGAACACCACTTCCTGATGGATCACCTTTCGCTCGCTGATTTCGAGGCGCCGCAGCTGCTGTCCTGCCAACGCGGTCACAAACAGGTTGTTCTTCCAGGCCGGATACTTCGATCCGAAGTAGAACCCGATTCCGCTGGGCGCGATGGTTGGCGTGTAGTAGACGATCGGCTGCTCCATGCCTTCATGACTCCGCTCGGTGATCCCATTCTGCAATCCCATCGAGATCACGCCCCAGCCGTAGTTCTTGCCTTTCTCGATGATGTTGATCTCGTCCCCACCGGTTGGGCCATGTTCAGACTCCCACATCAGGCCGACGGAGTCCCACGCCAACCCTTCCGGGTTGCGATGCCCGTACGTCCAGATCGACGGCAGCGCATTCGGGGTATTCACGAACGGGTTGTCCGGGGGAATCGTCCCATCGTCGTTTACGCGGTGGATCTTCCCGAGCGGCTTGGAGAGATCCTGCGCATTCGTCATGTCCCCGCGCTCGCCCAGGCTGTAGAACAGGTGCCCGGCCTTGTCGAACAGGAAGCGGGTGCCATAGTGCGCACCGCTGGGCGTATACAGATCGCGGGGCGCTCTGTAGATGACCTGCTCCTCAACCCAGCGGTTATGTTTGTCGATCTTGCCGCGAACAAAGACGGTCATCGACGGAGGGCTGGGCGGCCCACCTCGTCCCCTGCCTCGCGCGCCTGTGGCGGCCTCCGGGTCGGCAGGCGGTGCCGCTGGCGGGGGCGCGACATAACCGGGGACAACCTCCGTGTAGGCGAGATAGATCCAGCCGTTTTTTGCGTACTGGGGATGAATCGCCACGTCCAGCATGCCGGAGTCCTGCCGTTCCCACACCTTTGGCGTGCCCTGCACAGGATCCGGGACGAGCTTCCCTTTGTCGATGATTCGCAGACGTCCGGGACGCTCAGTCACGAGGAGGCGTCCGTCGGGGAGGAAGGCCAAGCCCCAGGGAGTCTCGAGCCCTGGTGTCACGACTTCGATCCGGAACGTCTGCCGTTCGCACTTGATGATCTGATTGTTCGGATCAGGAACGAAGACCGGCTTGTCCTTCAGGTTCCCCGCTTGCGTGCGGATGTAGGCCACGAGCTGCCAAATCTGCTGCTCGTCAAGCGTGCCTTTGAACGGCTGCATCGCGGTATTCGGCACGCCGTCCCTGATCTTTGCCGCAAGGGCGTCGTCATCGTTCGACGCCAGCAGCCGTTCGGAGAAGAGACTTGGCGCACGGCCGCCGGCGAGGTCGGTACCGTGACAGGGTGCGCAAGTGGTGGCGAAGAGCGCAGCCGTCGCATTTCCTCGCCCGCCAGGGCCACCGGCACGAGCGCCTCCAGGCGGTTGTTGACCGGCAGCAGGCACGCGCCCGCGGCCCGAGCGAGGCGCGAAGGCGCCGAGCGAGAGCGAGCGGGGGTGGGGCGCCGCGAGCGCTGAGGACGATCCGGCAGACGGCGCGTGCTGTCCCGCCGGCGCGGCGCCAATGTCGGCGCCCAACGCTCCGAGCAGAAGGATCATCGGCGCGCGCACAAGGAACTCTCGACTGAAACCTCTCGACACGTTCATGCCCCTCAAATACGTCCGGCATTCGGATTCCGTTACTGATGCGCGGAGTCTGGTTGACACCTCTACCGCGTCCGGTTCCGCAGACGAATCCGCTGCGACGAAGGGCGCAGGAATTGGCCGACGGCACAAAACGACCGCGCCGTTATCCAAGTATTCGCCATTTCCGGGTTTACACATAACCAGACGACGTCGACGTTTGCGGGCAGCCTCGTGCCGGCGCGTTGACTTGCGCGAAGGGCGCCGTCTAAGATCGCCGCGCAGATGTCGCGGACCGTGATGCCAACCGCCGATGCCACGGCTGCTGTGCAGGATGTCGCCGACGTTCACAGCGCCACTGGGCGCTGGGCTCTCGTCGCGCTGCTCCTGAGCGGGATGACGTTCTGTTATGCCCAGCGCGGCACCCTCTCGGTCGCCGCCCCCTTCATGATTCGAGACCTGGGGATCAACACGGAGACGATGGGCCTCATGCTGTCGGCCTTTTCGTGGTGCTACTGCTTCATGCAGGTGCCGTCCGGTTGGATCGTGGACCGCTTCGGCGTCCGTCGTGCCTATGCCTGGGGCTTCGGATTGTGGTCTCTTGCCGGCGCCCTGACCGGCGCGTTCCGAGACATCATCGCAATCATGTTCTTCCGCGTCACGATGGGCGTCGGGCAGTCAGTCGCGTTTCCGGCGAGCGCCCGCACCGTTGCGAACTGGTTTCCCGACACCGAGCGCGGGCTCGTGAATTCCAGCTACCTCGTTGGAGTTCGGCTTGGACAGGCGCTGGTCAATGCGGCTGGCGTGGGACTGATTGCGACGTATGGCTGGCGAGGGTTCTTTGTCATCGCTGGCCTCGCACCGCTCCTATGGATCGTGCCGTGGATGATGATTCTGCGGCGTTGGGAAGGGCCTGCGCTGCGCGCCGCGGGACCGGCGGCGGTGACCCGATTTACGTTCAGCTCGAGCTTCGGTCTTCTGCGACACCCCTCTGTCCTGGGGACGTTTCTCGGCTTCTTTGCGTACGACTACGTCTGGTTTGTCCTTGTCTATTGGCTGCCCGGCTACCTCCGGCTGGAACGTCACTTCACTCCGGCGCAAATGGCATTTCACTCGTCGGTCCCCTTCCTCATCATGTCGATCGTGATCCTGCTGTCGGGCGTCGCGAGCGATCGACTGATTGCGGCCGGGTTCCGCGAGTTGCGCGTGCGCAAGACGTTCATTGCGGTCGGCTTCGCGATTGCGACGGCCATCGTGCCGGCCGGGCTGGTTCACGGCAATGGCGCGTCCGTGTGGCTGTTGACGACGTGTCTCTGCGGGATCGGCGTCGCCGCGCCGAATACCTGGAGCATCACGCAGGCGTGCTGCACGAAGCGTCTCGTGGGCACCGTGTCGGGCATCCAGAATTTTGGGGGCAACGTGGCCGGCATCATCGCGCCGTGGCTGACGGGGGCTATCGCGCACCGGACCGGCTCCTTTGCGCCCGCCTTCGTCCTGTGCGGGTTCGTTCTCGTGGCTGGCGCGCTCGCCTACTGGCTGCTGATGAACGACACAGTCGGTTTGGCCGAGGAAGCTTGATGCTTCCGTCCCGCCTGCTCATCGTTCGCCAGAATTTTCCCGATCTGCGTCTGGGCGATGTCGGAGCAGAAGCGCGCCGGCAGCTGGAGGGCAGCGGCTTCGCGGCAAGGCTTCGTCCGGGCGCTCGCATCGCGATTGGCGTCGGGAGCCGTGGCATTGCCAATATCGCGGTCATCGTCCAGCGCGTCGTCCAGTACTGGCGCGCGCGGGGAATGGCGCCGTTTATCTTTCCGGCGATGGGAAGTCATGGTGCAGCAACGCCGGAGGGACAGGCAGACGTCCTCGCGCGTTTCGGGATTACCGAACAAGCCATGGGCTGCCCCATCATCAGCCGCGCCGATGTCGTATCCCTGGGCAAGACGGACGATGGGATCGAAGTGTTCATGGATGCCGCCGCGCATGGGGCCGACGCCGTGATGATCGTGGCGCGCGTGAAGTGGCACACCAACTTCAATGGGCGTGTTGAAAGCGGGCTCATGAAAATGATGGCCATCGGGCTCGGCAAGTTTGTCGGCGCGCAGAAGTATCACACGCACGCTCAGCGGCTCGGCCTCGAGCACGTCATCCGCACCGTCGGCCGCTGCGTGCTGCAATCCGGAAGGATGATCGGCGGCCTGGCCATCGTCGAAGATGCGCATCACAACACCGCCAAGCTCGACGCCGTGCCGGCCGAGTGCATCGAACAGCGGGACGAAGAGAATCTCGCGCTGGCGAAATCATGGATGCCCAGGCTGCCGTGCAATCTCGACATCCTCATCGTTGACGAAATGGGCAAGAACATCAGCGGCACGGGCATGGACGCGAAAGTCGTTAATCGGGGGCCCGGCTCCGAATACAACCCATGGGACGGGTTACCGTCGATCCGGCGAATTTTCGTTCGCGACCTGGATCCGCGGAGCCATGGCAACGCGGTCGGAATCGGCATGGCGGATGTCAC
>JBBQEJ010000134.1:0-14437 GCA_038320555.1 Vicinamibacterales bacterium | reverse complement strand
CATGTAGGTGAGTGGGAACCAGTAGCCCGCGACTGCACCGCGCGTGAACTGATCCTGCCGGCGCGAAATCTCGCTGACGACCTCGCCGTCGGCGTGAAGCAGGTACTGCAGCGCGTTGAGGTTGCGTCGAACGGGATCGAGCAGCTCGGGCCGTCGAAGCTTCGCGGCCATCACGATCAGCGCCCGATCCGTCACGATGTTGTAGACGAGCGTGCTGCGCTCGGTAAACTGTCCGTCGTCGTCTATATCGATCCCTTCGGCGAGCCACTCGTTTATCCTGCGTACGTAGCGCGCATCGGGAAAGAGTTCGTTGACCTGCGCGAGGGCCGACGAGATCCCCCAGCGGTGATTTGGTGTGTGGACCCCTCCCGCCGCCATGCCATCCCCCCCGGCTTCATCAGGAACGGCTGGAGATGCCTGCGAGCTCTTCGTGTCCGTGCAGTCGCGCGATGGCGGCCGCCGTTGCGACGTTGTGGACGACAAAAGCCCGTGTCGGGAGGCGAGTTGAAGTTGGTTGTGAGCAGGTCGATGTTGCCCTGCGGGCTCTGCGCGCGCTCGAGGAACCCGGCCGCGAGGCGGATACGCTCTACCAGCGCGTTGTCGGCGTGAAACCGCGATCGCGGATGGATGAACGATCCGGTCAGCGTTTCGGCCACGCCGCCTGCCGATGCCGCGGAGTGCAGTCCGACCTGATCCGGAACGCAGCCGCGCCACGGGCTTGCCGCATCGGTGATCTGGCTGTCGAGGAGCGCTCGAACCGCCGCATCGTTCCGCGCCAGCGCGCTATCGAGTGGGGATCCGGGTGCTTGCCCGTCAGCGCTTCGCGTCCGGTCCACAGCCGAGGCGGTGCCTGCCGCGCCAAGAATCGGGAGCACGTCGCGCCGTGAGAATGGTCCTGGCGGGTTCATGCCGGGACTATCGTGCATCGACGCTGGTATCAACCGCGCGGGTGCTCGGGGACTGTCAGCCGCTTCTCGTGATCGTCAAATCGCTCGGTATTGCGGGCCGTCCCGTCGGCGAGCACTTTGACGTATTCCTTAAACTGCTCGGCAACGATGTCGAAGTAGCGACGGGTCGTCTCCCCCTCAGCCTTTATCTGGTCGTCTACCTGCTTGAGTCTTTCGTCTACCGTCTTGAACCCCGCGGTCATCTCGGCACGGACCGCGACGAACTCAGAGCGGACCGCGAGGAATTCGTTGTCAATTCTATTGAAGCCGGCCTTCATGTCATCCCGCAGGGAGTCAGTCATCATGGGCTCTCAATCCTAGCATCGTCCTACGCCTTGGATCCTCATGCGTGACGCATGCCAGGTCGAAAGCGTCGGCCAATTTCGGGATCGGCATCCAGAGTACGCAGAATCAGCTTACGAGCAAAAGACCGCGTGTGTTGCTGACGACGATGACCAGCGTTAACAGGATAACCACCGGGCGGATGACGAGGAGCGTGTCAACGCGGTGATTATTGCTTCTTAACAGGCACGGCAGCTTCGGCCAAAGGCCGCAGTTCTGCGTGCCACCAGGCATCCGACCCGGCACGTTGGGTCCCGTCGATGCCGATCACTATGATATCGGTCGGATCGACGGGTCCGGCGTCGAGTACGATCGTCGAGTATTTTGTTTCGCGCGGCTCGAGAGTTCGCCGGCCCGGGGCCACCTGCCTCGCCTTTGGCGTTCCATCCGCCTTGAACACGAACGCCATCACCGTGAACTGTTCCAATTGCTGATCCGTCTGATTCACGGCCGAGTAGAGCACGACCGGCGGGCCTTCGGTTGGCGTGAGCACGGCCGCGCGGGTGATGCGAGCGGGCGGTTGGGCTCCCTCAACGATGATCGCCGGCTTCTCCGCCGGTGCTGCCAGCGCGAGGGTTGTCGCCATCGCAAAAAGTAACGTCGTCATGATTGGAGCCTAACACGCCTTGTGCACCGTTCGTCCGTCGCGCGGTGTCCGGGACTCCATTGTTCAGATCGGGATACTGTCGGCGGGCGAGCGAGGTCGGGGGCCGACGCGATGCGGAGCACGCCGTTGCAATGCGCAGCCGGAAACCGCGCCCGGCGATTCCTCGCGGCGACTTCCATGACTGTGATCCGTGTGGCCCAATCGCACCACCGGCGCACCTGCGCGCCTGTCACATGTCGCACACACGCATCCCTTAGTCGCCGCGGGAGCGAACGAGTATGAGCCGGAAGCGGTTTCCCGGCGGCGGCGGCCGACGACCTCGCTCGTCCGCCGCTCACCATTGGTAAGAAGTAACCAAGCATTATGTGACCGCGACATCCCTGAGAAGACGGCGCAGGATCTTGCCGGATGGGGACTTGGGGATCGCGTCGATGAAATCCAGCCGTCGCACCTTCTTGTATGGCGCGACCCTCTGGGCCACAAAGGCCATCAGCTCGTCCGCGCTTGCCGGTGCCCTCAAGACGACGAACGCGCGAGGGATCTCTCCGGCGTCCTCATCTTTGAGCGCGACCACGGCGGCGTCCGCGACCGCGGGATGCGACAGCAGCACGGCCTCCAGCTCTGCCGGCGGCACCTGCATGCCTTTGTACTTCACCAGCTCCTTGAGCCGATCGACGATGAAGAAGTCCCCGTCTTCGTCGGCGTGGCCGATGTCCCCTGTGTGCAGCCATCCCTCGCCGTCCAGCGTTTCGCGGGTTTCCTCGGGACGCATGAAGTAACCCTTCATCACCTGCGGCCCGCGGATCCATATCTCGCCGTCCTCTCCTGGCGCGACGTCGCGGCGTGTTGCCGGATCCACGACGCGGCATTCCGTGTTTGGCACGGGAGGGCCGATAGATCCGTTCTTGATCCGCGCCGGATCGACGCTCGTCGTGTGCGTCGCCGGGCTCGTTTCCGTCAACCCGTATCCCTGCTGGAGCACGCACCCGATGCGCCGCGTGCACTGTCCGATGGCGTCCGCCCCGAGCGGCGCCGCCCCCGAGAAAAGCTTGCGGATCGACGAGAAATCGCGGTGCCCGACCGACGGATGCTTCGCCAGCGCCACGACGACCGGTGGGACGACGTGCAGGAGCGTGGCCCGGTGGCGGCCGACGAGATCGAGGTACGCGTCCAGTTCGAACTTCGGCATCACGACAATCGTGGCGCCTGACCACAGGCCGAGCAGGCCGATTACGACGAGGCCGTAAATATGGAAAAAGGGGAGAAAGGCGACCGTCGTGTCGCGATTGTGGAGGTAGTGATCCGAACCGTCGGTCTGCAGGATGTTGGCGATGAGATTCCGGTGCGACAGCATCACTCCTTTAGGGAGGCCCGTCGTTCCGCTCGAGTAAGGCAGCGCGACGAGATCCTCGGGGTCGATCGCAACCTGTGGCGGCGTTCCAGGCGCGGCCATGAGCTGGTCGAACCGGATGCCGCTCCCGGGCGCGCCGTCGAACGTAACGACTTGCTCGACCGCCGAGCCTTCCACGCCGTCCGTCCACGTCCGGGCCAGCGTCGTCGACGTGATCAACACGCGCGCACGCGAGTCTCGGAGTTGACGTGCGAGGTCGTCCTTCGTATTGAGCGGGCTCGCCGTCGTGGCGACGGCGCCGAGGCGCGCGAGCGCCAGCACCGCGATCGGGTATTCGATCGTGTTCGGGCTGAAGATGGCGCACACGTCGCCCTTCCGCAGTCCGAGGCGCGCGAGTCCCGCCGCGGCGCGATCCACGAGGTGCGGCAGTTCGGCGTACGTGATCGCGCGCTCCGTGATGCTGTCCACGAGCGCCGGCCGATTGCCCCTGGCCACGGCGCGTGCGAGGACGAAATCGGCGAGCGGCGTCGCGGGAATGTCGACCGCGGGGTGCGGGCTACGATGGATCACGGTGTAGTGGTGACCGGAATTACTGAATCTGGCTCACGTCCATAAAGGGTCGAACGAGCGTCGTCCACAGCTCGTAACCCTTCGGCGTCATGTGCAGACCGTCGGCAACGAACAGGTCCTTGCGCGGCTTTTCGTCCCAGCCGAGCATCGGTCCATCGACGTCGATGAAACCGAGACGGTCATCGGCGGCGGCGTACTGGCGCACGAGCGCGTTCGCGGCGCGAACCTTGTCGACGAGCGCCCAGCGCAGAATGCTTGGTTTGATGGCGATGAAGGCAATCCTTGTCGCGGGAAGTGCCGTGTGGATCTTCTCGACAAACGACTTGTAGTCGTCGAACACCTGTTGCGGCGTCCGGCCTGCGGCGATGTCGTTATCTCCGGCATAGAAGATCACGATTCGCGGCTTGTGCCGGATGACCAGCAGATCGACGTGGGCCACCGAATCCGGGATCTCCGAGCCGCCGAACCCGCGATTGAGCGGCGGCACATCAGGGAAAGACTTTTTCAGGTCCCACAGCCGGATGCTCGAGCTCCCGGCGAACACGACCCCGCCGATCGCGGCATCGTTGCGGTCCTGCTCTTCAAACGCGGCCATTTCCTTGGCCCATTTGTCAGCCTGGGGGGTGGCGGGCGCCTGGTGTGTGACCCCTGCGCTGACGAGCAGCGTAAGGCAGACCACGGAGCAGATTCGATTGACGAGGAACATGGGCCACATCTTACTGCCTCGCGGTGGGGAAGCCGGTGCCTGCCTGCGGGTCGGTGGTACAACCCGCCAGCTTTGACACCCGTAGAGCCCCTGCTTGCAATTGGTGAATTCGTGAATTCTTGAGTTGGTGAATTCACCAATTCACCAACTCGCCAATTCCCCAAATTGAAACGGCTCTCAAGAAAGGTAATCAATGAGCGTTGTCGCTGAGTCGCGTGTTTTCGTTCCAGCAGTACCGGCAGGCGGCGACCTTTGTTGCCGTCGCCGTGATCGGCTTTGCGCCCACGTACTGGATCCCGCTCACGCGTGCGAAGCTCGAGGTCCCGCCAATTACCCACGTGCATGCGTTGTTCTTCTACGGATGGACGCTGCTCTTCCTGCGACAGACGTGGCTCGCCGCAACAGGCGAAGTCACGCGGCACCGTGAGCTCGGCGTTGCCGGTGTGGCATTGGCGACCGGGATGCTGTTTGTGGGCTTGAACGCGTCGGTGACCAGTCTCAAGCGAGCGGAAGCGGCCGGATTCGGCGACGCGGCACGCGCCTTCTCGATCGTGTCGGTGACGGCTATCGTGATGTTCGCCGTGCTCGTCGCAATCGCCGTCCTCAACGTGAGGAAGCCGGAGGTGCACAAGCGCCTGATGGTGGTGGCAACCGCGTCGATGCTTCAGGCTGCGGTGGGCCGATGGTTCCTGCTCTTCCTGGCGCCTGCCCGACCGGTCGGGGTGACAGGAGTCGCCAGTCCCCCGCCGGTCTTCGTGACGGTGATGCCGGGACTTGTCGCCAACCTCCTCATCGTTGCCGCGATGATTCACGATCGGCGGACGATGGGCCGCGTGCACCGCGTCTACTGGATCGCCGGCGCGTGCGTCCTGGCGGTTCAGGTGCTTCGAGTGCCCGTCAGCACGACGAGCGCCTGGGCCTACGTGGACCAGGCGCTGGTGGCTTTCTTTCCCTGATGCGGAGCCTGCGCGTCAAACGACGTCACTCGTTGACGCCAACCTCGTTCTTGTCTTTGTCAATCCGATGCATTTCGCCGAGCTTCGGCATCGTCCCGGTCAACCAGCCTTGCGCGTCAGCAATTTCGTACAGCACAACCGGCTCAGCCCCCGCCGAACTCATCGATTCGCGTTAGAACACCCGAATCGATGAGACCTTGTCCTTCCAGTTGCCGCGCAGGTCGGGCACGTCGGAACGGATCTCCGTTGATCGTCCGCGGAAATTCTGGTCCTGGAAAATCCTCACCTCGGAGCCGAATACCCGGACTGACGAAATGCGATCGTTGAAGCCCTGCGGGAGTGCCGTATAGGTAGCGCCGCGCGGCGCGCAAAAGAATTGCCCCCGGAAGTTGGCGTCCTCGTAGAAGCACGCTCCCTCAGACGGATTCTGCCCATTCCGGCCCCACACGGGTGGGCGATCGCTGCCCCAGCCGCCGGGATTGCGATCGGCCCGGCCCCGGGCGCGGCCGCGGTTGCCGCCATTGCCGCCGTAGGCGCTGTAATCGCGGCCGGACGTCACCTCCAGGGAGGAGATCTGGTCGTTCCAGCCCTCTCCCTTCAAATTCCGCACCTCGTCGATGAATCTGGCCGAGCGGCCGCGCATGTTGGCGTCGCGGAACACGGTCACCTCGGACGCACCGAAAACGCGGACTGACGAGATCTTGTCGCTCATTCCAGAGGGTAACGACGGCAGCCGGTCACCCTGGCGCACGCAGAAGTAGTTGCCGCGGAAATTCGCATCTTGATAGAAACACGCGCCCTGGTTCGGGACGCGCTCGCGACCCCACCTCGGCTGCGCCGACGCGGCCTCGGCCAGGAACAAACAGAACAACCCGATAATGCAGGCGATGGTCTTGCGGTTGATCATGACTGTCTCTCCTATACGCGCCCTCAGCGGCGAATCCTTCGACTCGCTCGGGACGGACCGCTCGCTCAGGGCATGGCCGCGAGTCGCGACCCGCGAATCGAATCGCGAACAGCGACTCGCGATTATTCAGTCTGCCTTCGTGGCGTGAGGAGTGTCAACGTCATCCGCGACGACCGGCGAGCGCATCTCAGTTCGAGATCAAGCCCTGAGGCGGGGACGATGTGGTGCTCAGAGAGAGAGCAAAGTGCGGACGCGGTCCCCGCTTACTCCGGCTTCGCCTTCAGCCGCGCGTCATTTTCTTTAATGAACGCGCGAATCTCCTCGGCCATCGACAGCAGTTTGGCCCACTGTTCCTTGTAGAGCGTCACGGGAAAGCGGCCGAGACCGTAGACGGAGACGCCCCCCTTCTCGCTGACTTTGAGGCTCATCGCGCGTCCGCGCTGGTTCTTGAGCTGGTCATTCTCCGCCTTGAGTCTCTCGAGTTCTGCTTTCAGGACTTCTGCTTCCGACATTTTGTGTCCTCGATTCGATGTTTGACCATACACATCTTAGGCGTGACGCGTGCGGTTTCACCCATTCGACAAATGCAGATTAGCAGGATCGCCTCAACGGAGCGCCTCGGCCTGACCCACGGCGCGACGATTCCTCTTGACGAGGTTGCTGAATGAGGCGCATTGTTCGGCTCTCACCTGCCCAAGGAGGACAGTATGTACATCATGGTTCAGCACAACGTGTCGGATCCGAGCAAGGTATGGTCGCGCGCGCAACAGGGGGTCGCAAACATTCCCGGGCATCTCAAACTGCACCACTCGATCCCGACGCCGGACGGCAAGAAGGCGGTGTGCATTTGGGAGGCGGCCTCCATCGACACACTGCAGAAGTTCCTCGACCCGATGCTCGGGCCGGACGCGCACAATCAATACTTCGAGGTCGTGAACAAGGAAGGGGTCGCCCTGCCGACGGCGCTCCAGCTGGCCTGACTGGCCCGGTCACCTGCGGGGCAGGCCGGCTTTGGCGCGCGCTTCGTCGAGCGCGTTGAGCGCGTGGGTGACCTCGTGGCGCGCGGCGGCGCGCTCACGAGTCGTGGAATTTCCGGATGGCTTTCTGGAGCGTCCATTGCAGCCGGACCGATGTCGTCGCGACCGTCGCCTGCGCTCAGGCTCGTTCCGAGCACGTCGAGGGCCAACCGCGCGCTGCCGAGGGATGGTTGTTGCAGGTACGAGCGGCGTTGAAAGGCCGGCGCCAAGCCTCGACAAAGTGGTAGCGGTGTCGCGGCAACGGCGAGTGGCCTGATCTGTCCCCGTTCCCGTCGCTACGATGCCTTCCACCGCTGCGTTCTCAGAGGGAGCATCGTCTGTTGTGAGTCCGGCATCGACATCCGCAGTGTTTCGAACGCCAGCCGAGGCGAGTACCTGTCGCGTGCATGCTGGATCTCTTCGTAGATATCCTGCGCGAGCCGCGACGCCATCACAACGCGCGCGAGCGCCCCTTGGCGAGCGCGGAATGTCTGGCAGTTTAGCGAGCATCGGGTCTATCCATACTGGGCGTACGCGAGCCTTAATGCACCACTCCAGGCACGTCTTTCGACGCCCGCCGCTTCTTCTTTCGGGCCTCCGCGTGATGTTGCCGGATCGCCTCCGTCCATTCTACGACACGGCGAATGAGCCACTCGGCAGTCACCCCGCCTGAGAAGTTAAGTCTGACTCCAATTGTGACTGGGCTTACTTGCCCGGCGGCCCCCCCGGGTTCGAGCACATCTTGGGCAGTGGCCTCGGAGGTCGGCGTGACGTCGGGCGTGAGCAGTGCGATGGTTTCGAACAGGTGCTGATCCGGAATTCGATCGGCGAAGGCGACAGTCGTAAGGACACCGCGCGTTCTCACCTGCAGGACAGGGAGGTCCTCGTCTTCGTTGTCGCTGACGAGCGCGTAGCCATGGGCGGTGAAGATCTTCGCCACATCTTCCGGCGTAAATGACGCCAGGACCGGCTTCATTTCGGCACGGGATTTGTACTCCAGATGCACGTCGAGGTCGTTGAGCCCTCGGTAGTCGAATCCCGCGTACAGGATGTCGACCACCGTCCGCGCGACGGCCGCCGCATCGGCGCGCGAGGCGACCCCGATCTCGCGCTGAAAGTTTTCCGCTCGTCCGCCAATCTCGAACTCGAAAGCCGCGATGCGCCCGGAGCGTTCGCCAGCGAGCCACTTGTCGGCCGGAGGATTCCACTTCCCTGAGGAGACTTCCCAGGACACGGTCTCGAACGGTTCGGACCAGAATTGAACGTACACCTGGGTGCGCGGCGCAACCGCAATTGAAAAGACGAGAAACCGATAGTCTCCTATCAGCCAGCCTTCCTCCCAGACGCACGCGGCGGCAATCCAGTCCCGGACGATGTTGTCCAGCGAGGTGTGTAGCTCCTGGCGCGACATGGGTTGGCGACGGGCTCGAAAAACGGCCTTGCGAATCTCCATACCGCGAGTTACACGCGCCGGCGGACGACTCGTGCTCGATCGCCCGGAAGACGGAGCCATTGCGATGCGTTTGGCCATATCCCAGTATGGCTTGAGACGGTGACAGGAGAGGTCCATCATTCGACCACAGAGGACGATGACAAGGGCGTTGCTTGCAGCCCAGGTATCTCGGAAAGACGGTCACTCAGCATCTTCCTAAAGGTGCCCAGAATCCGATCACCTATGTCGGCGTTGCCGAACGATAAAAAGCTGTCGATAACGGACGATCTCCCGGAACCGCGAGGTCGAGCATAGGGACGGCGCGGGCAAGCCGCCCCGCCGCCCGACACTGTAAAGCTCTGGCTAATCGCATAAACATCAGGAGAGGGACCGTGACGCCGGCGGAATCGCGACTGGGCGAGAGCGCGTCGAGGCATGGGCGAAGCCTGAATCAACCAAGTCGCTGCCCGGCAGGGGTGTGCCGAACAGGACATCTTTTGCCGCTTCGAATTGCCACAATGCCCGGTCCATGGTTCCCACCATTCCTCGCCCAACTCACTCGTCCGAGGTGAGTAACTCAAGCACAGCCCATCCAGTTGCGACTGCGTGGATGTGGGCCTCGTGCGTTCTGAACGAAGCGGTGATGGGCTTTCTGGCGCTGCTTGCGCTCGCCACGGCCATTGGGCCGTTGGTGTTCGACGCGTCCCCTGCAACCGATCGACTGCTCGACGTAGCTGACTGGGTGGTGCTGGGCCTGTTTGTCCTGGAGTTCGTCGTTCAGTTCACCGTTGCGCGGAACCGATCCGCCTGGCTGCGTAGCCCCTGGAGGATCGTCGATGCCGTCTGCATCGGGGGACCCCTTCTTTCTCTTCTTCCTCAAGTGTCGGATGCAATGCGCGGTGCGCTCGTGTTCCGGCTCCTACGTGTCGGACGGGCGGTCGCATTTGGTGCCAGGGCGGGCGCACTTGCAGTCCAGAAACGGCGAGAGTCTGATCCGGCACGCGGCGGCGGCGACACAAATGTCACGGTCGTGAAGCCCATTGAAGGGCAGTCTCCGAGCGAGTCCAGTTGGGCAGACCTTCTTGCCTGGACGCGCGACCATAATAGAAAGCCAGCCTGGTATCACGCGTCCAGCGTCGACACCCCCAGGGTCTCGCAGCTTGTGCCCTTCGAGGGAATTCCTGACCCGGATGTGGCTCAGTTCATCGACCCGGAGGGTCAGCCTCGCCTCAAGAACGTTCCTGGTCTGACGAGCATTCTTCTCTGGCTGCCGACCGTTACCAGAACAGGCTTCCCGACGGTTTCGAGGAATCGCGTGCTCGCACTTGTCACCAAGACGGGCCTTCTAACTGCGACGTGGTATCCCTTCGATCTTCACAAGGCCATCGCCAGGCAGACAGCCGCGCGCGCCGCTCTAACGGATGTCAATTTCCCCGTGCACACGACCTACGACCTGCTTGCGGTTGTACGCGATCGCTATAGGTTCGTCGCGCGCCGGCACGAGGAGGAAGTCCACCGCCTCGAGGGACCTTCACATGAGCGTCATCTCGTTCGAGATGAACAAGTTCATGAAGCTGCTCGCGATCGTCGGCTTTCTGGGCCTGATCTCTTCTGTCGCGGGCGGGTTGTTGGGGATGAACGTCACGGGCAATCCCTGGTCCGTGACCCTTGGCCAGGTGGCGTTCGGAATTGCCATGGGTATGGCGATTTCCCTGTATGTGTTCCCGATCAAAGGCTGGCTGCGGTAACGCAACGAACAGGGCTTCCTCAAGGGTGCCGAGAATCCGACCACGTTTCTCGGCGTGGCCGAATGAGAAAGGCTGTCGAGGACGGACGATGTCCCGGAACCACAAGGTCGAGCACCAGGGCGCTCAGCCAAGCCCGCCGTGCCGGCGAATCGGATGCGGAGCCTAATGCGCTCAAGGGGAACGATCACTGGAACCAAATAACGGCCTCGAGTACTGGAGGAAGAAGGCGCGCAAACGGGCCGAGATGTCCTTCGGGCCCGGCTCGATCCCAGAGTATGCGGTCGCCATCCTCGACAGGCTTCACGAAGAACCAGCCAACGTTATCGAAGGACGGAACCTTCAGCAGTTAGCGGACCGGTTCAACATCCCTCTGAAGTTCATCATGCGAGCGCTGGCGTGCACGATGGGCGTGGTTCGGCTGGATGCGGGGCGGGACGGTCCGATCCGAGTAGTGCTACAAAGAGACAAGCTCACGAAAGGGAAGGCGTCCGCTCGTCTCTCTCGGGCGCCTATCGGTCAGGCACTTCGCCGACAGCTTGTGGGTGCGGATCAGCAGATGTGTTCGCACTGCGAAAAGAGAACGTCGCAACTCGACATCGATCACATAATCCCGCTGAGCCTGCTCGGCGCAGATGAGCCAGGCAATTGGGTGGCCCTCTGCAAGGCAAGCAACCGGGAAAAATGGCAACACTTGGAAGCCGGTTTCCTGAAGCTGTATCGAGGTCGTCCTATCGTGGGTTCGATTGGGGCTAGGTTCAGAGACGGCCGCCTGTGGCCGCGAATCAACCGGACGGTACGGTATGACACCAGGGAAGACTGGAGCGGGATCGATAGATGCGCCGCCACTTTCAAGCACCTCGCGGAGCCCGGTTCCTAAATGAAGACAGGTCTTCCAGACCTCCGACTCGGCACGTGTTGAGGATGGGAACGTCCGTCACGGGGCATCGTGGGCTGTGACATCATCGGGGACATCCACGGGCAGTCAGCGAAGCTGGAGGCCCTGCTCCGCAAACTCGGCTATCGCAACACGGCCGGCGCCTGGCGCCACGCGGAACGGCAGGCGATCTTCGTCGGAGACTTCGTAGACCGCGGTCCGGCACAACTCCGCTCCATAGACACGGTGCGCCGCATGGTGGATGCTGGAGTCGCGCTGGCGGTCATGGGCAATCATGAACTGAATGCCATCGCCTGGCACACCCCCGATCCCCGGCAGCCGGGAGAGTACCTGCGCTCCCACGACAGTGCAGAATGGGGCGCCAAGAATCGGAAACAGCACGCAGCCTTCCTTGCAGAAGTGGAGGGCAAGCCAGCGCTGCACGCCGAGATCATCGACTGGTTCCTGACGCTCCCTCTCTGGCTGGATCTGCCGGAACTCCACGTCGTGCATGCGTGCTGGCATCCATCGTTCATGGCATGGCTCGCGCCGCGTCTGCACAATGGGCGGCACCTCATGCGAGACTTGATGGTTCCGGCGACCGACGAACCGGAGGATGAGGCCGAGAAGGACAGCGCCACGCCCAGTCTGTTCAAGGCTGTTGAGTGCCTGACCAAAGGCATCGAGATTCCGCTACCCCCAGGCCACCAGTTTCAGGACAAGGATGGCTTTGTACGGAACCGAGTGCGGGTGCGGTGGTGGGACCAAGACGCGACGACCTACCGTGATTCGGCGATGTTGTCGCCGGCGGAACGCGCAGCATTGCCAAACCTGCCTATCCCACCGCATGCGCGAGTCGCACGAGCGGACAAGCCGGTGTTCTTTGGCCATTACTGGCTCACCGGCACCCCGACGCTACAGTCCGATCGCGCTGCCTGCGTGGACTACAGCGCCGGCAATGGCGGCCCCCTGGTGGCCTACCGCTTCGACGCGCAACCGGTGCTATCGGCCGAGCATTTCGTCTGGGTCGACTAACCGGGAATACTGCGTTGATGCATAGACTCTACGATGTCTCTTTCGCCTTGGCTCCCTCGTGAGGACCGGGGCGGGCGGTGGACATGATGCTGCTCGCGTCAGGCGCCTCGCCAGCGTTTGCGAGCGCCGCGGCGGCGATGGTCAGCCGGTGCAGACCGACCAGCTCCTCCTGCGACAACGCCGCACTGATGTAACCCCCCGCCAGCACGAAGGCGATGGGCACCTGGCGGTCGCGTGCCCACTCGAAGACGAGCCGCTCCCGTTCCGCAAGCGTCGCAAACGTGATGTCGCGACCACCGCCAAGACTGGCCTGGTGAGGATCCATGCCCGCGTTGTAGATGACAACGTCGAGCGACAAGTCCTCGAGCGCATGCAGGCGACGCGTAATCGTGGGCAGGTAGTCGTCAGCTGTTGCGACGATGTCGAGTGTGGACCGCGATCCTGCCGTGATGCCGTAGCTATCGAAGTGGTTCACAGACACATCGACTTGGACAACATCTGGCCAGCTCGCGACGACGGCGTGTGTGCCGCCGCCGCAATGGGCGTCGAGATCAAGAATGAGCACATGCTGCGTGCCGGCGTCCAGCGCCTGACGCGCTCCGAGCGCGAGGCCGTTGAACGTGCAGAGTCCCGCCCCCCAGACCGCCGACGCGTGATGGAGCCCACTCGATAGAGAACCGGCATTGCGCCTGGTCCGCAGGGCCTGCAGTGTGGCGCTCACTGCGCCGCCACTCGACGCGCACGCGGCCGTCCAGAGACCAGGGTCCCAGGACAGGCCGTTGGATTCCGCGAGGCCGCGCGGCTCACCGGTCCTGATCGCGTTGACGTAAGCAGCCGTGTGGACTGTCGCCAACTGGTCGGAGGTCAGAGGCTCCGGGGCCACAAGCTGCACGTCGCCGATCGGGAATCGTTCCAGCGACTGCGCGATCCACCCGGACTTTCGAGTTGTATCGAACTCGTAGGCGGCGGCCGTGTACGAAGGGGAGAAGAAGACCGTGGTCACCCGGCTGATTATCACTGAACACCATTCGACACATTTGCGATGGGCGATCCCGGAACCTTAAGATGGACCACTCCTGTCCTGCTCCCCAGTTACAGTCGTAGTGACGTCCGGCGCGTGCTGACGGCAGCACGGTCGTCGGGCTGTCAGCGAGGCGCGGATACTCAACATGATTTGACAGTTAAACGTTGAACTGTCATAATACCCGTAGCTTGACCGATTTTGACATCAAGGAACTGAGCGAAAGAGCGCGTGTCACCCCGCGGACCGTGCATTTTTACGTCCAGCAGGGCCTTCTGCCGCCGGCGGGGGCTCCCGGTCCAGGCGCCCGGTACGGCGAGGGTCACGTCTCCCGAATACGGCTCATTCGGCTGCTTCAGAAGCAACACCTCCCGCTGTCGGAAATCGCGAAACGGACCAAGGGGTTGACCGACGACCAGGTGCACGCGCTGCTTGCTGAGACGAAGCAGCGCCGCTCCGAAGCGCGAGGCTCGGCGCTGGACTACATCCGCAGTGTGCTGGCCGAACCCGTCACACCGAGGGCCGAGTCGGTCCGGGAGCCGCAGGCATCGTACGGGATACCGTCCAGCCTCGCAGGTGCGCAGAAGTTGTCGAGCGCCGCGCCGGCCGCGCCCGCGCGTTCCCAGTGGGAGCGTTTCACGCTGGCTGACGGGATGGAACTGCACATCCGCCGGCCGTTGTCCCGGCTCGAGCAGCGGCACCTCGAGATGCTCATGGCCGCGGCCCGGAAAATATTCGACGAATCAGAAGGAGAGGACCAGTAATGACTCTGAACATCCAGACCGATCGCACGCTCGTTCGCGCCGGCGGGCACAGCGTCCGGTACGTGCTCCTCTCCTTCGCGGCGCCTGAGTCTCCGCGCGCTTCTACGCGCGAGCCCATCAACGTGGCGTTCGTCATCGATCGCTCGGGATCGATGGGCGGT